>JBJEOV010000044.1:0-2948 GCA_051880895.1 Ruminococcus sp. | reverse complement strand
TTTTCATTTCAAAGGTTGTTTCGTAGCCGGCAAACTCTATTTTATAAGTTCCTGCTTTGGGATAATCCTCTGTTTCAAATGGAATTGTTTTCTCATTAAAGGAGCCGGACCGATTGCCGTTTATATCAAAACCAATCATTGAAACCTTAGAAGTATTACTCATGGTTAGATTTTTCACTATGGTTTTTTCTTCTGCGATTTTTCCGTTCTCTATGAGCGACAGTATCACATCACCGGTAATGTCTTTGGGTTCTTCACATCCAAAAAATACTTCCAAAATTATGCTGAAAGGGGAGTCTGTTCTCACATGAAGTGAAATCTCATTTTCCTTCTTCCAATCAACAAATTCGTTCTCGCTTGGTGCATAGACGGTAGGATACTGTGTGCCTTTATCAGCATACTCCTTTATCAGCGCATCAATCTTATCTCCGGATTTATAAAAGGTATTAGCTAATTCATTTGAATTTGAAAAACCGAATGAAATTCCGCCTTCGTAGCAAAAGCCATATGAAATCACCGGCATATCATAAACGACATATGGATTTATTTTTCCTACCTTTGCACAGTACACTTTATCTTCAAGGACTATATTTGCAATTTCATCTAACAGCGACTTGTCAACAACATACAGTTGAGATCTCATATCAAGATTATACCTATTCTGATTTCCAATAAATAAGACCGCATACGAGCCATCATCACTAAGGCTCACCGCTGTAGAGTTTTTCCCTCCCTGCATACTTCCCGACGTATTTACAGTATAGGATATGAGCTGTTTACCTTCGTACCTTTCTTTTTCGGAGTTTTGTTGTTCCATCTTTTTACATCCTCCTGTAATAAAAGCTATTATTATGAGCAGTAGGGTTATAATTGCGATTTGCTTTTTCGTCTTCGGAATCTTTTAATTAAAATCACCACGGCTTGATTGTGCCTGTCAGCTCGGTTACGCTCTTAATGCCGTTTTTGTCGAGGTAATCGTTCATTCCCTCGGCAATCTTTATCGGCGCATACGGGTCTGAGAAGAAAACCGTGCCAAGCTGTAATGCGCTTGCGCCTGCAATCATCATTTCAACTGCGTCCTGCCAGGTGCTGATGCCGCCCATACCGATAATCGGGATTTTTACGGCGTTTGACACCTGCCATACCATTCTTACCGCAATCGGGAATACCGCAGGGCCGCTCATTCCGCCTGTGTTGTTGCGGATAATCGGGCGCTTTGTGTTGATGTCTATCCTCATACCCGTGAGGGTGTTTATCATTGAAATTGCGTCTGCGCCGCTTGCCTCGGCTGATTTTGCAATCTCGGCAATGTCGGTAACATTCGGGCTGAGCTTTACGATAAGCGGCTTTGTGCAGTGCTTTCTTACTGCGGCTGTGATTGAGCCTACCGACTGACAGCTTGTGCCGAACTGAACGCCGCCGCTCTTTACATTCGGGCAGGAGATGTTCATCTCTATCATATCAACATCTGTATCAGAGAGCTTTTCTGCCATTTCGCAGTATTCTTCGGGGGTGTTGCCTGCAATATTTGCAATTATCCTTGTATTCTGCTCCTTAAGCCACGGCAAATCCTCTTTTATAAACACATCTACACCCGGATTCTGAAGTCCTACGGCGTTAAGAATACCCGACGGGGTTTCGGCAATTCTCGGTGACGGGTTGCCGTCACGCTTTTTAAGGGTTATGCCCTTGCAGGAAATTCCGCCGAGCCTTGAAAGCGGATAAAATTCTCCGTATTCCTTACCAAAGCCGAATGTGCCCGATGCGGCTATAAGGGGATTTGAAAATTCAACCCCTGCAATTTTTACAGATAAATCAGCCATTAAAATACTACCTCCTCTGCGTTGAATACAGGACCGTTTTTGCAGACATGCTGCATAATTTCCTCGCCGTTTTTCCTCACCTTAACGGCGCATACAAGGCAGGCTCCTATGCCGCACGCCATTCTTTCCTCAAGCGAAATCTGACACGGCTTGTTAAATTCCTTGCAGACTCCGGCAATAGCCTTGAGCATAGGAGTAGGACCGCAGGCGAAAACCTCGTCAACCTCGTTTATTCTTTCCTTTAATACATCTGTGACAAAGCCGTGGATTCCCGCACTGCCGTCGTCTGTGGTAAGCACAAGCTCTGCGCCTGCATTTCTGAAATCGTCCTGAAGAATAATAAGGTCTTTATTGCGAAAGCCTGTGATAACAAGCGGATTTTCGGTCTGCCTTGCTGTGTAGAGCATCGGCGGAACTCCGATACCGCCGCCGATAAGGCAGTAACGCTTGCCCTTTTCAATGGTAAAGCCGTTGCCGAGCGGTGCAAGAATATCTACAGACTCGCCCTTTTTCATTTCTGACATAATTTTTGTGCCCTCGCCCTTTATCTGATAGACAAGGCGGAGAACTCCGTTTTCGCTGTCGCACACCGAGATAGGTCTGCGCAGAGTTTTTGACGGAACATATACATGCGCAAACTGACCGCATTTTGCAAGCGGCGCAAGCTCGTCGTTTTTTACACGCATATCAAAAATTCCGTCTGCAATTTCCTCGTTTGACAAAAGCTCAAAGGCTTTTACATCATATTTCATCTTATTATCTCCTTTGCAGCAGAATGCTTCTGCTTTAATATCCTGCATTTCAGTAAAGCGTTTGTAACGGTCAAGCACAGCATGGGACGTTGTGCCTAACCGTATGATTGTGGCGATGGTTTCGTCAACGAGATGACGGAACCCTTGTTCATCAAATTTCATAGGGACTCCTTTCTGTGGTTGGTGACTTGCTATCACCTACACTATATCAGAAAGGATGAAGTAGCTTAGAATTAGACCGATACTTTTTGTTTAGCGTGGCGATTTTACAGGCTTCATCACATATTTATCGGCATAACTAATTACCCGGCATTAAAGATTTTAGACCGATGTCGGTCTAACGTCTTTAATGCCCATTAAATAAATCACAGGA
>JBJEOV010000043.1:0-2973 GCA_051880895.1 Ruminococcus sp. | reverse complement strand
CACATCTTGCTTGCATATTTTCCGCCAGCTTGCCCAAAAAATCCTCAAAAATAATACGACAGTATTACTGCGGTTTATTTGTGCAACCTGACAAAAAATCTGACTTCGCAATATGCACAAACGATTTAATCAGTGTTTCCTTAGGATAATGGATTGAAAAGGAGATAAAACAATGTCAAAGGGTAAGTTTGGTATTCACGGCGGACAGTTCGTTCCCGAAACCTTGATGAATGCCGTAAATGAATTTGAAGAGGCGTACGAAAAATATAAAAATGATCCCGAGTTTGTTGCAGAGCTTGACACGCTTATGCGTGAGTATGCAGGCAGACCGTCACTTCTTTATTACGCTGAGAAGATGACAAAGGACCTGGGCGGTGCAAAAATCTACTTAAAGCGTGAGGACCTCAACCACACAGGCTCGCACAAGCTAAACAACTGTCTGGGACAGTGCCTGCTTGCCAAAAAGATGGGCAAAACAAGGGTAATTGCCGAAACAGGCGCAGGTCAGCACGGCGTTGCGACCGCTACCGTTGCCGCACTTTTAGGACTTGAATGTGAGATTTTTATGGGCAAGGAGGATACAATCCGTCAGGCTCTCAATGTATACAGAATGAAATTGCTCGGCGCAAGGGTACACGCTGTGGAAACAGGCACAATGACCTTAAAGGACGCCGTAAACGAGGCTATGCGTGAGTGGACTAACAGGGTTGAGGATACCCACTATGTACTCGGCTCGGTAATGGGACCGCACCCGTTCCCGATGGTTGTAAGAGATTTTCAGAGCGTTATCGGCAAGGAAATCAAGGCTCAGTTACTCGAAAAAGAGGGCAGACTTCCCGATGTTGTTATGGCTTGCGTAGGCGGCGGAAGCAACGCAATGGGCGCATTCTATGATTTTATCGGCGACGAGAGCGTTCAGCTTATCGGCTGCGAGGCGGCAGGTCTTGGCGTTGACAATCCTAAGAACGCCGCAACTATTGCAAACGGCACACTCGGAATTTTCCACGGTATGAAGTCCTACTTCTGTCAGGATAAGTACGGTCAGATTGCACCCGTTTATTCAATTTCCGCCGGTCTTGACTACCCCGGTATCGGCCCTGAACACGCAAATCTCAGCGATACGGGCAGAGCAAGGTATGTTCCTGTTACAGATGAAGAGGCGGTAAGCGCATTTGAGTATCTTTCACGCACAGAGGGTATTATTCCTGCGATTGAGAGCGCACACGCCGTTGCACACTGCATAAAGCTTGCTCCTACAATGAGCAGGGACAGCATTATTGTTGTAAATCTTTCGGGCAGAGGCGACAAGGATGTTGCCGCTATTGCAAGATACAGAGGGGAGAATATTTATGAGTAAAATCAAAGACGCCTTTAAGAACGGCAAGGCTTTTATTCCGTTCGTCACAGCAGGAGATCCTGACCTTGAAACCACAGAAAAGCTGCTTATCGGTATGAGCGAAAACGGCGCAGATATTATAGAAATCGGTATTCCTTTTTCAGATCCGATTGCCGAGGGTGTAGTAATTCAGGAGGCTGACCTCCGTTCGCTTGCGGCAGGCACTACAACCGACAAAATATTTGATATGGTAAAGAAAATCCGCCCTCAGGTGAAGGCGGCGCTTGCAGTTATGACATATATGAACCCAATCTTTGTTTACGGAACAGACGCTTTTATGGCTAAGTGCGCAGAGTGCGGAATTTCAGCCGTAATCGTTCCCGATGTTCCTTTTGAAGAGAAAGCCGAGCTGCAGCCGTATTGCGATAAGCACGGCGTTGAGCTTGTATCTCTTATTGCGCCGACCTCGCACGACAGAATTAAGACTATAGCAAGGGAATCGCAGGGCTTTGTTTACTGCGTTTCCTCAATGGGCGTTACGGGTGTGAGAAAGGAAATCACCACCAATATCGGCGAAATGGTTGACCTTGTCCGCTCCGTAAGCGACACCCCCTGCGCTGTCGGCTTTGGCATTTCAACCCCCGAGCAGGCTAAGAAGATGTCGCAGTCGGCAGACGGCGTGATTGTAGGCTCTGCCATTGTAAAAATCGTTGCAAAGTACGGCAGGGATTGCATTGAGCCTGTCTGCGAGTATGTAAGGCAGATGAAAGAGGCTATAAAATGAGCAGTGTTGAGGATTTACAAAGGATTATTGATGACAGCCGCAGAATAGTTTTCTTCGGCGGCGCAGGCGTATCTACCGAAAGCGGAATCCCCGACTTCAGGAGTGTGGACGGGCTGTATAATCAGAAGTACGATTATCCGCCCGAAACAATCCTCAGCCACACCTTTTTTATGAAAAAAACCGAGGAGTTCTACCGCTTTTACAGAGATAAGATGCTCTGCCTTGACAAAAAGCCGAACAAGGCGCATTTAAAGCTTGCCGAGCTTGAAAGGGCAGGAAAGCTTTCTGCCGTTGTAACTCAGAATATTGACGGTCTGCATCAGGCGGCAGGCAGTAATAGAGTTTACGAGCTGCACGGCAGTGTGCTGAGAAATTACTGTATGAAATGCGGCAAGGCATATTCTGCCGAATATATAAAGTCGGGCAGAGGTATTCCGAGATGTGAATGCTCGGGAATAATCAAGCCTGATGTTGTTCTGTACGAGGAGGGGCTTGACGATAAAACCGTAAACGGTGCTGTCAATGCCATTGCCAATGCAGATACTCTGATTATTGCGGGTACGAGCCTTACGGTATATCCTGCCGCTGGTATGGTGAGATATTTTAACGGAAAGCATCTTGTTCTTATCAACCGTGACGCAACCCCTATGGATAATTCAGCCGACCTCGTTTTCCACGAAAAGGTAGGAGAATTGCTTGATAAAATAAAGGTTAATGTTTAAAATTAGTTGGATAAACTATACTTTATCAAACAAAAACTTTCGGTCGGGCAAATATGTTAAAAACTATAGCTTACTGTCTGCTCGGGCAAAAAGTTTAGGTCAAGCCTTTTTAAAGGCTTGCGGGTTTGGGC
>JBJEOV010000042.1:0-3036 GCA_051880895.1 Ruminococcus sp. | reverse complement strand
TTTTCTTTTAGGTAACTCTTGTCTTAAATTATAATGCCTACCAATTCCGCTTTTCCGTAACTTCATATAGATACCCCCCCGTAAAAGGCAGTCCGTTCAAATCCCGACTGCTTTTTTCTTTTTTTGCAGAAGGAGCGTCTGACCTGAATATTTTTTGCTCAAAAAATTGCCCGACCACAGCAAAAGCCGTAATCGGACAATGAATATAATTTTGAAAATTCCTTAATAAAATTATCTTGTTGCCTTTTTGTAAAGCTGTTTGTAAAGCAGGAACAAGCCTATTGACACTATCAGGAAAAATGCCGAGCAGGAAAGTATGCAGACAAGCATATTGTTTGCGCACGACACAAAAAGCATATATGTTGCTCTTGAGGCAATATTAAAGGTTTCTGCCTTTTTTGATAATAAAATTATCAGGGGCAATACCGCTGTCGTAAGAAACGACGCAGAGGTTGCGTAGCAGATATACCTTACCGCTCTGTGTTTCCACTTTGTAGAGAGTAAAAAGATTGCGCAGAGCAAAGCAGAAAGCACAAGGCAAACTATAATTACAAAAGGAACTAAAGTTTTTAAATTCTGAAAGCTGCCTGCAAGCCTGCCTAAAAACGGCAGCTCAAGCGACCGCTTGTAAATCTTTGCAGCCTCGTTTATAAGATACTCCCTGTTATCCTTAGATACGCTGTCCGGGTTTATGCCCTTTTTCTCAATATACTCATCAAGCGCAGTGTTGAACGCCTGCTTAAAGGCGGTTTTATCAACCACGCTGCCCTCGCCCGAATAATAGTCCTGAATATATTTTTCAGAGTCATCGTTGAGCATAACCTCGCTGAGCAGATTGCTGAAAAACTCTTCCTCAAGACCGCTTGCATAACCAAGGTCGGTAAGACTTCTTGTAATTTCGTCCTTTTTCTCAATGATGTAATTACTGGAGTTCATATTATCGAGCATAAAGCTCTGATTAAGCAGTGTAAACTGCAATGTACCTGCCAGCGTAAGCACTGTGAGCAGAACTGCAAGTACAAACGAAAGCAAAACATTAACTACTTTTTTAACCTTCGACATAAGCCTCAGCCCTCCCCTGATGTTCTATCAATCTGAGGACCTGACACATATTTTGCATAAACAAAAAATCTCTTATCGGTAAGACCAAGCTCGTCAAACGGATAGCAGGTGTACATAATCAGGTTTTCCTTGTCAGCCGAAAGGTCATAGGCTGAGGTATCGGTCGCCTTTTTTACCGCCGTATCGGTTATCTTGTATGTATAGTTGCCGTAGCTTGTCCTTATAGTTACTATTTGTCCTGCCTTAGCGTTTTTAAGTCCATTGAAATATGTATTGTTATGTCCTGCCACAAGAATTGTTTTTCCGTAGCCCGGAATAAAGCTGCCGTTATAAACGCCTACTCCGTTGCGGAGAGCCACGCTTCCGTCGCCGAAAAACAGCTTGTTCTCTATGGAACAGTCCTCAATAATCAGCTCGCCGAACTGCTCGCCGGTCTTGGGGTACTGAATTTCGCTTATCGGCAGTTTGTCGTTTGTTTCCTTTGACACCGGCACAAATATATTGGTATATTCTGTGGAATAGTCCCTTGCAGAGTCCGAAAACATCAGTCCTGCGGCAGAAAGCAGATTAGATGACGGTAAAATTGCAAGGTAGCCGAGAAGATAAATTACCACAAAAAATATAGAGGGAAGAATTATAAAACTCTTCCCACCAATTTTTTTATGCCTGCGTCTGTTCTTATTTTTATCAGACATTTTCAATCAAGCTCTTTCTCTTTTCTTAACAGAAAGAACAACTGTAGCACCTGCTGCGAGAGCAACTGCTGCGCCTGCAACTGTAGCAACTGCAACTGTGTTTACATTTGCGCCTGTTGTTGCAATAGCGTTGCTTGTAGTTGTTGTGTTACCCTTTGTGTCAGTTGTAACCTTTGAGCTGACAATAGCGTTGCCGTTCTTATCAACAGCAGATACTGTCTTGCCTGACTTGTCATAAGAAACTGTTACGCCGATAACGCCTGCTGCCTTCTGACCGTAGCCGAGAAGCTCCTTCTTCTGTGCAGCTGTAAGATCCTTAACAGTAGCAGCGCCCTGTGACTTGAGATAATCCACACCGTTATTGATTTCGGCAATGATTGCCTGTGACTCTGCGTCTGTCATATCAATAGTGTTGAAATAGTTCTCAGCCTGGTTGAGCATTTCATCAGCATTTGTAACAAAGCCACCGTTGTAGCTTTTATTTACTTCTGAAAGCTTGTCGAGAACAGCCTGCTCTGCGCTGTTGATACCGGCAGCGAAAGCCGGCACGCTTGCCATAGCAATAACTGCAGCTGAAGCAAGGATTGCAGATAACTTTTTCATTATTTATACCGCCTCTCTAAAAAATTAGTAGAACAATCGGATAATATTACAATCCGATAATCTGCTTTGTAATACATTTTACCACAATAATTCTTTTTTGTAAATACTTACATCAAAATTACTGTCGATTTTTAGTAATTTTATTTTTTTGCCAATAACAAAATTGTTTACCATACCCGTTTTTGTGATTATTCACGAATTTTTCCGTCTGCCATACACTCAACAAGAACAGCCTTCTGTGCGTGGAGTCTGTTTTCAGCCTCCTCAAAGATTTCATCAGCGTGTTCCTCAAACACATCGGCAGTAATTTCCTCGCCACGGTGAGCCGGCAGACAGTGGAGCACCATACACTCGGGATTTGTAACAGCCATAAGCTCTTTATTTACCTGATAGCCTGCAAAAGCCTGCTCTCTGACCTTCTTCTCCTCTTCCTGTCCCATAGACGCCCAGACATCGGTGTAAACAACATCTGCGTTCTTTGCAGCCTCCATCGGGTCCTCAACGATTTCAAAGCTGCCGTTGCCGTATTTTTTGCCGAACTCAAGAATATGCTCGGGCGGCATATAGCCCTTGGGGCAAGCGGCAGAGAAGGACATACCTGTGCTGAGTGCGCCCACGATGAGCGAATTCATCATATTGTTGCCGTCGCCGATAAAGCACATTTTGAGTCCCTCAA
>JBJEOV010000041.1:0-3040 GCA_051880895.1 Ruminococcus sp. | reverse complement strand
CAGCTTTGACAATGAAGCTGACTCCTAACGTATGTCTGTATGACGTTTATGCTCCAGGCATGGAGGGTGTGATGGAAGAGATGTTCCACTGCGGTTATGACAGCGTGAACCTCACTGCCACAACCGACGTCGCAGAGGCTTTCAAGGACGCTAAGTATATCATCTCGTCAGGTGGTGCTCCCCGTAAGGCCGGTATGACTCGTGAGGATCTTCTC
Organism: Ruminococcus sp.; assembly: GCA_051880895.1. Classification (GTDB taxonomy): domain Bacteria; phylum Bacillota; class Clostridia; order Oscillospirales; family Acutalibacteraceae; genus Ruminococcoides. The sequence goes on along the minus strand of JBJEOV010000041.1, from coordinate 2,825 downwards.
GCCGGCAACTGCAAGATTGCCGAGGAACTTGGACAGAACATCAAGAAATACTGCCCCGACGTAAAGCACGTGGTTGTTATCTTCAACCCCGCCGACCTCACAGGTCTTGTTACTCTGCTCTACTCTGGTTTGAAACCATCACAGGTTACAACCCTCGCAGCTCTCGACTCTACCCGCCTTCGCAGCGAGCTCTGCAAGAAGTTCGGCGTTAAGAGCGACGATGTTACCGGTTGCCGCACCTTCGGTGGACACGGCGAGCAGATGGCTGTATTCGGCAGCAAGGTGAAGATTCAGGGCAAGCCCCTGAGCGAGATTATCGGCACCGACGCCCTTCCTCAGGAAGAGTGGGAGAAGCTCCGCAACGATGTCGTTCAGGGTGGCGCAAAGATTATCCAGCTCCGTGGTCGCAGCTCATGGCAGAGTCCTGCCTACTGCTCGGTAGAGATGATTCGTGCCGTCATGGGTGGCGAGCCTTTCGCATGGCCTGCAGGAACATACGTGAAGAACGAGAAGTACCAGAACATCATGATGGCTATGGACACTACTCTCGACACCAACGGATGCTCTTACAAGATGCCCGAGGGAACAGCCGAGGAGATGGCTCTGCTCGACGCAAGCTATGCTCACCTCTGCAAGATGCGCGACGAGTTGGTTACTCTCAACATCGTTCCTCCTGTAGATAAGTGGAATGAGATTAACCCGAATCTCTAATTATTTTCGGAAGACTCTTTGTAAATAGATACTTTTACATAAATTTTTAAGGTTAAACATTGCATTCAGGCCCGGTCGTGAGATTAGGCCTGTTTTTTTGTCCTTAAACAATATCGGCAAAAGGTTACAAATAGTTTAATGTTATTAAAATATTTAAATATATTTGGCTTTTAACGTAATATTACGTAATTTTGTAACGGTTTCCATTTTCCATTACCACATAAATGTGGATGTCAGGAAATGACAGAGCCATAACAATGTGGAATGGAGCCTACGCCGAACGGATTTCCAAAGACTTGTCAGGCAAGTCGCGGAGATAGGATTCAGACTGTGGGTCAGTATGATGGATTCCTCTATTTATGGGAAAGCGTTTATCATGCGCTTTGTTTCTTGACGTTCTGGAATCTGGCAGTTTCAAACTTCGATCACGAGACAAGGCAACGATAGATGCTCATGGGTGATTTGTATAGTACTAAATGTCATCTTGTCCTTAATATATAATTAAGGTTAAAGATGTCGAGGGTATTTACAATACAAATCGGCGTGGGTTTCTGTGCGTTGCTCGTTCTTGATCGAATGGGCAAATGCCAGAGCCTCAGAACGTGGAACGAGCGACCGGTAAGACTCTCCACGCTTTTTTATTTATAGATAATAACCTTAATTACCAACTGCCGATTTTGGGAGAGTCGATAGGCATGATAAATATTTGTGTAATGAAATTAAGAAAAAAGGAATTACTCAAACTATTGTTGGCATGCGGACTGATGATGTCACCACTATTAGGTTTTGCCAATGCCGAACCTAAGGTAGTGGTCGAGACAAATGCAGGCTCGTCTTATGAGTTCTACATTTCCGACAATCCCCGAATTACCTATCAGGACAACTTGCTGGTTATTAAGAACGAGAAAGACCTATCCGTTTCGGTAGAAGCCGCGGATGTAAAGACGTTCAAGTTCTACTCATCTGACGACACAGCCATTGACGGTGTTGAGATTGGTGGCAAATTCGGTTCCAGGATGTCTGGACTTAAGGCCGGTTCAAGTGTGAATGTGTTCACCATCGACGGCAAGACCGTTCAGAGCACAACAGTAGGAAATGACGGAAATGCAGAAATAGACTTCACCCGTATGCCCAAGGGAGTCTATGTTATCAAAACAGAAAAGGGCTCATTCAAAATCCAAAAGTAAACAGTAACAATTTAAAAACACTAAAGAATTATGAAAAAGAACATTTTACTTGTTATGGCTATGATGCTGATGACTGCTGTAAACGCATTGGCACAGAAAGAATACAACATGGTGATTACTCTCAACAACGGCACCACCGTTACCCTTGGACACAATGACATCAAGGAGATTACCTTCAACGACGGCGAAGTTGCTATATCAGGAAATATGGTGAACACCATCGACAGTCTGGCAGGAGTGACACTCGCACTTGATAACAAAATTACGGAAGTTGCAAATGCAACAAGTGAAGGTTTCATTACTCTTGGAAATGCCATAGATGCAAAATTCAATGATTATGCCGTTGCTTTTGACAGAGTCATTGCTTTTATGGAAGCACAAGATGCCCTTAACCAATCGCAATCCGAGCTCAATGAAATACTCCTAAATCAAATAATTGGGATTCTCGATATTATGGAACAACTGCATCCAGAGCTTGCCGGAGAAGCAGCAATCAGAAACGCAAAATCTCTTAGGGCAAATGCAAGACCTGCTGACATGAAAGCAGCCCTTGACAACCTCAAGAAAGCTCTTGAAAACATTAATAAAAAGTAATGTCACAACAACATGATAGTAATAAAGTTCTTAGTAACTAAATTCTTACCAAGAACTTAATTGCTTTTTAACTTAAATCATAAGTTTGACACCTTTGACACTGATACTTTGACACCTTTACCATATTCACAAAAGGTATAGAATCAACCGCTTATTTTGCCGCAAACGATATTTTTTGTATCTTTGCGGCAAAATTACGGAATAAATATGGCACAGATTATAATAAAAAAACAGCCATTCCTCTCGGTTTTTACAAAAAAGTAGTAACTTTGCAGCGTAATTCACTAATTTATACTCAGTTATATGTATTTCAAACGGAATATTGACCAGTAT
>JBJEOV010000040.1:0-13792 GCA_051880895.1 Ruminococcus sp. | reverse complement strand
AGATGTTCAGAAAGACTCTTGACTATGCTGAGGCAGGCGACAACGTAGGTGTACTCCTCCGTGGCGTTCAGAGAACTGAAATCCAGAGAGGTCAGGTACTTGCTAAGCCGGGTACAATTCACCCACACACAAAGTTCCGTGGTCAGGTTTATGTTCTTACTAAGGACGAGGGTGGCCGTCATACACCATTCTTCAACAACTACCGTCCACAGTTCTACTTCAGAACAACAGACGTTACAGGTACAATCTCACTCCCAGAGGGTACAGAGATGTGTATGCCTGGCGATAACGTTGAGATGGATGTTGAGCTTATCACTCCAATCGCTATCGAAGTAGGTCTTCGTTTCGCTATCCGTGAGGGTGGTAGAACAGTAGGTTCAGGCGCAGTTATCGCTATTAACGAATAATTCGCTCTGAATTTATAAATCTAAATAAATCGAGCCGATTCGCAGGAGTCGGCTCTTTTTGTTTTGTAAATTGCTTTTTACGGCAATACCGCACAATAATAATGGGTGGCATTGCCGTAAAAATTAATTCTTTATTGACTGCAAAGCCTTTTTTCCGCCATAGACCAGTTTACTACCTTGATAAAATCCTCAATATATGCCTTTCGGTCGTTGTAATGCTTCAGGTAATAGGCGTGTTCCCACACATCAATGTTAAGAATCGGAACAAAGCCTCTGCAAAGCGGTGTATCCTGATTTTTGGTAGTGATGATTTTCAGCTTTTTTCCGTCACAAACGAGCCACGCATAGCCTGAGCCAAAAACGGACATTGCGGCTTTTGAAAATTCATTTTTGAAAATTTCAAAGCTTGTAAAGCTTTCGCTCATTTTTCTGTGCAGAACACCTCGCTCAAGTCCACGGCAGTCGGGCGACATACCGTTAAAATAAAATCTGTGGTTATACACTCCGCCTGCGTTGTTGAGTATATCTCTGCGCTTTTCTTCGGGAATACGGCAGGGATTTTCCAGTATTTCGTTAAGGCTTAGCTTACGGATTTGCCTGCATTCGCTCATAAGTGAATTCAGCTTGTCAATGTACGCCTGCAAATGTCTGTCGTGGTGGATAATCATTGTTTTTTCGTCAATGTACGGCTCAAGCGCATTGTATGGATAGCACAGCGGTGTGTTTACAAAGGGGTATTTATTGTCCATAGCGAATCATCCTTTCAGATTATTTTATGCCTGACTGCTTTTATAGTTACCCTTGCAGTGTGTATTTTTCAATTTTTATCCATAAAAATTTATTACGCTAAAGCAAAAAAAGTTGAAATAAGGCGGTTCTTCTGTTATAATGTAAAATAGGAGTAAAATTTTAGTTTATTATAACGATAGTCAGAATTTTTAATTTTACTGATAATACAGTTTTCTGTGAAAATAATATAAGCAGGAGGTATTGCTATGGTTAAAGAAATAGTTGCAGAAGAATTTGAATCCGAGGTTCTCGGTGCGGATGTTCCCGTGCTTGTTGATTTCTGGGCAGAGTGGTGCAGTCCCTGCAGAATGATGGCTCCGATTTTCAAGGAGCTTTCTACAGAGATTGGCTCTCAGATGAAATTTTTTAAGCTTAATGTTGAAACCGAGCGTCAGGTTGCCGATTATTACGGTGTAATGAGTATTCCTACGCTTATTCTTTTCAAGGGCGGCGAGGAAGTTTTCAGACTTACCGGACTTCGCAGAAAGGAAGCAATGCTTGAAGAATTAAAGCCGTATTTAAGCTGATGAGCATTAAAAATTACAGGGTAGCCGCCGCACTTGCAGTTTTTTGCACCTTGCTCTGGGGCACTGCGTTTCCGTTTATAAAGACTGGCTATGCACAATTCGGCATAGCCGAAGGCGACATTGGCTCAAAGCTGGTTTTTGCAGGTGCAAGGTTTACCCTCGCAGGAATAATGGTGCTTTTCATATTTTCAGTGAGAAAAAAACGCTTGCCTGAAATTAAGAAAAGCGACATTATCCCCGTTATGCTGCTCGGCGGAGTGCAGACCTTCGGACAGTATATTTTTACATATATCGGCATAGGATTTACAAGCGGTGCTAACACCTCTGTCATTTCCGCCTGTGCAACATTTTTTACGGTGCTTTTTGCTCCGCTGTTTTTCAGGTCCGACAGGCTGAATATCTGCAAGATAATCGGCTGTGTGCTTGGCTTTTGCGGTGTTCTGTGCGTCAACAGCGGCGGCGGTGTGAGTGCGGATACGCTCTTCGGCGACTTTATGATACTGTTGTCAACTCTTTCGGCTGCGGCAGGCAATTTTATTTCAAAGGGAATTGTGCGTGACAGAGAGCCTGTTTCGGTTACGGGCTTTCAGCTCTTGTTCGGCGGAATACTTCTCACCGCAGCAGGAATTGCAACGGGCGGAAGGCTTGATTTTTCAAATATAAGGGCAGTGCTTGTGCTTTTGTGGCTTGCGTTTGTTTCTGCGGCTGCGTTTGCAATCTGGACGGCTCTGCTAAAGCATCACCACGCAAGCAGGATTTGCGTGTTCAACCTGCTTGTGCCTGTGTTCGGCACATTGCTTTCGGGTGTTATGCTTAATGAAAGCGTGTTCACTGCGGAAACCTTAGCGTCGGTTGTGTTTATCTGCGCAGGTATTTTTATTTCAAATATGCAGATAAAAAGGAGGGGAAGCGGTGAAAATTAAGGGCGTAATATTCGATATGGACGGAGTTATTCTCGACTCCGAAAAGCTGTATGTCCGTTTCTGGTGCGAGGCGGGAAGATTTTACGGATTCCCGATGGAAGAAAAACACGCTCTCTCGATAAGGAGTATGGCACGGCCGCTTGCCTCGGAAAAGCTCAGGGGCATTTTCGGCAGCAGCTTTGACTATGACGCCGTTCGCTCAAAGCGTGTGGAGCTTATGGATAAATATGTGGAAGAAAACGGCATTGAGCTTAAGGACGGCGCAGAGGATTTGCTTGTGCACTTAAAGGAGAACGGCTACAGAATTGCGCTTGCAACGGCTACTCCTCCCGAGAGGGCAGAAAAATACCTCAGATTGCACGATTTATATAAATATTTTGATGTTACGGTGAGTGCGTCAATGGTAAGCCTTGGCAAGCCTGCACCCGACATCTACCTCAGGGCGGCAGAAATGCTCGGACTTTCTGCGCAGAGCTGTCTGGCTCTTGAGGACTCTCCTAACGGAATCAGATCGGCAAGCTCGGCAGGCTGTGTTACAGTAATGGTGCCTGACCTTGATCTGCCGAATGATGATATACTTCCGCTTTTGCACTCTGTTGCAAACGGATTATGTGATGTAAAAAGGATATTGAGGGAGCTTGAGTAATTGAGCAATAAAGAAGAAGGGATTGAACTTAATGGATTTTCTGCAAATGCTGAATGACTTTTTCACAAAGGTTGACGACATTCTCTGGGGTGTGCCGATGATTGTAATTCTGCTTGGCGCACACATCTATATGACTGTCAGAACGAAGTTTGTTCAGCGAAAAACACTCAAGGCAATTAAGCTGTCGGTAACAAAGGACCCTGATTCAGACGGCGACATCAGTCCGTTTCAAGCTTTGACAACAGCCCTTGCATCTACCATCGGTACGGGCAACATCATTGGCGTAGGTACGGCTATTGCGCTTGGCGGCGCAGGCGCTGTGCTGTGGTGCTGGCTTACGGGCGTGTTCGGTATAGCCACAAAATATGCCGAATCGCTGATTGCCGTAAAGTACCGTGTAAAGACTCAGGACGGTAAAATGCGTGGCGGCGCAATGTACGCCATTGAAAACGGAGTTTCAAAGAAAACGGGAATCAATTTTAAATGGTTAGGTATTTTATTTGCGTTATTTGCACTCCTTGCGTCATTTGGTATCGGCTGCGGCGTGCAGACAAACGCTATTGCAAATATTATGGATACCACCTTTAATCCTGACAATGCATATGTGCTCAACTTCTTTGGAATGGAGATTTCCGCAGTTTCGCTAATTTCGGGTATTGTAATTGCAATTTGCGTTGCCCTTGTTATTTTCGGCGGTATCAAGTCAATTTCAAAGGTTTGCGAAAAGCTCGTTCCGCTTATGGCAATTCTCTATGTTCTGGGTTGTATTATAATTCTTGTAATCAACTTTGATGTACTCTGGCAGACAATTACGCTTATCTGTCAGTCAGCATTCAGCTTTAAGGCTGTAGGTGGAGGACTTGCAGGCGCAGGCATAATGATAGCTGCCCGTTACGGCGTGGCAAGAGGTCTTTTCAGTAACGAATCAGGTATGGGCTCTGCTCCGATTGTTGCCTCTGCCGCTCAGTCAAGAAACCCTGTCCGTCAGGCTCTCATCTCATCAACAGGCACATTCTGGGATACAGTTGTTGTATGCCTTATGACAGGTCTTGTAATCGTAAGTTCCTGCATCAAAAACCCAGATATTGACACTGCCTCAATCGAGGGCGGCGACCTTACATCCGCCGCATTTGCGCAGATTCCGTACATAGGCACACCGATACTCGTTGTGGGCATTGTGCTGTTTGCCTTTTCAACAATCCTCGGCTGGAGCTATTACGCTGAGAGCTGTGTTGATTATCTTTTCGGCTCAAAGGGAATTATTCCGTACAAGGTGCTGTTTGTAATCGTCCTTCTTATTGCGCCGATAACATCTCTTGATATTGTATGGACAATGTCGGATATTTTCAACGCTCTGATGACCTTGCCGAATATCTTTGCCATAGTGGTGCTTGCCCCTGTTATTTCAAAGGAAACAAACTATTATCTCTACGGCAACAGACTGGATGAATACGATAAAACTCCGATACCGTTTGTGAAGAGAAAAAGATAAAATTTAGAAGGTATATATAAAAAATTCAGGTCGTTCCTTTGTGAGAACTGACCTGAATTTTTGCTTCTGACCATTCCTTTGACTAAACGGAATGGTCAGATTTCATTTTGGGAAAACTATAATTTAGTGTTAAGTTAATTACATCTAAAGCCTTCCCCTTGAGGGGAAGGTGGCGGCGAAGCCGACGGATGAGGTGTAGCCACGAAGTGGCGTTATAGTTATAAATAATGCGATAGTATATGACGGACGCTGAAGCGTCCTACACCTCATCAGTCACTTCGTGACAGCTTCTCCTCAAGGAGAAGCCTTGAAAACTCTAAAATAAATTATAGTTTATTCACCTTATTAAATGGATAACCATATTTTTATTTTATTTACTCTCCTGAAGTGTTATTGTTATCTTGCCCGTACTGCCGTCTTTGCTTCTGTAGTATTCAAGCTCAATGCTGTCGCCAGCCTTATGACCTTCAAGAATATCGAAAAATTCTGCAAAGTTTGTAACTGTCTTGCCGTCTGCGCCTGTGATGATGTCATATACCTTCAGCTCGGTATTATCGCAGGGGCCGTTTTTGTCGATACCGTAAACTGCAATTCCCGACGGGGTGTTTCCACTGCCCTTTGCGTTTTCGCCTGTAATTCCGATTTTAACTCTGCCGTCAACATAGCCGAGCTTCATAATATCGTCTATAACATCCTTTACGGTAGCCGAAGGGATTGCAAAGCCCATTCCCTCGTAGTCGGTTGCGGCAATTTTTGCCGACGCAACGCCGATTACCTGGCCGTACATATTAACAAGAGCACCGCCCGAGTTGCCGGGATTAATGGCTGCGTCCGTCTGTAGAAATTTAACATTTGTTGTACTGCTTATCTGCCTGTCAACAGCCGATACAATTCCCTTGGTGATAGAGTTGTTGTACTTGAGTCCTCCGGGATTGCCGATTGCAATTACGCTTTCGCCCAGAGCAACATCCTTTGAATTGCCAAAGCTTACGGCTTTAAGTCCGCTTGCATCGTCCATTTTGAGGAGCGCAAGGTCTGTGCGTGTGTCATAGCCTACAACGCCAGCCTTGTACTGCCTGCCGTCTGAGGTGACAACCTCAATGAGATAATCGGTCTTGCTGTTGCCGATTACATGTGAATTTGTAATAACATAGCCGTCTGAGGTTATAATAATTCCGCTGCCCTGCGAGGAGCATTGTGCGCTGCTTGTTACCTCGTCTGAGTAGCAAAGAACACCTACGATTGAATCCGTAACCTCATTGCTTGCGTATTCTGTGTTGTATTTTGAGTCGCCTGAGTCGCTCGGTTTGGCTTTCAGGTCAACGCCCTCGTATGACGGATTGGTCTTGCTGCTGTAGTCGGATTCGCTGTGCTTAGGCGTGTCTGAATTGCCTTTATTATAAGGACTGTCGTCTGGAAGAGTAAAGGTGTAGCTGTTGCCCGAGCCGCTGTTATCGCCTGCATTTGAGGCGATATATGCAACAATTCCGCAAATACTGCCCACACAGAGCAGGGCAAGCACAACTATGATTACGATTATGCCGGGCGTGATTTTTTTGCGGGGCATATTCGGCATTGGCGGCTGTGCGTATGTATTTGAATAGTCAACCGCCGGTTTTGGCGGCTGTGCATACTGCCTGTAGGGCGGTTGATTAAAGCCTTGATTCGGCTGATAATTCGGCTGTCCGTATTGTTGGTATTGCGGCTGATACTGCTGCCTGTACTGCGGCTGACCGTACTGCGGATACTGCGGCTGATACTGCTGATACGGCGGTCTGCGGTCGGGCTGAGGACTGCCGTAAGGGTACTGCGGCTGCTGCGGATAAAAAGGCTGCTGATACGGCTGATTGTACTGTGGGTTATACTGTTGATTATGCGGCTGATTGTACTGCGGATTGAAATTCTGATTGTAATATCCGTTATTTGCACCGTTCTGATAACTGCCGTCAGGTCTGTGCTGTTCATAATCGGGAGTCTGAGGAGTAAAGCCGTTTTGCTGAGGGGGACTCTGGTTAAATCCGTTTTCAAAAGGCTTTTCAGGCTCAAAGCTTTCCGTCTGCGGTGTATTCTGCGCCTCGGCAACAGGCTCGTCAGCGGCACAACAGCTGCTTTCGGTATTAAAATCAGGAGCAGGCTGAGGCTCACTCGGCTTTTCGGTAAAAGGCTTTTCAGGCTCAAACCGATTATTAGAATTAAAATTATTTTCCATAAAAATATCTCCTTATCAGGGTAAAAGTCCCTGATTACAAGTTTACTGATTATTATTATATAACTTTATTATTTTAAAAGCAACAAAATTATATCATACTAATGTGAGTGTATATTGAATATTAGGTGATTTTCCGAGATTTTTCCTGGAATTTCTGCAAAAAAGCAAAAAAGTTTTGCAAAAGACTTTATATTTGAAAAGATTTATTGTATAATAAAAATAACTCGGGACGATTTTGGTTTTATCCCGAAAATTTACTACAAAGGAAGATTAATATGCCATTAGTAAACGCTAAAGAAATGCTTACAAAAGCAAAAGCAGGCCACTATGCAGTAGGTCAGTTCAACATCAACAACCTTGAGTGGACAAAGTCAATTCTTTTAACTGCTCAGGAGCTTAACTCTCCTGTAATTCTCGGTGTATCTGAGGGCGCAGGTAAATATATGTGCGGTTACAAGACAATCGTCGGTATGGTAAACGGTATGCTCGAGGAGCTTAACATTACTGTTCCGGTTGCTCTTCACCTCGACCACGGTTCATACGAGGGCGCAAAGAAGTGCATTGAGGCAGGTTTCAGCTCAATTATGTTTGACGGCTCACACTATCCGATTGAAGAGAACATCGAAAAGACAAAGGAGCTTGTAGCTACCTGTAACGAGCTTGGTCTTTCACTTGAGGCTGAGGTCGGCTCAATCGGCGGCGAGGAAGACGGCGTTGTAGGTATGGGCGAATGTGCAGATCCTCAGGAGTGCAAAATGGTTGCTGACCTCGGCGTAACAATGCTCGCAGCAGGTATCGGTAACATTCACGGCAAATATCCCGAGAACTGGCAGGGACTCAGCTTTGAAACTCTTGACGCTATTCAGCAGCTTACAGGCGAAATGCCGCTCGTTCTCCACGGCGGTACAGGTATTCCGGCAGATATGATAAAGAAGGCTATCTCACTCGGCGTTTCAAAGATTAATGTAAACACAGAGTGCCAGCTCGCATTTGCTGCCGCTACAAGAGAGTACATCGAGGCAGGCAAGGATTTACAGGGCAAGGGCTTTGACCCGAGAAAGCTCCTCGCTCCGGGCGCAGAGGCTATCAAGGCTACTGTTAAAGAGAAAATGGAGCTCTTCGGCTCAGTTGGTAAGGCTTAATCGGCTTATAAATTTCATAAATTTCAAGGCTCTGTCGCTTGGCAGGGCCTTTTTATGTGCAGCACACTTTTTTTGCTCATACAGATTATACAAAAATATTACCGTAATTTCGGCAAGGTAGCTATTATAAAATTATGAAATTTTATTGACATATATTATTTTTTGTTGTAATATGTACTTATAATATTTTTAAAAATAAAAAAATATTAAACAAATTTACACAGAGGTTGATAATATGAAGCATAATAAGCTGTTTAAGGGTATTACTGCCACCGCACTTGCGATTACAATACCTATGAGTATGCTTGCTGTCGGCGGTTTCTCTGTATCGGCTGCCGAGAGTGACGAAACCGAGATTATGGCAGGCACAAAGATTTATTTTGATGTTGAATCGGCAGGCTGGAAGAATTATAAAACTATATATTGCCATATCTGGAGAGCAGACGGCACAGGTGAATGGAATAGCTGGCAGACAAGAAAGGAAATGTGCGTTAAGGAAGACAGCGGTCTGTATTCCTATGATGTAATGAAGACAAAAAATGCAGATGAGATTATGGCGTCGGGCAGTCACAATTATTATTGCGTAATTTTCAGCGCAAATACGGGTGCGCAGACATACAATGTAATGATGAACGGCGACTGTCTTGGCGATACCTGCTATGTGACAGAAAATACATTTGAAAGTCCTGAAGACAGTCAAAAAAGATGTTATGAGATGAAATGGAGAAATCACCCCGAGTGCGGCGCTCAGAAGGTTATTACTTCAACAGGCAGGGTTATAGGTACAACTCTGGCAGACGGAACTACAGATGCAACCCTTTTAGCTGATTTTTTGATTAAATATATAACTGACGACGGCATAGCAGACACAGGAAAAACAGACCATACTGCTGATCTTGTAAATGAGCTTGGCGTAAGCTATGGCGATGTTCTTGAATGTGTGCAGGGAAAGCTGGCTGCGTCTGTTGCAAGCGAATACAGAACACAGGAATCAGCCGATAATATTGAGAGAACTGTTGTTGAAATTTTAGAAAAAGCATATATTGAAAATCCGGAAATTGATCCATATGACATAAACGGAGATGAAAAGGTCGATGTGTTGGATGTAACTGCCCTGCAAATTTTTATTTCAGGTCAGAATGTATATGTTATTTATGATAATACGGATGTAAACAGGGATGGCAAGATTGATGTGCAGGATGTAACAGCACTCCAGATGTACATTGTGTCAAAATATACACCCGGCGGAAGTACGAGCGGAGGAAGTGCAAGCACAGGTTCTTCAAGCACAGGCTCTTCAAGTGTTGTTGTTGGCTGAACAGAAACAGCAATTCACTGCGACATAGAATAAAACCAATATAATAAGGGCAATACTGTATATTTGCGGTATTGCCCTTTGTGTTGCACATTTCCGATTCTTTATCTATTGTAAATTTCTGAAAAATGATTTATAATGTAATATTAGTACGAAATACAGTACATATATTTAATTAAAAAGGAAGTAATTTTATGGCTAAGAAGGAATTTAAATCAGAGTCAAAAAGACTTCTCGACCTGATGATTAATTCGATTTATACTCATAAGGAGATTTTCCTCAGAGAGCTTATTTCAAACGCAAGCGACGCTATTGACAAGCTCTGCTTTATTGCGCTTACAGACGATAAGCTGAATATGAGCAGAGAGGATTTCAAGATTTTTATAAAGCCCGACAAAGAAAACCGTACCCTTACAATCTCGGATAACGGTATCGGTATGGATATGGACGACCTTGAAAACAACCTCGGCACAATCGCATCCTCAGGCTCATATAAATTCAAGCAGGAGATGGGCGAAAAGCAGGACGATATTGACATTATCGGTCAGTTCGGCGTTGGCTTTTACTCAGCCTTTATGGTAGCAAAGAGGATTACCGTTGTTACAAAAAAATATGGCTGTGACACCGCTTACAAGTGGGAATCAGACGGCGCAGACGGCTACGAGATTTGTGAAGCTCAGAGGGATGAAATCGGTACAACAATCGTGCTTGAGATTAAGGACAACACTGAGGAAGAAAACTATGACGAGTTCCTCGAGCAGTACAGGATTCAGGGACTTATCAAGAAGTATTCCGACTATATCCGCTACCCGATTATGATGGATATGACTCGCAGCAGGGTAAAGGAAGAAACCAAGGACAGCGAAAACCCCGAGTATGAGGATTACACCGAAACCGAAACCCTCAACAGTATGCTCCCGATATGGCAGAGAGCCAAAAAGGATGTTGCTCAGGAGGAGTACGATAACTTCTACCGTGAGAAATTTATGGCTATGGACAAGCCGCTGCGCACTATTGTTACCTCGGTTGAGGGCGTTGTTACCTACAAGGCACTGCTTTTCATTCCGTCACAGGCACCGTATGATTACTACACAAAGGAGTACAAAAAGGGACTTCAGCTTTACTCAAGCGGCGTTTTGATTATGGAAAACTGCGAGGAGCTTTTGCCCGAGCATTTCAGATTTGTAAAGGGTATTGTTGACAGTGCAGACCTCTCACTCAATATTTCAAGAGAAATGCTCCAGCACGACCGTCACCTTATCACCATTGCGCAGAATATTGAAAAGAAGATTAAAAACGAGCTTACCTCAATGCTTGCAAACGACAGGGAGAATTACGAAAAATTCTTCAATGCCTTTGGCAGACAGCTCAAATACGGAGTTGCGTCCGACTACGGTATGCACAAGGAGGAATTGCAGGATTTACTTATGTACTATTCCTCAACAGAGAAAAAGCCTGTAACCCTTGCTGAATATGTTGACAGAATGAAAGAGGAGCAGAAGTTTATCTACTTTGCCTCGGGCGAGAATATTTCTTCAATCGACAATCTTCCGCAGACCGAGCTTTTGCGCTCAAAGGGCTACGAAATTCTCTACTGCACAGAGGAAATCGACGAGTTCTCACTCCAGACTCTTATGCAGTATAAGGAAAAGAAATTCTGCTCGGCAACAAACGATGACCTCGGCATTGACAATGATGAAAACAAAGAGGATGAAAAGGACAGCAGTGCAATCCTTACCTTTGTAAAGGAAACGCTCGGCGACAAGGTTTCTGAGGTTGTTGCGTCCAAAAAGCTCGTTTCTCACCCCGTCTGTCTTACAGCAAAGGGCGGCATTTCCTTTGAAATGGAAAAATACTTCAATTCTGTTCAGCCCGACAGCGGTATGAAGGCGCAGAGAGTGCTTGAGCTTAATATGAGCCACCCTGCCGTAAAGGCAATGGAGGGCGCAGTTCAGACTGATATTGAAAAGGCAAAGAAGTACGCAGAGCTGCTTTACAGTCAGGCTCTCCTTATTGCAGGACTTCCTATTGAAAATCCGGGCGAATACGCAGACCTCGTCAGCAGTCTTATGGTATAATTTAATATTTTATGCGGTTGTCAGCTTTGGCAACCGCTTTTTGCTTTTTTATTGCAATTTCTGCGTGTGCGTGTTATTATAAAAACAGGTGATTCAATGAAAAAATCAAAGGTATTTACATTCTTTTACAGATTAATAATCACGCTTGCGCTTATGCTCGGCATAAACGGAATGTTGCTTTCCGTGGTGCTTGACAAGTGGTATATAACACCGCTTGCAATATTGTTTTTTCTGCCAGCAAATGTTTTTCCGTCTTTTGCAAAGGGCGGTTATCCGTCATTCAGGCTCAGAATGTGCGCACACGGCAGTGAACTGCTTTTGCAGTTTCTGATTACCTTTGTGCTTTCGTGCGGGATTTATGTGTATTCGGGTTTTCAGATGTTGCCCGACAGCTGGGTTAAGTGGGCAATCAGCCTTGCCTCGGCTGTTTTTGCAGAGGTGATTTTATTCTGGAACGGTATGATTTCTGTTTACTGCACCTCGGTTCAGCTCGGCATAAAGCACAGGGTTATCGGCGCACTCTGCGGCTTTGTTCCCGTAGCTAACCTTATTTGTCTTGGCATAATAATAAAAACTACTATGCGTGAGGTCAATTTTGAAATTGATAAGGCTGTGCTTGACAAAAGCCGTGCAGATAAAAAAATCTGCCAAACAAAGTACCCCGTTCTGCTTGTGCACGGTGTGTTTTTCCGTGACAGCGCATACTTTAACTATTGGGGCAGAGTGCCTGCCGAGCTGATTGCAAACGGCGCAGTGATTTATTACGGTAATCACGAGTCGGCGTCATCTGTTGACGAAAGCGCAAAGCAGCTTGCCGAAAGGATAAAGCAGATTATCTGCGAAACCGGCTGTGAAAAGCTCAATATCATTGCTCATTCAAAGGGCGGACTTGATTGCAGAAAGGCTATCGCCTGCTACGGAGTTGAGGATATGGTTGCAACGCTCACCACGATTAACACACCGCACCGTGGCTGCGGCTTTGCCGATTATCTGCTGACAAAGGTTCCGCCTGCGGTCAAGGATAAAATAGCCTTAGCCTATAATGCCGCACTGAGAAAATTCGGCGACAAAAACCCCGATTTTATTTCGGCTGTAACCGACCTTACGCAGGAAAGCTGTAAAAAGCTGAACGCTGCCGTTTTTGACTCGCCGAAGGTTTATTATCAGAGCTTTGGCTCAAGGCTGAATAAAGCGGGCGGCGGAAAATTTCCGCTGAACTTTTCGTATAATCTTGTAAAATATTTTGACGGTGCAAACGACGGTCTTGTTTCGGAAAATTCATTTCCCTGGGGCGCAAAATATACATATCTTACCACAGAGGGAAAGCGTGGAATTTCTCACGGAGATATGATTGACCTCAACCGTGAGAATATAAAGGACTTTGACATAAGAGAATTTTATGTGCAGATACTTGCAGATTTAAAAAAATCAGGCTACTGATAAGGAGGATAAGATGAAAAGAAAAGACTATATTTCCTGGGACGAATACTTTATGGGCGTGGCAATTCTTGCGTCAAAACGCAGTAAAGACCCGAACACTCAGGTGGGGGCGTGTATTGTTGACAGCAACAATATTATTCTTTCAACGGGCTACAACGGCTTTCCGTTCGGCTGCTCCGACGATGATTATCCGTGGTGCAGGGACGGCGAGGACACAAAGTACAGCTATGTGGTTCACGCTGAGCTGAACGCAATTCTGAACGCAAGGGGTAAAAATCTCAAGGGCGCAAGGCTGTATGTCGATTTGTTCCCCTGCAACGAGTGCGCAAAGGCGATTATCCAGTCGGGTATTGCAGAGGTTGTGTATCTTTACGACAAATACGCCGACAGCAGCGCAACGCTTGCGTCAAAAAGAATGCTGAAATCCGCCGGCATAAATTGCCGTAGGTTCACCACCGATAAAAAGAGTATTTCCATTGACTTTGAAAAATAAGTTTGTTAATAGCTTAAACTATAATTTATCAAACAAAAACTTTCGGTCGGGCAACTTTGTTTTAATTTAAGCCAAACTATCTGCTCGGGGTAAAAGTTTAGGTCAAGCCTTTTTAAAGGCTTGCGGGGGTGGGCAGAGCCCACGAAAATATGCTCCGATAAATGCAGGAGGGTAGGTAAAACAGTCCGGCGGACTGTTTTACCGTAGGGAACCCACATCAGGGGTTCCCTGTGAGCAAGAGTTGTGTTTTATAGTGTTGAATAAATAGTAAAGAATAGTTGTTTTCTTGTTTGATTTATAACTGCATTTTCTTTTAGGTAACTCTTGTATT
>JBJEOV010000039.1:0-13994 GCA_051880895.1 Ruminococcus sp. | reverse complement strand
TCCCGAGCGGCCAAAGGGGGCAGACTGTAAATCTGTTGTCACTGACTTCGGTGGTTCGAATCCACCTTCTCCCACCAAGAAAAAGACGGTTGTTTATGCAATCGTCTTTTTCAGTTATATTCGCCTTTTGAGGGGTATATTGCTATGCAGTGATATTCGGCTGTGCCAAATAAAATTGCCCTTTGTCAGCTTTGGCAATTCGCCCACCGAAAATCAATTTTAATCCATTTACTATTTTAAAATTAAGTATTGTTACAACAGAGCCGGTTTTTTTGAAATATAGAATTGGCTCTTTTTATATTTGCTGTACTTATTAAATTTTGTTTAAAAAGATACATAAAATATTGCCTCGACAAAGCTATTATTTTGCAGTTTTCGGTATGCAACCGCAAAAACTGCGGTTTACTACCAAGAGTAGCGGAAAAAATCTTCAATGTAAATCAAAATTTCTTGTTTTGCAAGGTGCATTTTCCTATAATGGAGTCGTCAAATGAAAAGGAGATGCAAACGAAATGAAGAAATTTTTGCTAATATGGTCCGGTGAACTCATATCAAGCATAGGAAACGGTATGACGGCTTTTGCACTGTCTGTCTATGTATATCAGACGCAGTTGGTATTTTAAAAAATCGTTGCCGAGCAGTTCTCCAAGCTGAGCGTAAAGGTGCTGGATGTTTTTGCAGAGGGCGGTATGGTTGCTACCCGTATTCTCTATGACGGCGTTCACACAGGCACCTGTATGGGCATTCCTGCAACCGGAAAGCATATTACCTTTGAGGCTCTGGAAAACTTCAAGGTTGAAAACGGCAAAATCACAGAGTCCTGGGGCTATTGGCCTGATAAAGAAATTGAGCAGAAACTGAAATCGGAATAAGGGATTAGTGCTTTAGCTTTGAAAGAGCAGCCCGAGTGAAAATTCCGAAAAAAACAAAGCAACGCCCGGAGGTTAATTCTGAGCGTTGCTTTAATTTAATGATTTTTTGTGCATAAAAATTTATGAAAGCTCGAAAAAATTGCAGTACATATTTTCAAGCTCCGTCGTTTCGGTCGGCGAAGGGGAAGAGGTTGTTATTATATCCTCCTGATTTATTTCCTGAATTTCAATTTTAATTTTTTCGTATGTTAATTTCATTATAGACCATATCCTTATACAGAATTGTATATTAAAACTATTTATAATATAATACCACACAAGCACGAGCAAAACCACAACAAATTAAGGATTTTTATGTAGAAAATTCTGGATTATTAAATAAAAATTTTGTTTAAATAGTAATAATTATTATTATTGATTTTAATAATATAGATTATTGCTGTGAACCTGCATATTTATTCAGTGTTCCCGTAATAATACAATTACAGCTTGCAGTATTGCCTTAACCGCAATCGGCTTGTTTTACTGTTTGGTTTTATTAATATTAATTCCCAATGACTCCATAATTTTAGAAATATCATTTACTGATTTTTTGTCTTTAAAGGCTTTATACTGACTGCCGGCGTTGGCGGCAACGGATTTTTTATGTATAAGTCCGTGAATCACCCTGTGCACCTGAAAGTACGGAATCGTGACAGGGTGCTTTTTTGCTGTGGGATATTTGCGTTTTATGTTTTCTGTTGAAAAGCCGAATTCATCTGAAAAATGCCTGAATACTTTTCTTCTGTGACTTCCCTCAATTCTCGAAACGCTGAGCCTGTGATAAAAAGCCTGACTGCCGAATGCTCCGGAGCTGAAAATAAAGTCAACTGCATTTTTTAAGTCTTCGTCAAGTTCTGCACCCTCAAAAAGAAAGCCTGCAATATTGCTTACGCAGGCATAAAATTTCTGCAAACCAAGCCTTTCTATTATCGCAGACAGCTCTGAATCGTGTGCGTCGGCTTTTTTCTGAATTAAATAAATATCCAGAAACATTCTTGCACCCGCACCGCTTGTTGAAATATGCTTGTAAAGGTGCAGAAGAGCGTATATAAGGTTGCCTGTATTGCTCAGGCTTTTTCTGTATCCGCCGTTATTAATGGAATTGCTCAGGATTTCATTGAGCACCTGAGTGTGAACCTCGTTATCAAGTGAAAAATACTTGTGTACCTCAATATGATAGCACGGCTTTTTTGAAAAAGCAGATGTGCTGTCGCCGGAGCTTATTTTTTCAAAGCCGAGAGAATCAATAATTTGTTCTGCCTTTTCGCTGTATTCGGGCGTAATGTAAAAATCAATATCGCTTGTTTTGCGAATCAGGCTTGACGGATAATATTTCTGATATTCAATTCCTTTTAATATCATATGCTCAATTTGCGACTTGGAAAACAGCTCAGACAGCCTGAGAGCAAAGGCGTCGGTCTTAATCTGATAAAAAGACTCGGCGTCCGCTTTTTCGGCAATCTCAGCCAGCTCCGCATCAGGATATCCGCAGTGTATCAATGCAGGGTAAAGCATAGTGAGCAGATTATGCTTTTTTGCAAAATCCGCCATATCCGACAGGCTCGGCAGCTCTGCTTTGTCTGTATTGTTTTTGTCGTTTATTAAGTTTCCGATAAGTCTGCATACGGCATAACCGCAATTTGTGTTTGTCATTTTGTAAAAAATCCGTAAGCGTACATCAGCAGACGCTTTGTTTTAAATGAAGAGCAAAAGCAGTGCGTATATAGCCTGTACCACAGATTGCTGATTTTAATAACCTTGCCGTTACGGCAGAATTCGGTCATTTTTCCTATTATCTGCTTTTGCTCTATAATTTCCTTTTTGTACTCATTATCACCGCACATAACTGCGGTATCGCCCGTCAGCTTCAATATTCTGTGCAGCACAAGCTGATTGTTGCTCCGCCTGAATAAAACCACATCATACTTTTTCAAGCCCTCAGGCTTTGTAATATAAACCGAGTCCCTGTGATTTTTCAGCAGGGGATACATACTCATTCCGTGAACAGGCGCACAATAAAAACCCGATTTTTCTATTATTTCTTCAATTCTATTCATTCAGAAGTCCTGCTTTTCTGACTGTGGTAAGAAATTCGTCAAAATCAGCCCTTGCGGTTTTTTCGTCAACATCGTAGGTATCGCAAAGGCGTTTTATAACAAAGTCATAGTCAACATCGTTTTGCAGTAAATTCCAGACAAATTCCCCTGTGCCGTTCATTTTTATAAAGGTGTTGCAGAAATCAGCCGAATCATCGTCAGCCACAGCCACGATTTTGTCGGCAAATTTTCGCAGCACAAATCCGTTTTTTATTTTCATTTAATCATCCTCAATTACAGATAAAGCCGTGCGGCAGGCGTCGTCCTCCATATTACAGCTAAGCTCAAAAATTTTAACATCACGGGTCAGCCTGTCTAAAAATTCAAGTGCTTTTATTGTGCCGACCTGATTTTTGGGATAAGCGACAGAATTTATCAGAGAAAAAACCGCCGTATCGGCTGCTGTCCTTTTAACAGAATTTTGTTTTCCTCTTTTAAGAATAAAAATTCCGCCGAGGGGGCAGGAGGTATTTTTGCCTAAATTCTCCTTGCCCTGCCACGGAGAGCCGAATGCAACGGGCGTATTGTTTATATACCGGATAAAAGGCTTGTCGCCGTTAATTATTTCAACCTCACAGCCAAGGCATTTTTTCCAGAGCTTAATGTGAGTGGTCTTGCCTGTGCCGGAGGGGGCAGTAAAAGCATAAGCCTTGCCCTTATAGGCAATTATCGCACTGTGAAGTAAAATACCGTCATAGCTCATAAGCAAAGTATTGCTGAGCCTGCGCAGAATTGCGGTAAATTCATACATTCCGTATGTAAAGCCCTTTACTATGCCTTGCTCCCTTTTTATGTCCTCGTCGGTTATTTCAATCGAAAGCTCACAGCTCTGGCTGTCGGTCAGATACCCTGCCATCATATTCTTCGTGTATTCGCTTTTGCAGGGAATATTAATCAATAAATCTGCAATTTTATATATACTCATATTAACTTTATCGGTAAAAAAGCCTTTACAGCATCAGCAACACCGTACACTAACAGTAAATTATGCAGATGCGGTATTTTATGAAAGGCTGTAAAGGCGAAAAATTTTTTAATTATGGCTTGACAACTACATTGTAATATCCTTCCGAGTCAACAGAAAGTGTAGTCGGCTCCTCAGTCGGTTCTGTAGGCGCTTCGTTCGGAAATTCGTCAATAGAGCCTGCCATATAGGACTGAATGTATGTAACATCGCTAATGGTAACATTGCCGTCACGGTTGACATCTGCAAGGCGGAGCTGTTCCTCGTCAAGCTCGTTATCTCCGACCATATATGTCTGCAAAAGTGTTACATCAATAATGGTAACACTTCCGTCACGGTCAGCATCGCCAAGACTGTATCCTGAAATACCTGCCGACGCAGAAATCACAGCGGCAAAGGATATACCGAGGACTGCAATAATGCTGATTACAGAAATTACTTTTTTCATTTATACCACCCCGTAATTATTCAAGATCAAAATAGTTTATTTCAGGTTCATCAAAAGCCGTTGAAGGCTGAGCCGGCTCTGTTGCTGACGAAGGCTCAGTGGTACTCTGCACTTGCGTTTTTGCAGCTTCGTTTTTATTGCAGCCGCAGCCTGAGGCAAAAACGAAAAGAAAGGCAATGCAGGCAGTGCCGATTAAAATTTTGAATAAATTATTCGTTTTCATTGCATACCAACTCAAATATAAATATCAGATATTTTATTATATCATAAAAAATATGAAAAAGCACCAATAAAATTGAAAATTTTTAAGAAAAAACTCATTTTCGTTTTTGTTGAAAAGTTATACATAAAATTTGAGGCAATACCGCTGATTGTTGTTGTGCGGTATTGCCTTAGACAAATGAATATTCGGAAAATATAAAATCAGATATTCCAGAAGCCTGACAGAATTGCAAAATAATGAAAAACGCTGCCTGCAATCGTGAACAGATGCCAGACGGAATGGAAATATTTTACCTTTTTAATTGCGTAAAAAATAATTCCCAGCGTGTAGAAAACTCCGCCCGTAATAAGAAAAATAAGCGAAAGCGACTGCATAGAGGCAATAAGCGGTTTGATTGCAAAGATTATTACCCAGCCCATAGCAACATAGCAGAATATTGACGGAATCCTTGCTTTTTCAAGATTGACAGAATTCATAACAATTCCGATTATCGCCGCTCCCCATACAATGCCGAACAAAATCCATCCGACAACACCGTTGAGAAAGTACAGCGTAATCGGCGTGTATGTTCCTGCAATCAGCAGAAAAATCGTATTGTGGTCCATTATCCTGAAAAAAGCCTTGGCTTTTTCGTTTGTAAACGAATGGTAAAGCGTTGACATTGTGTAAAGAATAATCAGCGAGGCTCCGTATATGCACGAGCTGACAACTCCCCAGGCGTTGGTGTGAATAGCCGAGGCTACAATCAGCACAACTGTTCCTGCGATTGAAAGAGCTGCGCCTACGCCGTGTGAAACCGAGTTGAAAATTTCCTCGCCGAGTGTGTATTTTCGTTTTTCAGACATTTTATGCCTCCATAGCATTTATTTTTTACATTATTCATTATACATTTATTATCATTTTCTTCAAGACGGTTTGTAATGCAAATTATAAAATCATAAGCGTCAGTTATTGAATTTCGGCATAACAGAATAATGTATTTTGCAAAAATGCAAAACAGTGAGCCGCCTTTGCAAGGACAGCTCACTGTTTCAAAAACTTTTTATTGATTGATTTTTATCAGGGTATCGTCAGCATAAAAGCCTGCAAAGCCCTTTGTGGTTTATTAACCCTTAACGGCACCGGCTACAACGCCCTCGATTATGTATTTCTGACAAGCAAAGTAGAAAATAATAATCGGGATAATGCTCAGCACGATGAGCGCCATAATTGCGCTTGTGTCGGTGTGACCGTAGCTGCCGTTGAGGTACTGAATATGAATAGGAATGGTCTTGTAAAGCGACTTATCAAGGATAAGGTAGGGGAGAAGATAGTCGTTCCATATCCACATAGTTTCAAGAATACCTACAGAAATGAAGGTTGGCTTCATAATCGGGAGCACAATTCCGAAGAATGTTCTTATAGGACCTGCACCGTCAACATCCGCAGCCTCTTCAATTTCAATCGGAATTGATTTTACAAATCCCGAGAACATAAACACCGCCAGTCCTGCGCCGAAGCCAAGGTAAATTACTAAGATACCGACAGGGTTTGTGAGGTGGAGAATGTCAGCCGTCTTAGCGAGAGTGAACATTACCATCTGGAACGGTACTACCATTGAGAATATGCAGAAGTAGTAGATGATTTTGCATATAATTGAGTTTGACCTCTGAATATACCACGCACACATTGAGGTGCAGAACAAAATCAGGAATACACCGCCCACTGTAATGAACAGCGAGCATAAAATTGTTTTCCAGAACGGGAAGTTGCCAAAGAACATACCGGTAATGTAGCTTTTAAGTCCGTAGAAGGTTTCTGCATTCGGCAATGCAAAAGGCTCCTTGCTTATACCGGTGTTTGTTTTAAAGGAGTTCATAAAAACAATAAAAACAGGGGAAACATAAAATACAGAAATAATTGAGAAAATTACTGTAAGTATTTTCATACCCTTTGTCTGCTTTTTCTTTGGCTGCTTTTCTTTCTTCTTAGCCTTAACCTTTGGAGCAGCCGCAGCTGCCTTTACTGCATTGTCAGCCATTACTGCTGCACCTCCCTCTTTCTTGTGAAGTAAAGCTGTGCCAGTGCGATAATTACTACAATTACAAAGAAGATTACAGCCTCAGCCTGACCCACACCTCTTGAATTCTGGTTAGCATAGAAGGTGTTGTAAATGTTGAGAGCCATCATCTGCGTCTGATAAATCATTGTACCGCTCGTTTCGGACACAACACCCGGAGCACCGCCTGTGAGGGCAAGGTTCTGGTCAAACAGCTTGAAGGAGTTTGTAAGCGTAAGGAATGTGCATATTGTGATTGACGGAGCCATCATTGGCAGAGTTACATTTGTAAGAATCTGCTTTTTGTTTGCACCGTCGATTTTTGCCGCCTCGTAAAGGTCGGAGGGAACGCTCTGGAAGCCTGCAATGTAAATAATCATCATATATCCTGCCTGCTGCCAGCACATCAAGATAATAAGTCCCCAGAAGCCGAAATTTGCGTCAAGCACAAGGTTTGTGCCGAAATTCTGCAAAATACCGTCAAAAATAAGCTTCCAGATGTAGCCGAGAATGATACCGCCGATAAGGTTCGGCATAAAGAATACCGTTCTGAATACATTTGAACCTCTGATACCGAGCGTAAGCGCATAGGCAACAAAGAAAGCGATTACATTAATGAGAATAACGGATACCACCACAAACAATGCGGTAAACCAGAATGAACGGATGAAGGATTCGTTCTGAAAAGCTTTTATGTAGTTATCAAAGCCTACCCAGGTTGCGTTACTTGTTGTGCGGAACTTACAGAACGAGAGGTATATGCCCTGAAAGAACGGATAAATAAAACCTATTATAAAAGCAAGCAGAGTAGGCAGAACAAAAATCAGGAAATAAATTTTTCTGCTGCGTTTTTTAAACATAATTTTACCTTTCTGTCAAAAAAAGCAGGGAAGACGATGCCGCCTCCCCTGCCATTCATTTTAATCTTTAATGTTTAATGGATTTACGGATTAGCCGTTAGCCTTAGCGTATTCTGTAGCCCAGCCCTGAACAAATGCTGTCTTAACATCGTCCCATGAGCCTGTGCCTGCTGCATACTGTGTAAGAGCTGTACCTACGCCGTTTTTCCAGTCTTCGCTTGGCATTGTTGTAAAGTTCCAGCTTACCGGAGTTTTGCCTGCTGCTGTATATTCACCGTCAGCCTTTACAAATACATTGGTAGCTTCCTTAGCAGCCTTGAAAGGAATTACAAAGCCCATATCGTCAGCCATAGCAGCTGTACCTGTTTCGCTTGTTACACACCAGTTTACAAATTCGAGTGTAGCGTTGATGTCATCCTCGCTTGCATTCTTGTTTACGCACCAGTAGTTCTCAGAGCCTGTGCAAAGTCCCTGGCTCTCTTCGCCGTCAACACCGATGTAAATCGGGAGCATACCGAGATCCTCGTCCTTAAGACCTGCGTCCTTAATACCTGTGTATTCCCATGTACCGTTCTGATAGAATACAGCCTCGCCTGTTGTGAACTCTGTTACAGCGTCTGTAGATGTCTTGTTTGCAAGATCAGTTGCTGCACAGGTTGAATCTGTGATGTAAAGATCAAAGATGTTCTTGTAGTTGTCGAGATATGTACCCTTGATAGCGTCTGTTGATGTAATGCCGTCAGCCTTGTATTCATAGTAGATTGGGAGGTTAGCAAGGTGTGTCTTGAATCTCCAGTCTGATGATGAATCCATACCTGCTGATGTGAATGCGCCCTTAACGCCGAGGTCGGAAGCATGAGCCTGAATCTCGTCTGCAGCAGTCTTTAAAGCTGCAAAATTGTTGAGGTTGTCAATAGACTTGATTGTAGCAAAATCAGAATCAAAGTATTTCTGAAGAAGAGTTTTGTTGTAAATGATACCGTAGGTTTCAACAACATAAGCAACGCCGTAAACGCTGTCGCCCTCTTTAAGAGCATAGTCCTGATTTGTGAGCTGTGAATAAAGACCTGAGTCTTTAAGGTCATAGCAGTAATCCTTCCAGTTTGCAAGACCTACAGGGCCGTTTACCTGGAAGAGTGTAGGAGCGTTATCCTTATCCATTGCAGCTGTAAGAGTTGATTCGTATGTACCCTCAGCAGCAGTTTCAACAGTAACCTTAACGCCTGTTTCCTCTGTGTACTTAGCAGCAAGAGTCTGCCAAGCCTTGTCCTGCTCCGGCTTGAAGTTCAGATAATAAACCGAACCCTTTGCATCTGTGCCGCCTTTGCTTTCGCCGTTGCTTGCACCTGAGCTTGAGCTGCCGCCGCAGCCTACGAGTGATGTTGCAGCCATAAGAGCAGCAACTGAAAGAGCAGATGCTCTTATGATTGATGACTTTTTCATAATTCTTTCACCTTAACTTCAAATATTTACTCATTTTGAGCATAATGAAAAGCAACCCTTGCTTTTCTGACTACCTCAAGAATAACATACTTTTGTAAAAGTTGCAAGAGTTTTTTGAAAAAAGTTTAAAAAAATTATATTTATTATTATTTTTCGCTTATCCGAGATGTCACAATATATAAAAAATTACAAATTATTACGACAAATTTTGCAGTTATATTCTGACGCCTTCTGCTTTAAAACAGCAAAATAACATAAAATTTTGATTGTATTTACAGTTTTGTAATTAATAAATATGTTTTAACTATTGCTATAAAAGCTTGTGATGTGATAAAATAAATTTATTATTTTTTTATATTTCAAAAGAGTATATTTCAAAAGAGAAGGTTTTTATGAACAGATTTTCAAATAGTGCTTTTGTAAGGTTTTTTACCCGATTTCCAAAGCTTTTGCTTGCTCAGCTGATTAACGCAGGCTTTTTTTCGGTATTTACAGCCTTATTTGTTTTAATAGGATATCTTACCGGCTTTAACAATATAATAGTCTGGTGTCTGGGCATAATACCTGCAATGCCGTTTTTTGCGGGGCTGGTTATGGTTGTGCGAAAAACAGGTATTGAAAAGAAGGATGTGCCTGTTGTTAAAACATACTTTAGTGCAGTTAAAGAAAACTTCAAGGCTTTTTTGTTGCACGGAGTAGTTACCTATGCGATTATTGCCTGCTCGATATTTGCTTTTATTTATTATTTTTCTTTATTGAATGAAAGTCTTATTTACGGCTCTATGCTCACTGTGTATGTCCTGTTTTCGCTTATACTCACCTCTATGATGTTTTATGTCCCCATAATGTCGGTTACCTATGAATTAAGAATCCGTGATATTTACAAAAATTCATTTATACTTGTATTCGGAAATATTCTCAGAAATATTTTTGCAATGCTGTTGTTCATTGCGGTATCGCTTGTATTTATTCTATGGATAGCGGCTGCAGAGGGCGCAATGCTTGTTGCTGCAATCGTTGCTGCGGTTATACTTTATCCTTTGATTTCTGTTTATGGGGTAAACACTATTATAGCAAAGGGCTTGCAGGAGAATGTAGGCTCATTTACAGGCGGTTCTGCCGCAGTTTCTGATGAGTTTGAGGAAAAGGTTGAGAAAATCCTTGAACAGCAGGCAATAGGAAAAGCCGACAGCAGCAGCGACTATGTATTTGTAAACGGAAAAATGATAAAAAGACAACCTAAGTCCGGTGATACCGATGAATAATTAAATAAGAAAATAAAATGCTCCGTATAAGCCGAATTTAAGCTTATGCGGAGTTTTTTTTGCACAGGCAAAGGACAGCCTCGCATATAACGAAGCTGTCCTTGCAGGAAAAATAAAAAATGAAAAGTATATATCTGCACCAAAACGGAAAATACCGCTAAAACATTAATGTGAGTTAGTCAGTGCCATTTGTAATGCGGTAGCGTCATTGACATCAATTTTTCCGTCGTCGTTGAAATCAGCGGCAAGCTCCTGGTTTTTTGTCGGTTCAAGAGAGCCGGAGCATATCATCTGAAGCAGGGTAACATCCAGCACAGAAAGTATGCTGTCTTCATTGATGTCGCCTGATAAAATATGAGGTGTAATTGCTGAATTACCCTTTCCAAGTCCGATGTCAAGCTGTTCGCAATTCGTTTCAGGTAAGGTTTCAGCCAAAACAGCGTTTGAAAAGTCTGTCGGAGACTTTTTAAGATCAATAAAAACTTTACCGCTTTCATTTAACTTCATTCCGTAAACATATGTGTAATCGGAAGTATCTGTTTTCTTTGTAATTCGTTTAACAGTGCCGTCTGTAATATTGTATTTGCACACAGAGTTATTAAGATTGAAGTAAACATTGCCGTCAGATTCATCAACGCTGACAAAACTGTCCTGCCAATAGCTTAAGCCGTCACCGGTGTACCATTTGTCAGAAATCTCAGCTACAGGCTCCACATAATCACTTTCGGGATCAAGCATAACCAGCTCTTTTGCGAAGATACTGCCGTAATTATTATCGGCTGCATAGAAGAAATCGTCAACATAGCAAAGCTTGGTGTTTATAGTCTGATAATAAGAGCCGTCGTAATCAGTATTGTTGGCAGCGTTGATTGTTCTGAATCCGTAATGAGAGGAAATATTGGGAGAAGTTTTGATTGCGCCGTCGCTTAAAAGAAAATATTTGTGAGATACATAGCCGAATCTGTCCGGAGTAGGGTCGTCAAAGGTTGCGTCAACATGGTAGTATTTACCGTTGATAGCCACAAGATTCCATATATGATTCATTTGTGAGGATTCAACTATCTCGGATTTTATTCCGACCTGCTCAAGCATATATGATAATGCGCTTGAGTATCCCTGACAGTTTGCATATCCGTTTACAAGGCAGTCATAAACCGAGGTGCGTGTGAATTGCGAGTCAGGTGAATTTGAATATTCACAGCCAAGCACTATTTCATCGTGAATTATTGCCGCTTTTTGAAAATCAGACATATCAGGGGTGATGTTTTCAAGAATTTCATTTGTTCTGCTATTAAGCTCTTCACGCATTCTGCTGACACGGTCAACTGAATATGTATATTTTGGAACAAGTCGTGCAACACAAGTACCCACTGCACAGCCAAAAGTAGTTTTGCTTACATAGAAAAGCTCAGGGTTCATTTCGGTTACGGTGCGCATTGCAGTTTTTACATCATTTATAGTCAACTGATATCTTTCAATATCAATTTCGGTCTGCATATTCTGCATACCTTCTTTAATGGTATTGCAAAGCTCGGTGTTTGCGTTATAAAAATCCTGATTGTAAGCGATGCAGTTTGGGGTTTCGGTGACTGTATCCTGAGAAAAGGCGGTTGCGTTAATTACGCACACAGGTGCAGTAATTACAATAGCTGTAAGAACAGAAATAACTTTGTGTAAGCTACTATATCTTTTCATACAAATAACCCCCTTGACTCTTATAAAATAAACAAAAATATCTTTGTTTATAAATATATTTTAGCACAATTACAGATGATTAACAAGACATATAAAGTAACAAACATTTTCTTCGTTTTTAATCATTTTAGACAAAACAGGCAATTTTTCATTTGTATTTTAACAAAACTTTAGTAAAAATATGTTAGTATTCCACAAATGATATTATCCTGCATACACAAGTTGAGCCTTTCATATAATTTACCATAAACCTATTGGAGGGGAATTTATGAAAGGTATAGTTGAAGAACGGGCGGCAATGCTCGGCGAATATATAATAGAAAGCAAGGCGACTGTGAGAAAAGCGGCAAAAAAATTCGGAATCTCAAAGTCGACAGTACATAAGGATGTCAGCCAAAGACTGAGAAAGGTAAACCCCGCCTTATACAGAGAGGTCAGGCAGATACTTGAAACAAACAAAAGCGAAAGACATATACGGGGAGGTATGGCGACAAGAAATAAATATCTGCTCAAAAAACAGGCGGAGCAAAATGAAAAAGCCCAAAATAATGAAGAAAAATGAACAAAAGCAGCGAAAAGTTAATTTGTCTGCTTTACTTTTAAAAATATATGTTGTATAATGAAGTTTAGCATTAAAATTTGAATTTTATGGTATTTTATAGATTTGTTGTTTTCACTGAATATCCCATTACAAGGAGAAGTTGAAATGAGAAAAATTCCGTTTTCACCGCCTGATATTACGCAGGCTGAAATTGACGAGGTTGTAAAGGTTTTAAAGTCGGGGTGGATTACCACAGGCCCTGAAACAAAGCTTTTTGAAAGCCGTATTGCCGATTACTGCAATGTTGAGCGTGCAGCGTGCCTTTCTTCGCAAACCTCCTGTGCAGAGCTTACTCTCCGCATTCTCGGAATAGGTCCGGGAGATGAGGTAATTTTACCTGCATATACCTACACAGCCACAGCGTCTATCATTTATCATGTCGGTGCAAAGCCTGTAATGATTGACTGCAAAAGCGGCAGCTTTGAGATGGATTACGACAAGATGGAGGCTGCGATAAACCATAACACAAAGGCAATTATTCCTGTTGACCTTGCAGGTGTTATCTGCGATTATGACAGAATTTTTGAGGCTGTTGAGCGGCAGAAGAGCGTATTTAAGCCTAAAAACGAAATTCAGGAAAAATTCGGCAGAGTAATTGTTATGGCTGACGGCGCACACGCCTTCGGCGCAAGGCGAAAAGGCAGAATGTGCGGAGAGATTGCCGATTTTACCAATTTCAGCTTTCACGCAGTAAAGAATATGACTACAGCAGAGGGCGGCGCAGCGGTTCACCGTCCGCACGAGTGGCTCGACGAGGACGATATATACAAGCAGTATATGCTCCTTTCGCTCCACGGTCAGACAAAGGACGCCTACCAGAAAAGCAAGGTTGCGTCATGGGAATATGATGTTGTTGACACCCAGTATAAGTGCAATATGCCTGACATTCTTGCGGCTCTGGGCGTGGTGCAGCTGAGCAGGTACGAAAAAATCCTTGAGCGCCGCCATGAGCTTATCCGTATTTATAACGAGGAATTTAAGGATTTGCCGATTCAGGTGCTTAATCATTGTGACGAAAATCACAGGAGCAGCGGCCATCTGTACTTTGTCCGTTTTATCGGCAAGGACGATGAGTACCGCAACAGGTTCTATAATATGATGGCTGAAAACGGCATTATGTGCAATGTTCATTTCAAACCTCTTCCGATGCTTTCTGCATATATGAAGAGGGGCTTTAGGATTACCGATTATCCGAATACCTACAATATGCACAAAAACCAGCTCACTCTTCCGCTGAACACCACAATGTCAGATGATGACGCATGGTATGTGATTGAAACCTTTAAGCAGTGTATAAATACTTTAAAATAAGAAATTACCTCCGGGGTGTTAATTCACTCCGGAGGTTTTTGTAGGTCGGTTATTTGTTTAGTGTGATAAACTGTAATTTACCACAATATCAATAATCAAAAGTATTGATAAAAACAAACTAAGATAGAAAAACAAA
>JBJEOV010000038.1:0-14127 GCA_051880895.1 Ruminococcus sp. | reverse complement strand
AACCTTAGGATTGTAAATATCACAGCAGTCGGCAGAAAGTATTACTCCGCTTACATTAAAAGCCTCGGCAGAGCGCAGAACGGTTCCGAGATTATTCGGATCCTGCACATTATCAAGTGCCAGATATTTACCATTACATTTTATTGTATCAAACTCATTGGTTTTGTCAAGTGTTTTTATAATCGAAAGAAAGCCCTGCGGCGACTGTGTATCGCTCATCATAGCAAAAATACTTTCACTCACGCACACGGTAGTCTGAGCGGCAGCCTTAAGTACGGCAAAATCCTCGCTGTGCTTCTGTATTGCCTTTTCGGTTACAAACAAGGTCACAATCTGTGCTCCGCTTCTGACAGCGTCCATACAAATTCTTAGCCCCTCTGCCGGAAAAAGACCGCTTTTGCGGCGTTCCTTTGCGCTTGTCTTAAGCTTTACCGCCTTTTTAATATTACTGTTATCCTTACTCGTAACAAATAACATCTTTTTTCTCCTAAAACACCAATTGCGTTTGGTGTTACCCAAACGCAATTACAGTTTAAATTAAGCGTTTTTAGCCTGCTCAACAAGAGCTGTAAAAGCCTTAGGATCAGCAATAGCAATCTCTGAAAGCATCTTACGGTTCAATGTAATGCCTGCCTTTTTAAGACCATTCATAAATGTTGAATAGTTTGTGCCGTTTGCCTTGCAAGCTGCGGAAATACGAGTAATCCAAAGACGACGGAAATCTCTCTTTCTCTGCTTACGGCCGATATATGCGTAGTTGCCTGACTTCATAACGGCCTGTTTAGCCATTTTGAAATGTCTTGATTTAGAACCCCAGTAGCCCTTGGCAAGCTTTAATACCTTTTTTCTTCTTTTGCGAGTCATCATCGCACCTTTTACTCGTGCCATTATATATTACCTCCGATTGTTATTAATAAAAAGCAGTACAAGCGATAGATTATTTATAAGGAACCAAACGCTTGATCTGAGCTACATTTGTCTTGTCTGTAACAGCAGTCTGGCGTAAACCTCTCTTACGCTTTCTTGTCTTCTTGTTAAGAATATGGCTCTTGTTTGCGTGTGCACGGATTACATTACCGTTCTTAGAGAGTTTAAAACGCTTTTTAGCACCACTGTGAGTTTTAATTTTAGGCATAATAAATATCCTCCTTAGCTGTGATTACTTATTGGACTTTGGGGCAAGAAACATAAGCATATTGCGACCTTCAAGCTTTGCAGGCTTTTCTACTGAGGCAAACTCTGCACAAGCGTCAGCAAAGCGTTTCATTGTTTCAAGACCGATTTCGGGATGTCCCATTTCTCTTCCTCTGAAACGGATAGATACCTTGACCTTATCGCCGTGCTTAATGAACTTAACAGCGTTGTTAAGCTTTGTGTTAAAGTCGTGAGTATCAATGTTCAAGGAAAGTCTGACTTCCTTAATATCAACAACATGCTGATTTTTTCTTGCTTCCTTTTCCCTTTTAGCCTGCTCAAAACGGTATTTGCCATAGTCCATAATTTTGCATACGGGCGGAACGCTCTGCGGAGCAATCTTAACAAGGTCAAGATTTTTCTGCTCTGCAAGTGCAAGAGCTTCCTTAGATGACATAATACCGAGCTGCTGTCCGTCAGAGCTGATTACTCTAAGCTCCTTGTCACGGATTTCCTCGTTAATCTGAATATCTTTCTTGCTGATGGTCAAGCACCTCCAAAGTACCTTTCAAAAAATAATGCGGACAGAAATACTCCGTCCGCATAGCAATACAAATAAACAAAAATAACTGTTGTGTTTAAGGTATTGACCCGTGCAGACGACACCCCACAGGTGAAAGCATTTCTGCTTTGCTTTATTGTTCTTAGTTATTATATTACTCCTCTAAGCAAAAGTCAAGAGGTTTTTAATTATTTTTTCATTATCGGAAAATATTTCTTGAATTATATTCCTTTCTATGCTAAAATTATACCATTGGAGTGATTAAAATGCAATATGCAAATTTTCAGCCTTATCCCTTTTATCAGCCGAGTCCTGCGCAAATAAAAAAGTCAAATGAAATACGGACTCTGAAAAAGAAATCAAGCGGTTTAGGCTTTTATATTCTTACCTATTTTCTGGCTATGAGCGCAATAGTTTTTGCCGTCCTGTTTGTCGTGATGTTTTTAATGATTATGAAATCAGGCATTTTAAGTTCTGATGTTACATCTCAGCTTGAGCAGCTGCAAAAGGATATGGTTTCCGGTCCGTTTGCACATTATATGCAAATTCTGGCGGCTACTGCCTCGGCAACGATACCGGGATTTATATATTTAAAACTGTCCAAAAACCATATTTCTGACTGCATAAAAATAAAACCCGTAAAATCTTCTATGCTTATTGCCCTGACTCTTATGGGAATGGGCGTGGCTATGGTGTCAAATGTTGCCGCAGAACTTGTGAGCTCAAACTTTTCTTCAATCGGTATTGATTACAATCCCGATATAGAAACCTCGTCGCAGTCTGTTTTTACTAATATTCTGTATGTTGTTTCAACCGCAATTACACCTGCGTTTGCCGAGGAATTTGCTTTTCGTGGTATTCTTATGGGAGTTCTGAGAAAATACGGCAATTCCTTTGCTATAATAACCTCTGCCGTATTATTCGGCGCAATGCATGGAAACATAATTCAAATCCCGTTCGCATTTATTCTCGGACTTATTTTCGGCTACATTGACTGCAAGGCAAATTCGATTATCCCGTCTATAATTATTCACTTTTTAAATAATTTCTACTCGGTAATTATGGATATTCTGCAAAGTGAGAGCATTGTTACAACGCACACCTTCTACATTATATATTACGGACTCTTTGTTGCTATGCTTGTTCTGGGAATTTCAGCATTTCTGTATATAATGAAAAAGGATAAAAACTTTCTCAGCATCAGTGATACATCAGCCGAGGTTTCTCTTACCTTGAAAGAAAAGCTTACCTGCTTTTTCACAAGCGGCGGCGTTATAACAATTCTTGTTTTCCTGATTATTGAAACACTATTGGTTACGGTTATGCTATGAGTGAATTCAATATAAAATATATGGAAAAAGCTCTCGAGCTTGCCGGAGAGGCATTCGAGGACGATGAAGTGCCTGTCGGCGCAGTGATAGTGCGCAACAACGAAATAGTAGCCACGGGCAGAAACAGGCGGGAAAAAGAAAAAAACGCACTTCTTCACGCTGAAATCGACGCTATTAACAACGCCTGCAAGGCTCTCGGCGGCTGGCGGCTATGGAACTGTGATATATATGTAACGCTTGAGCCTTGCCCTATGTGCGCAGGCGCAATTATTAATGCACATATTCCGAATGTCTACTTTGGCGCATACGATTTTAAGAACGGCTCGTGCGGAACAATAACAAACCTGTTTGAAATGCCGTATAATTTCAAACCGAATTGCAGGGGCGGCATTATGGAAAAGGAATGTGCCGACCTTTTGAAAAGCTTTTTTAAACGGCTGAGATGAAAATAGAATAACAAAGCATAAACCCGATAAGCTGATATATAAGGCTTGTCGGGTTTATTTTTGGGCAAAAAAGCAGGCATACCGAAGTATGCCCGCAAATTTTGTTTTAATTATTCTTCATAAGTGCCTGACCAAGCCTTTTTAGAGCCGTCATAAAGATTTTTACCCTCCGCAACCTTTACATTCGGAGTCTTCTTATTCCAGTTTTTTGTATCGTTTGTTTCTTTGAACAGGAAGCACTCTGTACCGGGATAAATCGGCTCAGGAAGCTCAAATTTCCAGATATCTGTACCTTCAATCTGAGTCATTTTGAATACCTCGTTATACATACCGTTGCCCCAGCCGTAAATACATACAGTATTCCACTTTGATTTAGAGTTATCAAAATATACAACATCAAGGGCCCACTCAGGAGCATCTTCTTTTACATACGGACCTACTGTAGCTGTAGCCGCACCTGTTGCATCATCAACGCTAATCAGTGTGTAGCAGTTGTTTGTGCTGCTTACTGTTGCATTCCACGCATTATAAACAGGGCCGGTGGTTGACGGCTTAGACATCTCATCAACCATTTCAAGTGCTCTGTAGAAGGTTACATTTGTAACTGAATTGTCAACCTCTGCTTTAAAAACATTCGGATAATCGTCCGTATCCTGCTCAAGCTGATATGACTGCTTTGTGTCGTTATCAAAGGCATAGAGATTTGTGCCCATTGATGTCATCCAGGGGAGCTGAGTTTTTAAGTAAAGTGTGTATGTCTGTGGAGCCGGAGCAGTTGTCGGCTGTGTTGCCGGCGGTGTTGACGGCTCTGTATTTGGCTGAGTAGTAATGCCTGTTGAAGGCTGAGTATGCGGCTGAGTAGGTTTTACAACTTCGTAAACCTGACCGGCTCTGCCTATGTTCTCTCGTGCACCGGATACATAGTACTGAAGCATCGTAACATCTCTTACATCAATAGTATTGTCACCGTTAATATCGCACAATTCCTGTACTATCGTTGTAGGCTTTAATGTTTCTGCAACTATAAGCTGAAGAGTAGTTACATCAAGAACATCAATCTTGCCGTCTGTGTCAATATCGCCGTACTTATATACCTTATCTCCTCTTGTAACCTCAGTTGCAGGCTGCTCCTCAACAGTAGGCACAAGTGTTGTTTCTTCCCATGATGTAGTCTTTGTAAGACCGAAAATCTTTGAAGTTCCCTTTAATTTAAGTCCGCTTGAGGACGGATACTGACGGGGAGCTGAGTTTACATTTGAGCTGTCGCTGAAAATAATTCTTGTATTTGCGGAGTGAGCAAGATCAAAGCTTGATTCGTACTCATTTCCGTCTGCGTCTGTTGCAATACAGGTTGTAGGAACTTCAACATAATAGTAGCCGGTTGCATTATCAAAGTTCATTCTTGTGCC
The DNA here is from genome assembly GCA_051880895.1 of Ruminococcus sp. GTDB lineage: Bacteria > Bacillota > Clostridia > Oscillospirales > Acutalibacteraceae > Ruminococcoides. Next base: position 9,245 of record JBJEOV010000038.1, on the reverse strand, counting down.
CGGCCAGTTAGACGCCTTGTAGGTTTCGCCTGCTGTTGATTCCTCATCATAAATGTAAACATTATAAGGTGCTTTCCAGCTTGCGCTTGTTTCTCTCTTTTCAGATGCAAAGAATACATAAACGCCTGAGGACGCAGCCTCCTGCTTATTGTACTTATATGCAGTAGTTGTTGTGTTCTTTCCGTCTGTTGCAGTGAGAGTAAGGTTGATTGTTTCACCGTAAGCGTAGTCTGAACCGACTCTGATTGTAATATCGCCTGTGTAGGTAACGGGAGAAGAATTATCAATGCAGTATGTACCTGATGTAGCATTGTCAAGGCCGAGGCTGATTGTAAGTGTTTCGCCCTTGAAATCTCCGCTTTCTACCGAGCAGGTGTTTCTCGGAGTTGTTACGCCGTTATAAACAACAGCAACGCCTGTTGCTCCGATTGTACCGCTGAGCACACCGTTTGCAACAGTGAATTTTGCGCCGGATACTGTATCTGTGTATGTTCCGTTTGCAAGACCTGTGCCTGAAATGCTTACAGCCTTTTCGTTGCCCTTGCAGTTAGAGAGAACTATACCGCTTGTACCTCTTGCAACATAAGCAACACCGTCGGACGAGCCGAGCTTTTCGCTCTGACCTACAAAGAGGTTGTGGAACTTGTTTATTTCTGAAACCGCTGTGCTCTTATAGGTTGTGTCACCGGCAGCCTCGCCCATAAGTGACGCACCCGGACGGGCAAAGTAAAGAGATGTAGCGTCTTTTCTTGCGGCTATGATTGCCCACGCTTTTACAATATTCTCATCGGATACCTTTGCAGTATTGCTGATTCCGCCTGAGCCTGCCTCGCCCTCGTATGTATCGTGTGATTCAGCCCAGAGTACAGCGTCAGAGCCTGCAACACCGGATTTGTAGCTTGAGCTTGCGGCAGTTGAGGCGTTGCCGTTTACAACATTAGCAAGAATAGTGTCGCCTGTTTTGTTATCTGTTACATTAATATATTTTGTGTAAGAGCTGTAGCTTCTGCCTGAACCGCAGTTGTTGAGAATTTCACCGTAAATGTAAAGGTTACCGCCTGTCTTAGCGTTATAATAGGAGCTTGCAGACTCGGTAACATTCTTCCAGTAATCAGACGCATATTCTCCGTCGTCGGGTGTTTCAATATGCTTTGCTGCGTCAAAACGGAAGCCGTCAACACCGCAGTCAATACATTCCTTAAGCAAAGATATAACCTTGTTCTGAACAACTGTGCTGTTTGTGTTGAGGTCAGGGCAGGAGTTGAGGTGTCCCTGAACAGTATTCTTTACATTGCTGTCAGATACAACAATCATATTATTGCGGAAGAAGGTGTCTGCATTATTGTAAATATCGGGATCATAGGTTTTCACCTGAGAGCTTACGATATTCGGATTATCTTCACTTTCGCTGCCCATATGGTTTGACACTATATCACAGATAATTTTTATGCCGTACTTTTCCGCCTCAGCGCAAAGCTCCTTAAGCTCGTCCTTTGTACCAAGCCATGTCTGCTTAGCGATTGACATACTTACAGGCTGATAAAGCTTCCACCACTGACCTGCAACATCCCTTGATGATGAATAATCCTTTGGCTGCTGAACAGGAGAGGTCTGCACGGTTGAATAGCCTGCTGCCGCAATAGCAGGGAGGTTTTCTTTAATTGTTTTGTACGACCAGTTGAAGGCGTGGAGAATTACGCCGTCCTGAACATCGTCACGCAAATTGTAGCCTGCGGAAGAAACCGCATTATCATTTTCGGCTGCGGCTGCGGGGATAGTCATTGCAGATGCAGTAGAAACGATAGTTGCCGCAAGCACTACGCTTGTCAGCTTTTTGAGTTTACTCATAAACGAAATCCATCCTTTCCAAATATTTGATTTCAATATCATTATATCATAAACAGCATATAAAAATATATGTTTTATTTCTACAAATTAGTTTGCGCTTTTTTGGTAATTATCACAGAATTACGCTTTGTATGCCATTAATAAATAAGACTTTATAATAAATTTTCTGATTATTTATTCTCTCTACTTAAAAAACACAAATATATTAATTGACTTTTTATGCAAAAAAGACTATAATTCTATCGTATGCTTTTGTCTTTACAATATTGCAGCAGTAAATTGTGGGGGCGGACGGTGTTCGCTGGTCTGACACTTTCCGTCCCTTAGTTATGCAATAAAAACAGCATATAAACTTAAAACGAACAGGGGTGCGTGAATGGAGCAGTCAGCAAAAAAAGCCATTATATCTTTAAGGGATATATTTGTCCGATTTGACGGAGAGGTAATTTTAAATCATATAAATCTTGACTTTAAGGACAAGGAATTTATAACAATTCTCGGACCGAGCGGCTGCGGAAAAACCACAACCCTCAGAATAATAGGCGGTTTTGTTGAGCCTGAGAGCGGAGATGTGATGTTTGACGGCAAAAAAATCAACGGTACTCCGCCCAATAAAAGAAATGTTAATACGGTATTTCAGAAATATTCTCTTTTTCCTCATCTCAATGTTTTTGACAATGTCGCTTTCGGCTTAAAGCTGAAAAAAGTTCCGAAAAAGGAAATCAAGGAAAAGGTTTCCAAGATGCTTGCAGTCGTTGACCTCAAGGGCTACGAAAAAAGAGCCGTAACCAAGCTTTCGGGCGGTCAGCAGCAGCGTGTGGCTATTGCCAGAGCGTTGGTCTGCGACCCCGAGGTAATTTTACTTGATGAACCGCTGGGTGCGCTTGACCTGAAGCTGAGAAAAAGTATGCAGCTTGAGCTGAAGGAAATTCAGCAGAAGTCGCAGAAAACCTTTATATATGTAACTCACGACCAGGAAGAGGCTCTTACTATGAGCGACACCGTTATAGTAATGAACAACGGCGTTGTTGAACAGGTCGGCTCGCCTGAGGATATTTATAACGAGCCTGTAAACGCTTTTGTAGCAGACTTTATCGGTGAGGCTAATATTCTCAACGGCACTATGCTCGGTGACTGCAAGGTTGAAATCCTCGGCAGGCAGCTTGAATGTGTTGACAAGGGCTTTGGAGTAAATACACCGGTCGATGTTGTAATCCGTCCCGAGGATATTGAAATCACATCGGTTGAAAAAGGTCAGCTTACCGGCACTGTAGTAAAATCCACCTTCAAGGGCGTACATTATGAGATGAGCGTAATGTGCGGCAAATGTGAAATTCTTATTCATTCCACAACCTCCGCCGAAATCGGCAGTCAGATTGGAATGAGAGTAATTCCGTTTAATATTCAGATTATGAACAAGCTTTTGCCGTTCTATAATAACGAAATTGAGGTTATTGTTTCCTCTGCAAACGAGGGTGAAAACAGCTTTAGCTTTGAATTTGAAAATGAAACCATTGAGGTTAAAAATCATTATTTTGAAGAGGGCACAAGGCTGAAAATCACTCTCCCGCCTGACTCACTTTCGCTTGCAGGCGACGGCAACGGCGACCTCACGGATTTGTATATTGAATCCGTAATCTACAAGGGCGAGCATAACGAGATAATTCTTGAGTCAGACTCAAGAAAATGGCTGATGCTCAGCGACACCGACGAGCAGGTGGCAACCTATGTTCCTCTGTCCTTTGATTTTGATAAAGCTGAATTTGAAGTTTTATCAGACGAGGAGGGTTAAGAATGAAATCTCGCAAGCCCTCTATTCCCTACATTATCTGGATGGCTGTATTTACAATGATTCCTATGATAATGGTTGGAATTACCGCATTTACCGATAAAAACGGTAATTTTTCATTGGACGCTTTTACAAAGGCATTTTTCTACAGCGAGGTGTTTTTACGGTCGCTGTGGATCGCGCTTATTTCTACGGCAATCTGTCTGCTGATTGCCTATCCGCTTGCATATATGCTCACAAAAATGAAACCCTCAACGCAGAACTTTGTTACAATGCTGTTAATGATACCTATGTGGATGAACTTCCTACTGAGAATATATGCCTGGGTAACAATTCTACAGTCAAACGGCCCGCTTGATACTGTTCTGTCATTCTTCGGAATACACGGAACATACCTCGGAAATGCAGGCGCAGTAGTACTCGGAATGGTGTATGAATACCTGCCCTTTATGATTCTTCCTATCTATACGGTAATGAGCAAGATTGACAAAGGACTTATCGAGGCTGCGCAGGACTTAGGCTCAAACGGCTTTAATGTATTCAGCAAGGTTGTACTGCCTCTGAGTATTCCGGGTGTAATATCGGGTATCACGCTTGTGTTTGTGCCGTCTGCAAGCACCTTCCTTGTAGCGCAGTATCTCGGCGGCACAAACGATATTATGATTGGCGACATTATAGATAAGGTTTTCTGGACCGACCAGAGCACAGGTTCGGCAATTTCGCTGATACTTATGATATTTATTCTCGTGTTCCTTGTACTTATGAATTTATTTGGCGATGAGGAGGCGATTGCGTAATGAAAAACAAACACATAGCCTCAAAGATATATACAACGCTTGTAATGCTGTTTTTATATCTGCCTATTTTCGTGCTGATACTATTTTCATTTAACGAGGGAAAAACAACAGTATGGAAGGGCTTTTCGCTGAAATGGTACGAGGAGCTTTTCAGGGATGACAATATTATAAACGCACTGGGAAATTCACTTTTAATTGCAGTGCTTGCCTCTCTTTTTGCAACGGTTCTCGGCACAGCCGCCGCTATCGGCATCAGCAATTTCAAGGGCAAAAGGCGACTGCTAATTCAGAGTGTTTCAAACATTCCTATCATCAGCCCCGACATTGTAATTGGTGTGTCGCTTATGCTTTTGTTTACATTTTTAGGCGTACTGTTCAATTTTGAAATGGGATTTTTTACGGTGTTGATTGCGCATATCTGCTTTTGCGTACCGTTTGTGGTGCTTAATGTAATGCCACGAATACGCAAGATGGATCAGAGTATATATGATGCCGCACTTGACCTTGGCTGTAATCAGTGGCAGGCTTTTTACAAGGTAGTTATTCACGAGCTTATGCCGGGTATTTTTTCTGGACTGTTAATGAGCTTTACCTACTCGCTTGATGATTTTATCATCACATATTTTACGAGAGGAGCAAAGTTCCAGAACCTTTCCATTGAAATTTACTCGATGACGCACAGGAGAATATCACCTAAAATAAATGCGCTTTCGGCTCTGCTGTTTCTGGCTGTGCTGATTATTATGATACTTATTAATATTCGTGAACGCCACGAAGAAAAGATAAAATCATCAAAATAATATAAGGGAGATTGAAAAATGAAAAAATTTGGCTGTATTGCTCTTTCGGTACTTATCGGTGCTGTATCCTGCACTGCAATGGCAGGCTGCGGCAAAAGCTATGACGGCGAGGTAAATGTATATAACTGGGGCGAATATATCGCAAACGGCGAGGACGGCTACCTTGATATTATTGAGGAGTTTGAAAAAAAATACAACATTAAAGTGAATTACACCACATACGAAACCAACGAGGAGCTTTACAATATGCTAAAAAACAGCAATGTAAGCTATGATGTAATCATTCCTTCCGACTATATGATAAGCAAGCTGATAAGTGAAAATATGCTTATGGAGCTTGATTACGGCAATATTCCGAATAAAGACAATCTTATGGAACGTTTCAAAAATCTTGCCTGCGACCCCGAGGGTAAATACACCGTATGCTACAGCTGGGGAATTACCTCTATGGTTTATGACAAAACCAAGGTTCCGACCAAGCCGACATCCTGGGAGGCTCTGTGGGATGAATCGCTTTCAGGCGACATTCTTATGTTCAATAACAGCAGGGATGCAATGGCTATTGCAATGCAGCTCTGCGGAATAAATCCTTCAAACTGCACAAAGGAGGATGTTGACAAGGCGGCTGAAAAGCTCTCCGAACAAAAGCCCTTACTCAAAAAATATGTGATGGATCAGGTATTTACCGAAATGGAAAACAGTCAGGCTGCTATTGCTCCGTATTACGCAGGAGATATAGTTTCAATGATGGATAACAATGAGGATCTTGATTATGCAATACCGCAGGACGGCTCTAACCTTTTCTATGACGCAATGTGTATTCCTACCTGCAGTAAAAACAAGGAAAATGCAGAAAAATTCATAAACTTTATGCAGTCACCCGAAATTGCAGCGGCAAACTTTGAATATCTTTACTACGCAACTCCTAATCAGAAGTCTTATGACGAATATCTGGATGATGATATAAAGAACAATGAGCTTATCTTCCCAAGTGACGAATACCTCGACAAATGCTATGTATTCACTAATGTACCCGATGATGTTTACAGCTATATGCAGGAAAAATTCGTAAAAATTCAGGCTGATAAATAAATAAGCCCCCTAAACAGACAGAGCAGACTCAGCAACGAGCCTGCTCTGTTTTATTTTTCTGTTATTACCTTGTAGCAATCAGGTCGTCTGTCACGGAAAATCCCCCAGCCAAGCCTGTTTTCAAAGATTTTGTCAAGGTCAAATTCTGCCGTAAGCACCGTTTCTTCATCTCCTGATGCGGATTTTATAAGCTCGCCCGTTTCATCGGTGATAAAGGATGAGCCGTAAAACAGCAGTGACGAGGACTGATTTCCGTTTTCGTCACAGGGCAGAACCTCTTCCCTGCCGATTCTGTTTGCGGCTATTACGGGAATTACATTCGCCGCAGAATGCCCCTGCATACATCTTCTCCAATGCTCCATACTGTCGCACCCGAGTATCGGCTCCGAGCCTATGGCGGTAGGGTAAAAAATCAACTCTGCGCCGTTGAGTGTTAATGCTCTTGCTGTTTCGGGAAACCACTGATCCCAGCAGATTCCCACGCCGATTGTACCGTATCTTGTCTTAAAGGTTTTAAAGCCGGTGTCGCCCGGTATGAAATAGAATTTTTCCTGATAATAATGGTCGTCGGGAATATGTGTTTTGCGGTACACTCCGAGCACCTCGCCGTCAGCGTCAATTACAGCCACGCTGTTGAACAGTCGGTTTCCGTCACGCTCGTAAAAGCTTATCGGCATAACCACTGACAATTCCCTTGCCACCCTTGCAAAATGCTTTACTGCGTCATTTTCGGAAACAGGCTTTGCAAAATTATAGTAATCGTATCTTCTTTCCTGACAAAAATACTGCCTTTCAAAAAGCTCTGGGAGTAACACTATATTCGCACCCTCATCCTTAGCCTGCCTTACAAGTCTTTCTGCGTTTGCAATATTTTCCTGCACATTTTCCGTGCATTTCATCTGTACGGCTGATACCTTAACCTTTCTCATCATCTTCCTCCCTTACAGCAAGCGGAATCTGCTGTGTGATACAGTGGATATTTCCGCCGCCGAGAATAATATCCCTTGCGTATATAGGAATAATCTTTCTGTCCTTGCATATATCGGTAAGAATTTCAACGGCAAGTCTGTCACTCTCGGCATTTTCTCCGCCGAATTGCGGCAGAATTACTGCGCCGTTGCAAAAGTAAAAATTAACATACGAGGCTGCAAGTCTTTCGCCGACCTCTCTTACATCCTCGCCGTCCTCAAAAACATAGCCCTGCAAATCATTTTCACTGACTGTTACCGGAATTTTGGGAATGGGCAGCTTATGCACCCTGATTTTTCTTCCCCTTGCATCCGTTGAATTTTCAAGCACCTCAAGGCAGTTTTTTGAAATTTCATACTGTGGATCATTTTCGTTGCCGCACCACGCAAGCACAACCTCGCCCGGCGCAACAAAGGCGCAGATATTATCTATATGACCGTTGGTTTCATCATTATAAATTCCCTTTGGCAGCCATATAATCTTTTTTATTCCCAGATACCTTTTCAGATTTTCTTCAATCTCCTCTTTTGAAAGCCTTGGATTTCTTCCCCTGCTGAGCAGACATTCCTCGGTTGTAATCAGCGTACCCTCGCCGTCAGTGTGAATTGAACCGCCCTCAAGCACAAAAGGGTGTGCGTCATAAAGAGGAATATTAAGCTTTTGGCAAAGCTTGTACGGAATTTCATCGTCATTTTGCCAGTCGGCATACAAGCCGTCATATTCTCCACCCCAGGCGTTGAATGCCCAGTCAACGGCTGAAATTCTGCCCTTACTGTCCGTCAGAAAGGTAGGTGCTGTATCCCTCGCCCACGCATCATCGGAATTAATATTGATAACCTCTGCGTTACGGATATTTTCAAGACAAGCCCTTGCGTGTGCAAATTTACTGTCGCCTGCAAGCACATAAACCTTTTCAAAATCGGAAATATTTTCTATAATTTCTGTAAATACCTTTTCCGCAGGCTTAGCCTCATAGCACCAGCTGCCCGGTCTTTCGGGCCATATCATAACGGTTGCGCTGTGCCTTGAAAACTCGGCAGGCATATAAAGGCCGTTATCAGTCGGATATTTGTTTTTTATATATTCAAAGCCCATTTAAGAAAGCCTCTCCTTAAAATCCTTATACGAAAATTCTTTTATAATCTCGCAGTCGTTCTCGCTGTGCATAAGCACGATTGACGGCAAAGGTATACCGTTAAAGGTATTGTTCTTTACCATTGAATAAATCGCCATATCCTCAAAAACAAGCCTGTCGCCGATTTTAATTTCTCTTTCAAAGCTGTAGTCGCCAATCACATCACCTGCAAGACAGGTGCAGGAGGACAAACGGTATGTATATGCCTTTTCGTCAGGCTTTCCGCTGTTTCTGAGTGGCGGTCTGTATGGCATTTCAAGTACATCGGGCATATGACAGGCGGCGGATGCGTCAAGAATAAGAATATCAAGTCCGTTATGCACAATATCCATAACCTCGGTAATAAGATACCCTGCATTCAATGCCGCTGCCTCGCCCGGCTCAAGATACACCTCTACTCCGTACTTATTCTGAGCATATTTTATCAAATCAACAAGTGCGTCTATGTCATAGTCAGCCCTTGTAATATGATGCCCTCCGCCGAAATTCAGCCATTTGGCATTATAAAAATATTTGCCGAATTTTTCTTCTACAGCATTAAAGGTAGATATTAAATCATCGCTGTTCTGCTCGCAGAGGGTGTGAAAGTGAAAGCCCTCTACCCCGTCAAGCAAATCCTCTCTGAAATTTGCCTTTGTAACTCCGAGCCTTGAGCCGTATGCGCAGGGATCATAAATTTCGTGTCCCTCCTGTGTGGAAAATTCGGGATTCAGCCGTATACCAACGCTTGCATTTGAATTCTGCCACTTATCCCTGAACTTTTCAAGCTGTGAAAACGAATTGAATACAATATGACCGCAGATTTTTAAAATTTC
>JBJEOV010000037.1:0-14392 GCA_051880895.1 Ruminococcus sp. | reverse complement strand
TAACTTTCATTGCAGTCTTAGCCACAACAATCCCTCCTTACTTTGAAAACGGTGCGCCCATAAGTGTTAAAAGCTCACGAGCCTCTTCGTCTGTTGTTGCAGTGGTAACGAAGCAAATGTCCATACCACGAACCTTGTCAACCTTATCGTACTCAATTTCCGGGAAAATGAGCTGTTCCTTAAGACCCATATTGTAGTTGCCTCTGCCGTCGAAAGAGTTAGGGTTGATACCTCTGAAGTCTCTTACTCGTGGAAGTGCTACATTGAAAAGTCTGTCGAGGAACTCATACATTCTCTCGCCTCTGAGGGTTACCTTACAGCCGATTGGCATACCCTCTCTGAGCTTGAAGTTAGCAACTGACTTTCTTGCACGGCAAACAAGTGCCTTCTGACCTGTGATGATTCCGAGGTCCTTAGAAATAGCGTCGATAACCTTTGAGTTTTCTCTTGCCTCACCTGCGCCGACATTGATAACAATCTTGTCGAGCTTAGGAATCTGCATTGTGCTCTTATAGGAGAACTTGTTCATAAGAGCAGGTGCAACTTCTTTTGAATAATATTCTTTAAGTCTTGCCATATCTTATATCCTCCTTAAAGTGCTTCGCCGCATTTAGCGCATACACGGCCCTTTGAGCCGTCTTCGTAAATCTTGTGAGCAACTCTTGTCTGCTTCTTGCAGCGTGGGCAGACAATCTGAACCTTAGATGCGTACATTGCGCCCTCAGCCTTTACGATGCCACCCTGCTCGCCCATTTTTCTGGGCTTTACATGCTTGGAAACCATATTGATTTTCTCAACGATTACCTTGCCTTCCTTTGGGCTGACAGCAAGAACCTGTCCCTGCTTGCCCTTATCCTTACCGCTTATAACGATAACGGTGTCGCCTGTTTTTACATGAACCTTACTCATATTGTGACACCTCCATTAAAGTACTTCCGGAGCGAGGGAAAGAATCTTCATATAATCCTTATCACGAAGCTCTCTTGCTACCGGTCCGAAGATACGAGTGCCCTTAGGGTTCTTATCTTCCTTTATAATAACTGCTGCATTCTCGTCAAAACGGATATAAGTACCGTCCTCACGCCTTACGCCCTTTGCAGAACGAACTACCACAGCCTTAACAACGTCGCCTTTTTTAACAACACCGCCGGGTGCTGCTTTTTTAACTGAAGCAACGATTACATCGCCAATGTTGGCATATCTTCTTCTGGTACCGCCGAGTACACGAATGCACATAAGTTCTTTTGCACCTGTATTATCGGCAACCTTGAGAAGTGTCTGCTGTTGAATCACAGTGTATTCCTCCTTTTCTCAAAAGCCGCAACTTATTTTGCTTTCTCAATAATCTCGACGAGTCTCCATCTTTTATCCTTAGAAAGAGGACGGGTCTCCATAATCTTTACACGGTCGCCAATGCTGCACTCGTTGTTTTCGTCGTGTGCCTTGAAACGAACTGTACGCTTAACAATTTTGTTATAAAGCTTATGCTTTACGCTGTCCTCGATTGCTACAACAATAGTCTTGTCCATCTTGTTGCTTACTACCTTACCGACAGCAACTTTTCTCATATTTCTCTCACTCACTGTTAAGTCCTCCTCTCTTAAGCCTCAGCGCCGTTTAACTCACGCATACGAAGAATTGTAGAAACTCTTGCGATATCCTTCTTAACGGCACCGATTCTGGATGAGTTTTCGAGCTGATTAACAGCAAGCTGGAAACGAAGGTTGAATAACTCTTCCTTGAGGTCTGCGAGCTTTAACTCGAGCTCTTCTACAGACATTTCTCTAATTTCTGATGCTTTCATTACTGCTCACCCTCCTCTTTCTTTACAAACTTGCACTTGATAGGAAGCTTATTTGCAGCAAGGCGAAGAGCCTCTCTTGCAGTAGCTTCATCTACACCGCCGAGTTCAAACATAACTCTGCCCGGCTTAACTACAGCTACCCAATACTCGGGTGAGCCTTTACCTGAACCCATTCGTGTTTCTGCAGGCTTTGCAGTAACAGGCTTGTCAGGGAAAATTTTAATCCATACTTTACCGAATCTTTTGCAGTAACGAGTCATGGCAACACGGGCAGCCTCGATCTGGTTGGAAGTAATCCAAGCAGGCTCTGTAGCCTGAAGACCGAAATCACCGTAAGTAACCTTGTTACCACGAAGAGCCTTACCTGTCATACGACCTCTGTGTACTCTTCTGTACTTTACTCTCTTTGGTAATAACATTACTTTCTGCCTCCTTCTCTGCGTGGCTTTCTTGACTTAACTTCGTTTAAAACCTCGCCCTTGTAAAGCCAAACCTTAACGCCGATTTTACCGTAGGTTGTGTTAGCCTCGGCAAAGCCGTAGTCGATGTCTGCACGAAGTGTCTGAAGCGGAATAGTACCCTCGTGGTACTGCTCTGAACGAGCGATTTCAGCGCCGCCGAGACGACCTGAACACATAATCTTGATACCCCTTGCGCCACGACGCATTGCGTTGCCGATTGACTGCTTCATAGCACGGCGGAATGAAATTCTCTTTTCGAGCTGCTGAGCAACATTCTCAGCAACAAGCTGAGCGTCAAGCTCAGGAGCCTTAACTTCTACTATATTGATAGCAACAGGCTTTTTAAGCATAGCCTCGCACTGAGCCTTGAGCTTCTCAATCTCTGCGCCGCCCTTACCGATAACAAGACCGGGCTTTGCACAGTGAATGCTGATCTTTACCTTTTTGCCGTCACGCTCAATTTCAATTTTTGCGATACCGAAGTTGTAGAGCTGAGCCTTGAGTGTTTTACGGAGGTTGTAGTCCTCAACGAGTGTTGCACCAAAGTTCTTCTTGTCTGCAAACCAACGGGAATCCCAATCTTTAATTACACCGACACGCAAACCGTGCGGATTAACTTTCTGACCCATATTTAAACCTCCCCTTAGTCTTCTTTTTCCTTGAGGACAAGGCTGATGTGAGATGTTCTCTTGTTAATTCTGAACGCTCTGCCCTGTGCTCTCGGACGAATTCTTTTAAGGATGGGGCCTGCTGTTGCGTTGCACTCAGCAACATACAGTCTTGATACATCCATATCGTGATTATTCTCAGCGTTAGCCATAGCTGAACGGAGCAGCTTTAAAAGCGGCTCGCTAGCGGCCTTAGGAGTGTGCTTGAGAACAGCTTCCGCATACTTAGCGTCTTTACCTCTGATAAGGTCAAGAACAACGCCTACCTTGCGGGGTGAGATACGAACAAATTTTGCAATTGCTTTAGCTTCCATCTGCAATACTCTCCTTCCGCTTACTTAGATGTCTTAGATCCTGCGTGTCCCTTAAATGTTCTGGTAGGTGCAAACTCACCGAGCTTGTGACCAACCATATCCTCTGTAACATATACCGGAACATGCTTACGACCGTCGTGAACTGCGAATGTGTGACCAACGAACTCAGGGAAAATTGTTGAGCTTCTTGACCAAGTCTTAAGAATTCTCTTTTCACCCTTTTCGTTCATCTCCTGAACCCTTTTGAGCAGTACAGGCTGAACAAAAGGACCCTTTTTAGTACTTCTACTCATAATTTAAGCTCCTTTCTCTGCCTTACTTACCGTTTCTTCTGCGAACGATAAGCTTATCGCTGCTCTTGTTATTCTTACGAGTCTTGTAACCGAGTGCCGGCTTACCCCAAGGAGTAACAGGTCCCGGACGGCCGACAGGGGATTTACCCTCACCACCGCCGTGGGGGTGATCGTTCGGGTTCATTACAGAACCACGGACTGTTGGTCTCCAGCCCATATTTCTCTTACGGCCTGCTTTACCGATTTTTACATTCTCGTGATCAACATTACCTACCTGGCCGATTGTAGCCATACAGTTTTCAGGAACATTTCTGAGTTCGCCTGAAGGAAGTCTTAAAAGAGCAAGACCGTTTTCCTTAGCCATGAGCTGTGCCATATTGCCTGCTGAACGAGCAAGCTGAGCACCTCTGCCCGGATAAAGCTCTACATTATGAATGAATGTACCTACAGGGATAGCAGTAAGCGGTAATGCGTTGCCCGGCTTGATATCTGCGTTTTCACCTGCTGTAACCTTGTCGCCTACCTTAAGTCCCTCGGGAGCAATAATGTAAGCCTTGTCACCGTCAGTGTACTCGATAAGAGCGATGAATGCTGAACGGTTTGGATCGTACTCAAGAGTCTTCACTGTGCCTTCAACATCAAATTTCTGACGCTTGAAGTCGATGATACGATATTTTCTACGATTACCGCCGCCTCTGTGACGAACAGTAATTCTGCCGTAGCTGTTACGACCTGACTTTTTGTTTAAAGGAGCGAGTAAGCTCTTTTCAGGTGCAACCTTTGAAAGAACAGAATAATCTGTAACCGACATATTTCTTCTGGAGTTGATAGTCGGCTTAAATACTTTAATTGCCATTTGGTTTCACTCTCCTCATGATGGCTTTGCGGGAAAATGGCTCTTTCCCATACATTCTACCTGAATGTTTTTCAGGCTTACATCATGCCTTCAAAAAATTCGATAGGCTTGCTGTTTTCCTTAAGTGTTACGATTGCCTTCTTCCAGCTCTTTGTGTAACCGCCGTTGTTTCTGCCCTGACGGCGGAATCTGCCACGAACGCTTACTGTATTAACCTTGGCAACCTCAACCTTGAAAAGCTCCTCGCAAGCTTTTGCGATTTCAATTTTATTAGCCGATTTCGCAACTTCAAAGGTATATACCTTGTTTAATACACCTGACATACTCTTTTCTGTAATAATCGGACGAATTACGATATCCTGAGCTATCATGCATATACCTCCTCAATCTTGCTTACAGCATCCTTAGCGATTACGAGTGTGCCTGCATTGAGAATATCGTAAACATTAAGTGTGTTTACCTGTGCAGTCTTAACACCCGGAATGTTAGACGCTGACTTAACGATCATACTGTTATTCTCGGGAAGAACGATGAGAGCTTTCTTCTCTGCACCGATAGCCTCGAGCATAGCAGCAATTTTCTTTGTCTTGTACTCAGTCATTGCGATTGAATCAACAATGATGATTTCCTTATCCATAGCCTTAGCTGAGAAAGCAGACTTCATAGCGAGTCTTCTTACCTTCTTGTTTACTGTAAATCTGTAGCTTCTTGGCTTTGGAGCAAATACGATACCACCGTGTGTCCACTGTGGTGAACGGGTTGAACCCTGTCTTGCACGGCCTGTACCCTTCTGTCTCCACGGCTTTCTGCCGCCGCCTGAAACCTCAGCTCTTGTAAGAGCAGACTGTGTGCCGTGACGCTGGTTAGCAAGATAGTTTACAACCATCTGGTGCATAACTGCTGTGTTTGGCTCAATACCGAATACGGACTCGCTAAGGTCGATAGAACCAACCTGCTTGCCTTCCATATCTACAACTGCAAAATTAGGCATTTATAATCCCCCTTCCTTAAGCCTTTACGGAATCTTTGATTACAACGATTCCCTTGTTTGGGCCCGGAACAGCACCCTTAACAGCGATGAGGTTGTTTTCAACATCAACCTTTACAACTGTGAGGTTCTGTACTGTTACCTGCTCGGCGCCAAGATGACCTGCCATTCTCTTGCCCTTCCATACTCTTGAGGGTGATGAACAAGCGCCGATTGAACCGCCGTGACGAACGCAGGGGCCTGTACCGTGAGTTTCCTTAAGACGCTGGAAGTTCCAACGCTTGATAACGCCTGCTGTACCCTTACCTTTGCTCTTGCCGGTAACATCGATCTTGTCGCCTGGGGTGAATGCGTCTGCCTTTACGAGGTCGCCTACATTGTAAGCGTCTGTGTCGGCAAAACGGAATTCTTTAAGAGTTTTCTTTGGTGCTACACCGTTCTTGTCAAAAAAGCCCTTCATTGGCTTTGTAACCTTATGTGGTTTAAGGTCGCCGAAACCGAGCTGAACCGATGCGTAGCCGTCGTTTTCAACTGTTTTCTTTGCTGTAACCACACACGGGCCTGCTTCGATAACAGTTACGGGAACGAACACTCCCTTTTCATCGAAAATCTGTGTCATACCGATTTTCTTACCGATGATTGCTTTCTGCATAAAATGTATCCTCCTTGTTAGGTTATTGGTTGGCTTTTGCCAACTTGACCCTGTCTGCTTGTAGGTTGGTACGGATTAAAGCTTAATCTCAATATCAACGCCGGCAGGGAGCTCTAAGCTCATAAGAGCCTCGACTGTCTTGTTTGACGGTCTTAAGATGTCGATAAGACGCTTGTGGGTTCTCATCTCGAACTGCTCACGGCTGTCCTTGTACTTGTGAACAGCACGGAGAATTGTTACAACCTGCTTCTCAGTAGGGAGCGGAACGGGACCCGAAACTCTTGCGCCTGTGCGCTTAGCTGTAGCCACGATTCTCTCGGCTGACTGATCAACGAGCTGATGATCATAACCCTTTAATCTTATTCTAATCTTTTCCTTGACTGCCATTATCGTCGCCTCCTTAAAAATTTTACCGAACCATTTTGTGGTTCTCATTAGTTGGCGGGCGTTCGCTCAGAACTTTTTTTAATAACACAGCCGGGTGTTTCACCACCCTGCATTAAAAAACCCGTTTAACTATTCAGTTAACCGGGATGTTCTGAACGCTTTTTGAGCATAGCTACAGACACAGCAACCCCTATGCCGCAGTATGTTCAGTGTTTCGTTGTAAATCGCCCGGTTTAAAATCGGACATACTCCACGGAAAAACCGGCCTGTTTCAGCCGCAACCTCCCGCTTCATCGCATATCATTAATTGCAGTCACGCAAGGATTATTATACAATATACTGCCCTGTTTTGCAAGGTTTTGCAAAATATAGTGGTAGAGAAATTTTTAAATAAACTTTATAAATTTTTGTGCAAACTGACATTCTTGCCAAACGCATAAAAAAATATATAATAATCATAAAAGAGTTTTGGAGTTGATTTTTGTGAAACACATTTATTACGGTGACGGCAAGGGCAAAACTACCGCCGCAGTAGGGCTTGCAGTAAGGGCGGCAGGCAGTAAAATGAAGGTGCTGTTCGTGCAGTTCCTCAAAACCGAATTTTCGGGAGAAAGGCATATTCTGAGCCACACCGAGAATGTAACCCTCACCTTCTGTCCGCTGGAATTGAAATTCACCTTTGAAATGAACGACAAGGAAAAGGCGCAGGCTTCAAAGGTATTCAAGGGCATATTCGACAGCGCAGTCACAACCGCACTCACCGAAAAATACGATATGGTTGTGCTTGACGAGGTGTTTGAGGCAATAAACGCCCATATGCTCTCCGAAAGCGAGGTTTATGAGTTCATCACAAACGCACCGTCGAGTATGGAAATTGTAATGACAGGTCATAATCCGCCGCAGAGGTTTATGGACTGCGCAGATTACATTACAGAATTTAAAAAAATCAAGCACCCTTACGACAGAGGAATTACAGGCAGAATAGGAATTGAGTTTTAACATATATATGTAACACATTTCTGCGTTTATCATACTATATACCGAGGGACAAGTAAAGTCCCGCAAAACAAAGGAATTACCGGTTTCGGTAAATCAAGGATATTTTATACTGTAATTTTTCGGCAGGAATGTAAAAATCATAACAATAGCTGCCTTTTCTCTCAATACAAAACGGTATGTTCTCCCCCTTTGCATAACCGAAATACGGTGTCGGTAATCACTCCTCTTGCCGCAGTACCGTATTATTTCCAATGCAAAGCACCTGCACGGCAGTAATTGTAATATAGCTTATAAAACCAGCGAACGGTGGCATCGTATGAATGTCACCGTTCTGATTTTATCCGCCTGATAAAGCGTTTACTACAGTTTCAAATATAAAAAGCACATATGTGATTATGGTGACGGGTGCGGAGAAATACACCCCGAGCTTTTTTGCGCCCGACATATTATATCTTCCTTTATATAAAGGAAAGCGTCCACGGTGCTTTACAAGCTCAATTATAGTAAGGACTATTGCGGCAATAATCAAGCCGAAAACAAAAAGCTCTGTAAGTCCCAGTAACATAACCTGACCGTAATGCTTTTGTATATAAATCTGATTTCCACTCTCAATCAGGTCGAAATCGAGTCCGTCCGCACAAAGCTGCTCCACAGCCGCTATTGAATTGATTACAAAGTGGACAAGCATTGACGGAAGCACAGAGCGTGTTTTCGCATAGAGCGCACAGCTGATAATTCCCATACCTATCGCATAGACGGTCTGCACGCAGTTTGTGTGCCAAAGTCCGAAAGCCACGCCCGAAATAATGATTGCAAACCACTGCCCCATTGGCTCGTTGTTACGGTAAATACTTCCACGGAACAGCAGCTCCTCAAAAAACGGCGCAAACAGCGGAAGCGAAACTACAGTTGTCAGAACACCGAAGGGCGAGCTGCCAAAGGAAATATCTGTCGTGTTCAGCTCAATACCGAACTGCTTTAGTATCTCGTTGATTATTATTGAAGAAAAGGCAATCAGATAGGTCAGCCCGATGCCGATTACAACATACTCAAACACCCAGCCTGCGGATTTTGCAGGCTTTACAAAGCTGGTTTTCAGCGAAAGTCCTACTCTTCTGCCCCTCGTTTCCGAAAAAATCAGCAGTATAAGCGGCATTATTATAAGATAAATCACGCTATAGACAACAAGATATCTGAAGCCCATATCGTCTGCAAGCGGGGTGCCTTTTAAAAGGTCAAATATAAAATACACAAAATACGAGCCTATCTGCGTAAAAATCAAATATAATAAAAGCGGCAGTGAGCTTGAATTTGAAAGACTGCGTATTTCACGGTTAATTAATTTGTTATTCATCTGTTTTCCTTTTTCTTCATTCTTCCCCGATTTTCTTCTGTTACAGATTATTTTGCAATTTTAAGTGAAATATCAAATGCCTTTACAGAGTGAGTGAGCGCACCCATAGAAATAATGTCAACGCCGGTTTCCGCAATTTCTCTGAGGGTTTCGTCTGTAATTCCGCCGCTCGCCTCAAGCAAGGCTCTGCCGTTTGTTATTTCAACAGCCTCTTTCATAAGAGCAGGACTCATATTGTCGAGCATAATCACATCAACGCCTGCCTCGAGAGCCTGTTTTAGCTCGTCAAGGTTTCTTACCTCAAGCTCAACCTTTGTCATATGACCTAACCTTGTTTTAAGCTTTGCAACCGCATTTGCGATTCCGCCGCCTGCGTCAATGTGGTTGTCCTTGAGCATTGCGGCGTCCGAAAGATTGTAGCGGTGGTTTCTTCCTCCGCCCACGGTAACCGCATACTTTTGCAGAGGGCGAAGTCCCGGCAGGGTTTTCCTTGTGTCGGCAATAGACGCTTTTGTACCCTTTACAATTTCAACCGCATTGTGCGTAGCCGTAGCAATACCGCTCATATGCTGAATAAGGTTAAGCGCAGTGCGCTCGCCCTTGAGAATTGTACGGGTTTTGCCGTGGATTTCTGCGATAATATCACCCTTTTTAAGCAAATCTCCGTCCTTTTTGTAAACCGTTGCCTCAAAGCCTGTCGGCTGTAAAATTTCAAAAACCCTGAGTGCAATCTCAATACCGCAGAGTACGCCGTCGCTCTTTGCAAGGAACTTTGCGCTGTCCTCCTGCTCCTCGTCAATAAGGTAGTCGGTTGTGGTGTCGAGGTAGTTAATATCCTCAAGCAGGGCTGTCTTAATAATGTCATCTGCATAAATACTGTTAATCAGCATCATCTTATATCCTCCTTAAATTCTTCAAGAATTATGCTCGCTACTATTGCTATACTTCTCGCCTCAACATAGTCGGGAGTAATTGCGAAATCGTCCGAAACAAGGTCGGCAAGTATGCTTTCCACCCTGTTATAGCTTTCCTCCGCCTTTTCGGGCTTTGGCAGTACAAAATATGTATCCTGTAAAATTTCTCTTATCTGCGAACGGTAGCCGTGCGGCAAAGCCTTTCCCTCAATGGTTTTTTTGAGCGGCTGTCTGCCCAGCGGTTTACGCTCCTTTCTGAGTCTTTCCGTAATTACATTTGCGGCGGTCCGTGAGAACACAAGCGCCTCAAGCAGAGAATTGCTTGCAAGTCGGTTTGCACCGTGAACGCCCGTGTGTGAGCATTCTCCAGCCGCAAAAAGTCCCTCTATCGAGGTTTCCGAGTTTGTATCAACATCAATGCCGCCCATAAGGTAATGCTGACAGGGGAAAACGGGGATTTTGTCAACCGTAATGTCAACGCCCTCCTCAAGACAGCGTTCATATATCATAGGAAATCTGTTCTTTACAAATTCAGCAGGCTTGTGAGTGATGTCGAGGTAGAATTTCTCGCTGTGTGTTTTTATCGACTCTCTTATAACCGCATCGGACACAACATCTCTGGGCGCAAGCTCTCCTCTGCTGTCGTAGTCAAATGCAAATCTTCTGCCCTCGCAGTTGAGAAGTACAGCGCCCTCGCCACGGACAGCCTCGCTTATCAGAAATCTTTCCCTGTCCTTTTCAGCCGCAAAAGCAGTGGGGTGGAACTGCACTCTTGAAAGGTGCTTTATCTTTGCGCCCATCATATATGCAAAGGCTATGCCGTCGCCCGTTGCAATAGCCGAATTTGTGGTGTACTTATACACTCTGCCGATACCGCCCGTTGCAAGCAGGCAGAAATTACAGCCGTAGGTCTTGCTTTCGCCGTCCTTTACAACGCTCACATAAAAGCCGTTGAGCACCTTATCAATCGCATACACAAGGCAGTTGTCAAGAATGGTAATATTTCTGCGTGTCTTTACCGCCTCAATAAGAGCGTCAACAATCGCCTTGCCCGTTGAGTCCTTGTGATGAACAATTCTATGTCTGCTGTGACCTGCCTCAAGAGTTTTGCACATCGTGCCGTCCTCGTTTAAGTCAAAGTCAACGCCCATTTCCTTGATGTTGAGCACATCGGACGGGCCCTCGGTAACAAGCTTTTCAACCGCATTAAGAGTGTTCTTGTATTTTCCTGCAATAAGCGTGTCGGTAATATGAAGCTTGTAGCTGTCGTTGACTGTGTCAAGCACCGCAGCCACACCGCCCTGAGCCAGCGAGGAATTGGAGAGCGTAAGTTCCCTTTTGGAAACGAGCAGAGCGTTAATGTCCTCGGGCAGATTGAGCGCCGCATAAAGTCCGGCTGCTCCTGTGCCGACAATTATTACATCAAATTTTTTATCCATTTGTAAAACCCCGATTATATTAATTTAATTTGCAAATAATAGTAAGAATGTTGTTTACAAATTTATACCGATATATTATACTACTTATTAAAGGAATAGTAAATAAAATGCAGACAAAATCTTTTATTTTCTGATAAAAAAGCGGTGAAACTATGGAAATGATAAGTAACGAGGAGAAGATCACGCAGGCTGTGCTTGTCAGCGTTGACACAGGCGAATATGACGCAGAGGCGTCGCTTGCAGAGCTCAGGGAGCTTGTAAAAAGTGCGGGCGCAGAGCCTGTGCTTGCGGTAACGCAGAATTTAAAGCGTCCTGAAACAGGCACATATGTAGGAACAGGCAAGTTACAGGAAATTGCCGATATATGCCGACAGCAGGAGATTGATTTGCTTGTGTTTGACTGCGAGCTTTCCCCCACGCAGATACGAAACATCGAGGAGGAAACCGACACACGCACCATTGACCGCACAATGCTTATCCTCGATATTTTTGCGCTCAGGGCAAGGTCAAAGGAGGGCAAGCTTCAGGTAGAGCTTGCGCAGTTAAAATACCTTATGCCCCGTCTTACGGGCAAGGGCGTGGCAATGTCAAGACTCGGCGGCGGTATCGGCACAAGAGGTCCGGGCGAAACAAAGCTTGAAACAGACCGCCGACACATCAGCAGACGAATGGAAACCCTCAAGGCAGAGCTTGCCGAGGTGGAGCAGCACCGCTCAATGCTGAGAAAGCGCAGGGAAAAGGACGGAATAATCACCTGTGCAATAGTCGGCTACACAAACGCAGGCAAGTCAACCCTTATGAATTACCTCACAAATGCAGGCGTGCTTGCGCAGGACAAGCTTTTTGCCACTCTTGACCCCACCTCAAGAGCGTTAAAGCTGCCGAGCGGCGTTACCGTTATGATGATAGACACCGTAGGACTTGTGCGCAGACTTCCGCACCACCTTGTAGAGGCTTTCCGTTCAACGCTTGAGGAGGCGGCGCTGTCCGACATTATTCTCAATGTATGTGATGCGTCAAGCGACGAGGCAAGGGTGCATATGCAGGTAACAACCGACCTTTTAAATTCTCTCGGCTGCGGCGACACTCCGATTATCACCGTGCTTAACAAGTGCGATTTGCTCGATAAGGAGAGCTTTCCGCAGGAGATAGGCTCATATGTCAGAATCAGCGCAAAAAACGGAACGGGAATTGACGAGCTGCTAAAGGCTATTGACGACAACCTGCCTGTAAGAGTAAAGCGTGTATCCCTGCTGATTCCCTTTGCCGACGCAGGACTTGTGGCTGAAATCCGCAAGGGCGCAACGCTTATCAGCGAGGAATATGTTGCAGAGGGCATAAGAGCCGAGGCAATCCTTGACGAAAAGCTTTATTCAAAAGCAGAAAAATATCTTACCTACTGATTGAAAAAAACAATACTTTTTGATATAATAAAGGAAACACTGATTAAATCGTTTGTGCATATTGCGCAGTCAGATTTTTTGTCAGGTTGCACAAATAAACCGCAGTAATGCTGACGCATTACGAGGATTTTTTGGGCAAGCTGGCGGAAAATATGCAAGCAAGATGTGCAAACAGCTTTCAGCGTGATTTATTCAGTGTTTCCTAAAATAAACAGGTGAAATTATGTCTTTTTTTGAAATTATTACCTCGTGGGATTTGTCGGTTCTCTGGGCAATTCAGAGCGTTAAATGTGCTTTTATGGACAGCATTATGGCTTTTTTCAGCTATATCGGTGAAAAGGGTGCAATATGGCTTGCAATCGGAGTTGTATTTTGCATATTTAAAAAAACAAGGGCAGCCGGAGTAATGATGCTCTGCGCAATGACCTTAGGCTTGCTGTTGGGCGAATTCGGGATAAAAAATATCGTCTGCCGTCCCCGACCGTTTGTTGTCTGCCCCGAGCTGCCTATGAACATTTCTCAGCCGTCGGGCTACAGCTTTCCGTCAGGGCACACAACCGCATCCTTTGCCGCTGCAACGGCAATAGCGTTCGGAAACAAAAAATTTGCTGTGCCCGCATTTCTGCTTGCGTTTCTAATTGCCTTTTCAAGGCTTTACAACTGCGTGCATTTCCCCACAGATGTAATCTGCGGTGCTTTGCTCGGAATTGCGCTGGCTGTGATTACCTGCGTGGTATTCAAAAAATTCGGCTGGGATAACCGTCTGAGCAGAAAAGGTGATGTAAAATGACACAACACAGATATTTAGGCAAAACCTCAAAGGATTACTTTGTAATCAGGGGAATCAATGTATTCAACGAAAGATGGTGCGGTACGGGCAAATGTGTTACCGTCACTTCTCCGCTTGACAAAAGGAACTATGTCTTTTCCGAATACATAAGCGACGGCGTTAAATTTATTGCCGGCAAGGATTCCCACGGCTACTGGCTGTTCTTTGCAGCTTAGTCTGATTTTAAATCGAAAGGAAAATATAAATATGAACGAAAAAATGCTCATAAAAAATCTTTATGACCTTGACAAAACAATCGCAAAGCCTCTCCTTGAAACACTCGACTACCCATGGGAGGCTCTCCCTAAAATCAAGGATTTCATAATCGAGCTTGGCAAAACGCTTGACCCCGAAATTTACGAACAGCGTGGAGAGAACATCTGGGTTGCAAAAAGCGCAACCATCTACCCGTCCGCCCACCTCGGTGCTCCGCTTATCATATGCGAGGACGCAGAGGTAAGGCACTGCGCATTTATCAGAGGATGTGCAATAGTCGGCAGGGGCGCAGTTGTGGGCAACTCAACCGAGCTTAAAAACTCTATCCTCTTTGACGGCGTTCAGGTGCCCCACTACAACTACATCGGCGACAGCATTTTAGGCTACAAGTCGCATACGGGTGCAGGCACAATCACCTCGAACCTCAAGAGCGACAAGTCGCTTGTTACGGTAAACTGCGATGACGAAAAGGTTGAAACAGGCGTTAAGAAATTCGGCGCAATGATCGGAGATTATGTTGAGGTAGGCTGTAACAGCGTGCTTAACCCCGGCTCGGTAATCGGCAGAAACACAAACATCTATCCGCTTTCATTTGTAAGAGGCTATGTAGAGGCAAACAGCATCTACAAACGCCTTGGCGAAATTGCGGATAAAATCTGATATTCATATAATATATAATTCTGAGCAGTCGTTAATCCGGCTGCTTATTATTTTATGTTATGATTATCCTTTTTGTAAGCTAAACTATAATTTACCACACTATCAATAATCAAAAGCCTTGATAAAAACAAACTAAGATAGAAAAACAAAAGTAT
>JBJEOV010000036.1:0-14452 GCA_051880895.1 Ruminococcus sp. | reverse complement strand
CTGAATCACAAATAGTTGATACATATACTTTGACGAGTCGAAATAAGCAGGTAGCTATTGCAGAGCGTACTTATAATCTCGATGAAGATATTAGTAATGTCGCAGTAACAGAAACAAAATACATTTATACCTTTAAAGGTTCATTCGGGAGTAATGATGACGATATGTATATGTCAAAGATACAATATAATTCGTCTGACGGTAAAACTAAGGAATCAACACTCGTCTTTAAAAGTAAATCTGAAATAGTTGATAACAAAGCTTTTCCGTATTTGATAGCGTTTTATATGTCAATTATATTATTTGTAATTGCTCTGTTTTATCCTGTTTATGCAAAAATGCGGTTTAAAAAAAAGATGTATAGTCTATTTTCATAAGTTTAATATTATTGCATTTACGAAAACCTGACTTTTTCAGACTCCTCTCTTTTCGGTGGTATAATATATTTGCAAGGATATTTGAAAGGAGATGTAAGAAAATGTTTGAAAAAGAAAAGGTTTGCGAGATAAGAAATCGTTTCCCGGAAGGAACGAGAGTAAAGCTTATCAAGATGTTTGATGATTTTGCACCGCCGGAAGGTACTCTTGGTACGGTGAGATTTGTCGATGATATTGGAACGGTCCACATAGCTTGGGACACAGGCTCAACGCTCGGTCTTATTGTCAATGTTGATAAGTTTTACAAGATTGTCGAACAACAGTAAGCGACAGGCAAAAGGATAATAAGGAAGTGTTCATATGTTTGAAGCTAAAGCAAATATCGTATGCTGTAAATGCGGCACTGTATTTGAAGCAAGAAAAAGCTTTGAGGATAAAAACGAGGGTATGTCTTGGCTTTCCTTTGTCAGTAAATCAAAGCGTATGTGTTCCGCTTGCTATAATGCTCTTATGTTAAATAAGATTGAGGAAACCGAAAAAGCATTTGACCTTCCTTTGATTCTCGGCAAAAGTGAGAAACAGACTTCTTATGCACGAAAGCTCAGATATAATGTCGTGAGCGAAAATGTAAGAGTAATTGAGGCTTTTATCCGTATGTATGACAGAACAAAGCTTACCTATGATGATGTTCGTATGCTTTCTAAGGAACACTTCAATATAATTTACTACAGCCTGTTTTCCGACTCTGCAAAGGACATTATACAAATTTTCAAAAAATAACAGAAGGGAGTGCTGATATGGCATATGCAGAAAAAATCTGTATGAGAAAGGGCAAGGAAAAATCAATGTCGCCGCTCGATGTTGCTTTCATCAGGTATATGGGGTGCTGGTACTCCAAAGAAGAACTTTATGACTACATAAAGGATTCTGCCTGCGTAATTAAGCCGCTTAACTATGACGGAGTGCTTGTTTGCAGACGAAGCTTTCAGGGCGAAAAATACATTACTTCAAGTGTTAAGCTCAGTAATGACAGGGGCGAAGCTCCGTCCTTGATGTTTTTGCCGAGAGAAGCTTACAGCCTTGTTTGTGATGAAATGAAAGAAGGCGATTGATTGGCTGATACTCTTGCACTGCAAATAGATAACTCGCCTCTTGTACTGCGTAAATTCCTCAACCATATTTCCGTGATTGAAAACCGCAGTGAAAAGACGGTGAAATCCTATTATTTTGAAATGCACTATTTTTTCTTATATATCATAAAGAAAAAACTATCTGAGGAAGAAATTTATGAGTGTGAAGATATAAATACTTTGCTCAGAGATAACATCACAGATAGTTTTATATCAACAATAATCAAAGATGATATTCTTAATTACCTCTACTATCTGAAGGAGAATAAAAAACTATCTGTATCGAGCAGAAATCACGCTCTTTCCGTCATTTCAAAATTTTTCAACTACTGCGACAAATATCTGAAAATACTTACGGTTAATCCTTGTTCCTCTGTTCCCTATGCAAAGGCAGGCAAAAAATTACCTTATTACCTTACTCTTGATGAAAGTACGAAATTACTTGATAATTTAGATCCGCAAAATAAAAATTATGAGCGTGATTATTTCATTATCATTTTTATTCTTTGTACTGGCGTAAGACTGTCGGAGCTTGTTGGTATTGACCTATCAGACATCAGAGATAACACTGTGTTTGTCACGGGTAAAGGCTCTAAAGACAGAAAGGTAATTATGAACAGAGCCGTCTGTGTGGCACTTGACGAATACCTTAACTGGCGTTCTGCACTCAGAACTCCGATATATGACAAAAAGGCACTGTTAATCTCCGCTCAGACAGGCAAAAGACTTAAAGTAAGGAGAGTTGAGGATATTGTAAAAAAAGCATTAAGGGGAATAAACATAGAAAAGGACGGCATTTCCGTACATACTCTCAGACATACGGCGGCTACGCTGATGTTTCAGAACGGCGTAGAGGTCAGAACCTTACAAGAGGTATTAGGTCATCAGAACCTTAATACCACACAAATATATGTGCATACTGCTTCAGATAAGATAGAAGAAGCATTTAATCTTAATCCGTTATCAAAGAAAGGTGATGTATAACTATATGAGATATTTAAGTTTCTATAATGTAAAAGGCGGCACAGCAAAAACACATTCCGCAATATCGTTTGCGATTATTCTTTCGCAGAAATACAAAAAGCGTGTTCTTTTTGTTGACATTGATCCACAGAGCAGTGCGACAAAATCTCTCGGCTGTTATAACGAGAATGACGAAGAAGGTATCTTGTCAATAGCTGATGTAATGCTTGCAAAAGAGCCTATTGCTGACAAGGCGATCAAGCACAGTAAATACGGCGTAGATGTAATTCCTTCTTCCTTTGACTTGCTTGGTGCAGACAGAACCGTAATGGGAGATGTTTTACACCCTCAGCAGTTTCACCTCAAAACTCAGCTTAAACCGCTTGAAAACGATTATGACTTCTGTATATTTGATTTCTCACCGTACCCGACTATCACTGCGGTAAATGCTCTGTGCATTACAGACGATGTACTTGTACCTATTAAGCTTGGAAAATACGGCACTGACGGTCTGGAAAATGTAATTGAATCTGTAATTGAACTTAAGGATTTCAACCCAAAGCTCGTGATAAGAGGTTGCTTTGCGACTATGTATTTGAGGTCTAAACTCAACAAAGACGGTCTTGTAGAGCTTAAAGAAGCACTGTCACCCTTCGGCTTGCCTGTTTACAATACATATATCCGCAACACCTGTAAGGTAGGTGAATCCGAATCGTCCGATCCGGTTGTTATTTCCGCACCTGACTGCACGGCTACAGAAGATTACTACAAGCTTGTAGATGAATACTTGCAGTCAATTTCCTAAATAGTTTTTTTGAAAGGTGGTAATATACATATGTCACTCAAATTATCGGGCAACCTTTTTCCTTCAGCAGATAAAATAAGGGCGGCGGTCAATTCATCTCCCCTTCAGATGATTGACCGAAGCAAGCTTATGCTCCACCCACGAAACGAAGAAATTTACTCAGTTGAGGTGGACGAACTGTTCATAAACAGCATAGCTGAGAACGGAATTATTGAGCCTTTAATCGTTATTAAAAACAAAGATGATGATAAATACACAATTTGCTCCGGCAACAGGAGATTTACGGGTGTTAATGAGGTAATAAGCCGTAATATTCCACTTGCAAACGGTGTAAATCTTGACTCTCTCCCCTGCATTGTCTGGAATTTGCCGGACTATGAGGACGCTGATGTTGACTTGCTTATAAACGCAAATCTGCATAACAGAAAGAAAACGGACGGTGAAATTGCCAAAGAGCTTGCAATAAAAAAAGAAATTCTCTTAAAGCGTAAAAAGAATGGCGAGAAAATCAACGGAAGAATTATTGACATACTTGCCGAACAGCTCGAAATAACCGCACAGCAGGCTAAGAGGTTAAATGCAATAAACATTAAGGCTACCGATGAAGTAAAAGAGGCTTTTTCAGACGGTAAAATCAGCACGGACACAGCCTATCAGCTTTCAAAGGCTTCTCCCGATGAACAGAAGGAAATCCTTTCAAACGCTGAAGAAAGCGGCGAAAAGCTGACGGCTAAAGCGGTGAAAGAAGCACTTGAACCTGAACCCACACCTGAGAAAACATCTGAAACTACTCAGAAACAGCCAGAGCCGTCACCAAAACAGCCTGAGTCAGAGCTTACAACGGGAATAAAGGAAGAAAAACAATCTGAAGCCGATAAATCTCAGATAGATGTATTGGAGTCTGAAAGCGGTACGGTTACATCTTCCGTTACTGACGAACCTAAGCTTGATAAACCTTCCGATTTTGGAAAATACACCGACATTGAACCACAGCCGAAAATGACTCAGATTGATGTTGTCAGTGAAGCTGAGGGAAACAGGCAGGACGAAGAAACCGATGACATTCTCTCCGGCTTATCTTATCTCATTGATGATGTTTTCAACTTTGAAGGTAAAAGCATTACGATTACAAAAGAACAGGCACAGGGCATTGTAGATATGCTCAGAGAAATCAAAGAAATTCTCGAATAGCGTTTTTTCAAGCAGGGTGTAAATTTATACCCTGCTTTTTCATTCTGATTTTTGAAAACCTGACTTTTTCTTACTCTCCTAAAATATGTAGTATAATATATATAGAAGGAAAGCAAAGAAACAAATCCAACAAGGAATTTTGAAAGGAGAATAACTATGGATTTACTTAATGCAATTTTAAAAAAAGTCACAAACGCACTCAAGGGTTTGAAAAAAATCAGCGATGATGTAGAGAAAATCAAGGCGGCAAGCGTACCGTCCCGTTATATTGAGTACAGCTTTTTTGAGATGTATTCCTCAAATACTTTTCTGAAAATCAAGGCTGATCTTTTCAAGAACGAAAAGGTAATGTTCAGCTTTGTTGACAAGAGCAATCCAAACAGCGTAAAAAGTATAGATTGCTTTCTGACATTCGGAGAGGCGTTGTTGCTTGCCGAAAAAGCAAAGAGCAGCCTTATCAAGAAATGCGTAGCTGAAAAATCAAAGGGCGAGCAGTACCCAAAGGAAAGCTATACTTCCCCACTCGGCGGCATCAACGAAGAAAAATGCAGACAGCGTAATCTCAGGACGGACGGTAAGGCAATAAGCAGACTTTTCAAAATCGGTGCCGGATCAAGGTCAGAGGTAATCTTTACAGCGGAGCTAAAAGCAGGTCACTCCGACTCAAATGGCTTGATAGTACCCGAAAAGGGCAAGCCTGAGCTTGTCATCAGAGTTCCTATGCAGTACAAGGATTTAGTCATTATGAGCAAATTACTTGAAGCTAATATTACAGCGTACCTTTCTGCACAGTATTCAAGCAACGCTTACAAGAGTGAATATAACAATAACAATAGCAATAGCTGTAACGCAAACAATGTTCAGCCGTATGTTGCATATGAACAGCCTACTCCGCAGGAATATAACAATTATTATCAGTCAGCTTAGTTTAATTTAGTTAGGAGTGAAAGAAATGAAAGTAATGCAGTGGGAGAGGATTTTTTATAAGGGTAAATATCAGTTTGTAGCGTACAACGCAAGAGATTTTATCACAATCGAAACAGGCATTGATGTAGATGATGTTTTAAAGCGTGATGAAATCTGGAAGAAAATCACAGATAGTTTTCCGCAGGCTTGTTCCTACGGCAGTTTCAAGAACGCCTACAAAGAAGCTAAGCGTGAGAAAAAACTATTTGGTAAATATGAGCTTTGTGCCTGATTTGAATTGGAGATGATATACTATGCCTACGCAAGCAGAAAAACTGCACACGCTCAACATTCTTGCAAAAAAACTGCGTGACAGCAGAATAACGCTGAAAGAATATTTGTTCGGCTTTCAGAAAAGTAAGGATTCTGACTTTTTAAATGATTATCCTTCCCTATCGAAGGATATGGAAGGATTTATAAATCTTACTAAGAAATTAGTAAGTGTCATCGACTTAATCCCTCGTGATTGTATATCGGAAATATACGATTTAATCAGAATTTCAAAGCTTACGGCAAGCGACCTGTATATAGATTATGAAGGTAAAAAGCTTGGACTGTTCTCTTTGAAAAATCTATATGAGAAAAAGAAATTTTACAATTCCGATTTCTCAGATAGTTTTGAGAGAGATATTGAGAAAATGCGACTGCTCACACTCTCTCTGCATAATATAGTCAAGGAATTTAGTACCTTTCAGGTTGAAATATACAGGCTGAAGGAGATTGTAATATCAAATTCATACTCGGTTGCAACAGGCTTTCAGGTCATTGACGGCAAACGATACATCTTATTCAAAACAGGTGATTTTATTTTTCATCAGCCGACTGTGTTTTCCAAGGAATACCTCTCTGACACATTGAATTTATGTGAGCTTGACAATGCCATTTCTGAAACAGAGCATACCGATGTGAGCCTGCCTGTAGCATTAACTCTCTTTGATGATTGCAGAAACAGCAAGCCTGACGAATTGTTTATACATAAGTACGGACTTGTTGAACAGAGCAATAACATTTCATTTGATGATTTCTCCGACTGGCTATATACGGACAACTCAGAATTATCTGAAGATAGCTCCGATACTTGTGTATTTGGAGAATTATTATAGCTTTCAAAAACTATTTGATAAATATAGAAAGGTGTGTTTAATAATGCTTAATTCAATAGAATCTTGTATTTCCAATTTACTTTTTCCTTTAGCTTGTATCTTCTCACTAATTATAGTAATTGCTTATGTATTGCTTTTGTGGCATACTAAGGAGTATAAATTTTCCGAAATAGTGTTACGGGGTTTTTGCTTGGCTTTGACTTTAGCAATAATTATTGGTATTGGTGTAATTTTATATTTTTATTTTGTAACTTGAAACACAAGCATTAAGGAGCGTGAATGATAATGTCCGCAGTAGTCGCAATAATTATTGGTATTCTTGCGATAGCTTTTTTTCTATCAATAGGTCCACAAATACTTATTAAAATATTACATATTGAGGCTTACAATGCAATTATAATAAGCCTTATCGTCCTCATTATTATTTTATTTGCCGCCATTTATGTAATGAAAACTCAGCCTGTATAATAATTGATAAGGAGCGTAAAAAGATAATGAACGATTATAATACTGCGGTGATAAGAGCCGTCAGGACTGTAATTGCCTATGATAAATGCAAGGAAATCTATACTGACCTAAAAAGACTGTTGAAAGCAAATGGTTGGTCCTTCGGAAAATATATCAAGTGTCCTGATTGCAAATCCTCTAAAAAATTAAAGGAGAACAAAAGTAATGTTTAAATGTGAAACGAATATAATCTGTGATGTATGCGGTATCGGCTACAGAAGCACTGGAAAAAGAATGAGCGATTGCATATGCAGAGATAATTGGAGATGTTACAAGGCTAAGGAAGGTTGGAAAGTAATTTACGGCAAATATGATGTCTGTGGAAAATGTATCGAGCATTACGGAATTAAAGAAATTCGCCGATATTTCAAACAAAAGGAGCGTGAGTAAGCTTGCTTGAAATAGTTTACAGAATATATGAGGTTGCCGATGAAGAAACAGCTACAGCAAATCTTAAAAAGGACAGTGAATTTGGATTGTATTCTTCAATAAGCAAAGCTCAGAATACGGAATTGGTAATGGACTGCCTTATATGCGAGAGCCGAGAGCATTTCAAGGAAATCATAAAAGCAGAATACGGAGATAATATTTCTTTTCGTTATTCAAAGAGATTAAAAGCAGGCGACTTGTATTGTATAATAATCGGCGAGCATTGCTACAATACAGAAAAATACTTTAATAAGGTAACTTTTACCTGTGATTGCTGTAATGCAAAGGTAGAAACATACTTTGGCAAGCCTATTGCCTTTTCTGAGTACGAAGTTAAGCAAGAGCTTTTCAATATTTCAGAATACTCAAAGAAAAGGTTTTGTTCGTATCACTGCAAAAGCGAGTATCTGAAAAAAGAAAGGCTTACCCTTAATCCCGATGATGACAGTGAGTTTTATATAGATAAGGATATGTTCATCAACAAGGATATAGCAGGCTACATATACAAGATAACCAAGAGGTCAACAGGAGAGTTTTATGTAGGTCAGACTATAAACGCACCCGTTTTCCGTTGGGGACAGCATTTAAAAAGCGGTCGCTTTCCTATTGAAAATATCAGGGACTACATTTTTGAAACCATAGAAATTGTAAATAAGTCAGACAATATTCTTGAAAGAGAAAAATACTGGATTCAGAAATGCTACAGCGAAGCACCGGAAAAGTCACTGAATATTATGTGTACTGCCAATATAGATACTAATGCCGAAAACCAGATCAACCTCTTTGAAATTGCTAAGACAGACTGAAAAAAGTCAGCGTTTACCAAAACCTGACTTTTTCAATTCTTCTTATTTTTTATGATATAATTAAGTTGTAAAAGATAACGGGAAGGACGGTGAGCTAATGGATAGCAAAAGGAATGTAACAAGTATTCAGGTTTGCTTTGATAACGGTGATGTCGAAAATATCACCAGAGGGCTTGCAATCAGCTTTGAAGAAGGAAAAGACGATACATACAAAGCTAAGTTTTCACTGTGTAATATCAGTGGGGCTGAAATCTGATGTTTTATGTAATCAGCTATGATGACGGCGAAATGAAAAACGGTGAGTTTAAAAACTATTCAGAAGCCTTAAGCTTTGCAGAAAAGCATAATATTACCTGTGATTTTACTATTGAAGAATACGATAGTGAAAAAGATTATCCGGATAATTTATAAATGTAAAGAAAGGTGAGCAAAAATGAATTATTGCGATGGTTGCAAATTTTCGGAATGTTGCGATTTAGCCAACGAAATAAATTTTTGCGAAGATTGTGCAGATTATAGCAAATGTCCTATAAAAACAGTTTGGTGCGATGCTGGACACGCTATTGAATGCAATAACGGTTTTGAGCAACAAGGAGAGTGAGTAGGAATTATATACACTCAATGTAAAAATGCGGAAAATATGGCAACCCCTATAGAAAGGAGCAAAAAAATGAGTAATTCAGCAAAAGAGCTTGTAAGACTTATTGAAGAAAATCCCGAACTGCCTGTTGTACCAATGGTTGATTCCGATATTGTAGATGATGACTGCTGTGGTTGGTATAAAGGCAGTTTTGGTAAATGTAGTGTGGGAGAATACGCTGTTTACCGTGAGCGTATTTACTTTGATAAAGAGGATTTTGAAGAAGCCTATTACGATTATAATTGCGATGAGCTTTGCGAGAAATTCAATTACAATCCAAGAGTAATAAACTATCCAAAGGGAAAATACAGTGCCGAAGAAATTGTCGCCAATGAGAAAAACGCAAAGGAGCTTAATAATTACTTGCGTAAAATATCGGAAAAGGTGTTCAAAAAGGCTATTATAGTTAATATTGATATGCCTGAGAATGAATAAGGAGCAATAAATCAATGATACCTAAATATGTCGAAAAGCTGTTAGAAAGACGGAGCAAGCTTGCAGTGAATTTAATATCAGTCATACTTGAACTTGATGATTATTGTGAGCGAATCGGTATTGATATGTGTGATGACTCTGCTGTTCTCGGCACAAACTCTATTATATTAAGTGAGCCTGATGTCGCTTATGATAGAACTAAATCAGCAATCGAAAAGGCACTAAAAGAAAATAGAGCTAAAAGGGATAAGGAGCGTGAGTGCTGTGAGATATAACCTGCCTGCTTGCGATTTCAAGCGGTGTAAACTTTTTTCTGACGGTAATTGCACGAGCGAGCAGAAGTACGATAATTGCGATTATCAGTATTACAGACGAAAGTCAGAAGAAGCTGAAAAGGCTATGAAAGAACCGAGAGAAAATGAAAGCGAGGCTGAGTAAATAATGCGAAAAATATTATTCAGAGGTAAGCGTGAATCAGATGGAAAGTGGATATACGGACTTTATACAGATCGCAGTGTATATGGAACGGATTTTCCTTGCATTATGCCTTTACGAATGGAAAAAGATGACGGAGATTGGGCGATTATAAGTGAAACTGTCGGACAATTTACAGGCTTGACCGACAAGAATGGTAATAAGATTTTTGAGGGGGATATTGTACGAACAAAGAAATATGGGAAAATTGTTAGGCATTGTAATGTAAATGGTTACGATACTTTTAAAATTGTTTATGTCCCTGCTATATTTAGAATTGAGAACAAATATAGAGGTTTTAATTTAGTGGGAAACGAAACTGATTATGAAGTTATCGGCAATATCCACGATAATCCCGAATTGATTTAATAAATGAAGTGAAATCGAGGCTGAGTAAATAATGCGAGAAATATTATTCAGAGGTAAGAGAGCCGATAATGGCGAGTGGATATATGGATATTATTTTTATGATGATTTCTATAAAAAAGCATATATAACAGTAGGTAACTATTGTATGCAAATTGCCCCAGAATGTCCTAATAAAAAATTTTTAACTGTTTTTGAAGTTATACCCGAAACCGTAGGACAGTACACAGGCTTGACCGATAATAACGGTAAACGGATTTTTGAGGGGGATATAATTAAAATCGGAAATAAAACAAGATATGTATTTTTCGGAGTATGCAGATACAGACATACCAATTATGGAGAATATGCTGTTGATTTATCGGTTAAAGACGGAAGTAATTGCGAAGTTATCGGCAATATCCACGATAATCCCGAATTGATTAAATAAATGAAGTGAAAGCGAGGCTGAGTAAATAATGCTGAAAAAAGCAATCTTTCTTCTGAACAGTATTATTGAAGAAAAGAAAGTAACCGATGAACAGTGTAAGGACCTTAAAGCCCTTGTTACCGATATGGAAAAGGGCAGAATAAGAGATAATACACCGTCTGAGGTAAACACAGACTACGATATTAAGGTGAAAGCCTTTGACGGAAAAGACAGGGTAGAAACCTACTCTTGCTATCCCTGCCCTGCTTGTAGAAAATGGATTGTAAATAATCCAAATACTAATTATTGCAGTAATTGCGGTCAGAGGATAATTTTTGTCGTAAATACGCAGAAATAGGAGTGAAAAATGTACGATAATGAAATGGAAAGTACAATAACGGGTGATCGTCTTGACAGGCTCATTACCGAAAGCGGCGTTACAATAGCTGAACTGTCGGCAAAGACACACATCAACCGAAAGCAGATTAACTTGCACAGAGAGTCGCTTGCTGTTCCCTGCATAGGGTTTGTAAAAAAATATTGTGAATTTTTCAATGTGAGTGCTGATTGGCTCTTAGGTCTTATTGACGAAAAAAGAAATCTCAGATAGTTTTTTACTCTATTGTAATTGAAATAAAATATGCTGATAAAAAAGAGAAATGGTTATTTTTCCGTTTCTCTTTTTTGTTTTATGGTGTATAATGTAGAAAAGAAAAGAGGTGAAAATAATGCACATTATAGTGTGCGTTGACGACAGCAACGGAATTATGTTCAACAACAGGCGTGTGTCCTTTGATAAGAAGGTAACGCAAAGGATAATTGAAATTACACAGCACAAAAGGTTATGGGTAAGTCATTATACACTGAAACTATTTGAAAAGGTAAGCTTGAAAAATACAAATTTAATTGTATCAAATAGTTTTTTTAGTAAATCAAAGGCAAATAAAAGCGATTATGTTTTTGTCGAGGATATATTACCCGAAAGCTTAGAGGACTGCGAAGAAGTGATTATCTTTCATTGGAACAGAAAATATCCGTCTGATGTAAAATTTGATTTTGATTTATCAGATAGTTTTGAGCTTACTTCAAGTGAAAAAATCAAAGGATTCTCCCACATTGAAGTAACCGAGGAACACTTTGCAAAGAAATCTGAAAAATAAGAGAAGGAGAAACGAAAATGAAAAATAAAAAAATATACCTTGCTGTAGCCTTGATTGCAGTTACAATGCTTGCAGGCTGTAGCCAGACTTCAACTACCGACACTTCCAAGTTAGTATCTGATATTATGGCAACAATGCCGACTATAGCGGAAACAACAAAGGAAAAGCCGACAGAAAAGGTCACAGAAAAGCCGACAGAGCCTCAATCCCCTAAGATTGACCTGTCATCAATCCCCGACTACTCAGGCTCTCCGTATATTGATATTAACGGTAATGAGCCGTACTTCAGCGAGGACGAATACACAACATCATCATTTGAGTATTATGCTGATTTAGACGAATTAGGCAGGTGCGGTACTGCGTATGCCTGTGTAGGCAAGGACATTATGCCTACTGAAGAAAGAGGCTCTATAGGTCAGGTAAAGCCGTCAGGCTGGCATACCGTGAAGTATGATTGTGTTGACGGCAAATATCTGTATAACCGTTGTCACCTTATCGGCTATCAGCTTACAGGCGAAAACGCAAACGAAAAAAATCTTATTACAGGCACAAGATACTTAAATGTTGACGGTATGCTCCCCTTTGAAAATATGGTTGCTGACTATGTAAAGGAAACCGACAACCACGCTTTATACCGTGTAACTCCGATATTCAAGGACGATGAGCTTGTAGCAAGAGGTGTGCTTATCGAGGCGAAGTCTGTTGAAGATAAGGGCGAAGGCATTACCTTCTGTGTTTACTGCTATAATGTTCAGCCGGACATAAGCATTGATTATAAGAATGGCGAAAGCGAATACATTGCCCCTGTCGCTGAAGTGAAAGAGGAATCGAAGGAAGAAGAAAGTCATTTTGAGCAGTCTGAGCAATCATCAAAAAGTGAAAATAACGGCGGTCACACCTACATACTCAATACAAATACAAAGAAATTCCATTATTCCGATTGCTCCTCAGCAAAGAAAATCAAAGACTCTAACAGAGAAGAATTTACAGGAAGTCGTGACGATGTTATAAATAGAGGCTATGAGCCTTGTAAGAACTGCAATCCATAATAAGAATAATCGGAAATATATTGTTTGAGTAAAAAGTTTTTGATATAATTTTATTATTAAACAAAATACGGCTGTTTCAAACTATTTTAGCAAAAGAAGAATATAGTGTGAAACAGCCGTGCTGAGTTACAGTACAAGACGGTATATATATATTATCATAGAAGAAGGAGCGTGAATTTATTATGTTCGTTGCGTTAAATGCAGACAAAGAGAGAGTACATATTGACTATGCAGACAAAACCAAAAGCTACTATTGCCCGACTTGCTTGTCCCCGATGATTCTCAAATTCGGCACAGAAAGAGCACACCATTACGCACACAGACAAGGCTCGCCCTGTACCGACACTTGGAGCTATGATTCTTCAAAGTGGAAACTTGAACATCTCAACAGATTTGACAGAAATAATCAGGAGAGAGTAGTGAATCAGAAAGAAACAAAGCATACAGCGGATTTACTTTTTGACAATGCCGTTTTAGAATTGCAGAGCAATAGGCTTACACAGAAAGAATTTGAGGAGAGAAATAAATTCTTTGCCGATTTGGGATTAAAGGTAATGTGGCTTTTTGATGTTCGCAAGGATTTTGAAGAAGGCAATCTTTTCAAAAACGAAAAAGCCGAAGGACATTACAGGTGGAAAAAGGTAAATTCTACCTTGAAAAAATACAAGAAGCTCAGTAACGATGTTTTTATATTTCTACAAATAGATAACAATACTATTATCAGTGTTGATTGGCTTGGCAACAACGGCGACTACGGTTTAGAGTCTTTTTACAGTAATTGCAGTTACACACCGGAGCAGTTTGTAAGGCTGTGTTCCTCAGACTCTGAAAATCTATTTGACAGACAGAAAAACAGACAGGAATATTTCAAAAATAAATCCAAAACAATAACGCAAGTCAAAGACAACAAAGTTGCTGATGAAAGTGCCAACCTGCCGTTGCCTGATAATTTCGATGAATTATATGACGAACTTATCTTATATGCAGATTTTTACAATAACGATTATTATTACGGCTGTCCTAAAAATCCTAAACATATGGTATCAAAAAAGGATTGCGGTTTTTGCAGAGCGTTAAGACAAAGAGGAGAAAAAAGAGTATGCACATTTCGTTTTCGTCAAGCTGATTACAGAGGGCGTAAGATTGAAAGTATATTCAGAGATAGTGAAGGACGAATTACAAAGGTTGATGTCACAATGGACGGCAAAACGGAAAGTAAATTTTACGAATCATATCCTCTGTTTGCCGATGACATAGTTTCTATCTGGAACAAAAGAAAAAATTTGGAATTTGCAAAGTTTTATAACATCAAAAAAGGTATTACTGCAAAAGTCAAAAAAGCCGCAATTCTGAATATTCCAAAGTATCGCAATAACCTATACGGTGATTTTAAGCGTGACGGCGAAAACGATTTCACAAACGGCAAAATACCGTGTTACGAATGTAAAGAATGGGTGCTTATTTATAGCAGTAACAAGAAATATTCATAAAGAGGGTATAAATTTATACCATAAATGATTAAAATAAGCTCGGTTGCAGGGTATAAATTTATACCCTGTAATCGGGCTTTTATTTTTTTTGCCTGTATTTTTTATATTGACAACGCAAAAAAATAATGATAGTATTATATTATAAAGTTTTT
>JBJEOV010000035.1:0-3264 GCA_051880895.1 Ruminococcus sp. | reverse complement strand
AATACAAGAGTTACCTAAAAGAAAATGCAGTTATAAATCAAACAAGAAAACAACTGTTCTTTCCTATTTGTTCAACACTATAAAACAAAACTCTTGTTCAAAGGGAACCCCTGATGTGGGTTCCCTACGGTAAAACAGTCCGCCGGACTGTTTTACCTACCCTCCTGCATTTATCGGAGCATATTTTCGTGGGCTCTGCCCACCCCCGCAAGCCTTTAAAAAGGCTTGACCTAAACTTTTACCCCGAGCAGATAGTTTGGCTTAAATTAAAACAAAGTTGCCCGACCGAAAGTTTTTGTTTGATAAATTATAGTTTTACTCACACTTATAGCCTTTGACTTTTTACGGTCAAAGGCTATGCTTTTGATGATTATTGAAGATATTTAGGAAATATCAGTCATAGTAATAAACTGTGCCGTTGTAAATACTTCCTCTTTCAAGCTTTCCGCCGTCTGCGTGGAACGGCTCAGCCTGTGCTTTGTACGACTCGCTTCTGCCGCTGCTGAGCGATACAACCGCTGTGTCGTTGCTGTTTGAGGATACATAAATGCAGGAATTATTGAGGTCAAAGGTAGATCTTACATAGAATACTGCTTTCTTGCCGCTTGCACATATCATTCTTGCATTTGAAGATATGCCGTCGTTATTGTGATTATCCCTGATAATAACCGTACGGTAAAGGTTTACATCTCCTGCGGCTCCTGTGCTTGTGTTGCAATAGATACCGCCGCCCTCTTGTCCGCAGGTATTGTTTGTGATTGTTACTGTGTTGAGCTGATGCTGTGCGGTTGGTGAGGAGAGAGCACCGAAGTAAACACCGCCGCCGTTGCCGCCGCAGCTGTTGTTCTCAATCTTGCAGTTATAAATATCTGCGTCAGTATGAGCCCACACTGAAATTGCACCGCCGTCTGAGCCGCAGCTGTTATTATAAAATTCAGAGTTGCGGATTGAAGCCGAGATGTCTGTCAGGTAGCATACTGCGCCGCCGTCGCTTGAGGCATAATTATTTCTGAAATTGCTGAAATTGATTTCTGTATTTTTGGCACTGCATACAGCGCCGCCGTGCGAGTATGCTTTATTACCTGTGAATGAGCAGCCGTTGATTTTGCCGTTTTTATTCTCAAAGCCTATATATACAGCGCCGCCGCATTTTCCGCTGTTACCGCTGAAGGTTGAATTATTAACTGTCATTTCGCCGATACTATAGACCTTCTTCATATAATGGTAATAGTATCCCTCGTAATAAATTGCACCGCCGTTGTCTGATGATTTATTATTTAAAAACTGACAGTTATTGACTGTTGCATTGAAGGAGTCGTTATGAATTGCGCCGCCCTTTTCGGCAGAGTTGTTTTCAAATACGCAATTATTTAT
The DNA here is from genome assembly GCA_051880895.1 of Ruminococcus sp. Lineage (GTDB taxonomy): Bacteria > Bacillota > Clostridia > Oscillospirales > Acutalibacteraceae > Ruminococcoides. Next base: position 1,890 of record JBJEOV010000035.1, on the reverse strand, counting down.
TTCGGCGTATCTGTACTTTGAATCATCGTACAGCTTAATACCTGAATTTGTATAGTTTCTGATTATACAGTTATTTACGGTGAGCTTATCTACAGCGTGGTTTGCATAAATTCCTGTTTCTGAGCCGCCGCTGATTACTGCATTGCTTATATCAACGGTGATTTTATTATCTCTGCTGCCCTCTGCTCTCAGACCGCCGAGAGTACCCTTCTTGTCTGCCGATGATATAACCTTAAAGGACTTGCAGTTATTTATATTGACTGCCTCTCCCTTTTCGTTAAGGAGTGTATGACCGTTGAGATCAAGAGTGATTTCGCTGTTCTCATTCTCAAGATAGAGCGCACCGTTTTTGATAAACTTTGACGCATTCACACAAGTATGAGAAAGCTTTTCAAAGTCATTTGCTACGATGTCCTTATCAAGCTTTATTACAGCCTTGCCGTTGCTTTTTACCGCCTGCACCCATGCGTCAACTATTGAGTAGCAATGGGTTTCGTTTCCGTTGATTATTACGGACGCAGTATTAAGGCTCTTCAAATCATCAAGGAAGTTTTTAACTTTCTTCAGAGCAGGTGCTACATCAGTGTTTGTCATAGAATCCACAACGCTCTGCCTGCTCACTGTAATTTCTTTGATTGCCTGCTGCTTTGCTTTCTTCTCATCCTCTGTGTCGCTGCTTTTTTCAGCATTTTCAAGCTTGGTTATTCTTATCTGAGCGGCATAGCCTGTAATCTTGAACATATAAGCAAGCAGATACTGTCCGGCAACAAGATTAATAAATTTCTCTGCATTTTCTTTAATAACCGTTGCGTCGCTTGTTTGCGTTTTCATATATTCCATATACTTGACCATAAGAGAATCTTCCGATGTTCCGTCCGGATCAAGGTACTCTGTCATTCTGGCAAAAGACGCATTAAAATCCGAATAATCATTTGTTATTTTTACGATTTCCCTGCACAAATCAATTGAGCAATTATCGAGATCATCTATCCTTGATAAGGTTGCGGCTACTGTTTTGTTTGCGCCCTTGATTACACGGTAATTATCAAGGCAGCTATCAATATTGCCTTTAAGAAAAACCTTGTTTATCTCAGTCATTTCTATTTCATGCTTTTCGTTAATGCTGTCCGAGAGCTTTTTGAGCGTATCGAGTACATCCTTTGTTGTTGGAGCTGAAGGAGTATACTCGTAAACAGCCTTTAAACCTCCGATAAGACTGTTTGCAATCAAAGCGGCAAAGGGATTGCTTTTTGCGAGTATCGAAATTGCGGAGTTGAGTCCTGAGGATAATACTGCGTAAGCAGTCTTTTCTTCAATGCCGTTCGCTGCTCTGTCTGAGCAGGCTGCGTAGGAAGCAGGTGTTGCGGCTGAGGCTGTCATAAATGATGCGGTGGCAAATGATGTAACCGAAATTGCCGAAAGAGCAACAGCAATAATTCTTCTTTTAATTGTTCCTTTAGTGCTTGTGTTTTTCATAATATTTACCTCGTTTCCTTATTGTTTTCTATTGGTTGGTTTGTTTATCTTTACTATGGCTACATTATATCAAGCCGACCGTGACAAAACCGGGACAAAGTATATATTATTTTTAAATTTTTTAAACAAACAAAATATTTGCTATTTTTATATTAATTTTCTTTATAATCAAGTCTTATAGAACAAATTAATACAAAAAATAAAAGCCGCAGCCTTGTTCAAAAACAAACAAAGCCACAGCTGTCGCAATTTTTTTCTGAATATCACATTAACCAAGCTGAAATTATATTCTTAATGTGTGCGTAAAACTATAATTTACCACAATATCAATAATCAAAAGTATTGATAAAACCAAACTCTGATAGAAAAACAAAAGTATAGGGTTTCCAAAGGTCACTGACCTTTGGTCGTTTG
>JBJEOV010000034.1:0-14857 GCA_051880895.1 Ruminococcus sp. | reverse complement strand
ATGAAAAAGAACACGCTAAAATGTGGTTCAAAGAGCTGAACGGTCTTGGTGATACAGCTGACAATTTACTGTCGGCTGCTGAAGGCGAGAACTACGAGTGGACAGATATGTACGATGGCTTTGCTAAGACTGCCGAAGAAGAGGGCTTTACCGAACTTGCCGCAAAATTCAGAGCAGTAGCTGCAATTGAAAAGCACCACGAAGAAAGATACCGTGCTTTGCTTAAAAACATTGAAACCGCACAGGTTTATGAAAAGAGTGAAGTAAAGGTTTGGGAATGCCGCAACTGCGGACATATAGTTGTGGGAATCAAAGCCCCCGAAGTATGCCCTGTTTGCGCTCATCCGCAGGCTTACTTTGAGGTGAATGCTGAGAACTACTGATTGTGAAAATTTGGTTTAATAATAACAAACTCATTTTCCATTAAAATCTTAGATATGTAAAAATATAGACCGTTAACTCCTTATTAAAGAGTTAACGGTCTAACATTTTGTGTTTGTATTTCAGAAAAAATTCCTGTACTACTGGTTGTGCAGCTGATAACCTTGTGCAATCATCGTCACTACTTTCAAGCCAATCATATTGATTCGAAACCCATTGCCCGTGCAATCTGCTGAATGTCATAATGCTGATTGCAATAACGAAAGGACATTATGGAGGATGAATGTATGAATCTAGAAAAGTTCATATCACCCCTCAATCTCTGTGTCATCGTTGAATTTAAATATCAAAGTTCCGTCTTTGCGAATCGTAACCGCATCAACTACCGTCAACCAAAGGCAATTATCAAATTCGGTGAGCAGTTCGTCACGCTTTGAAAGGTCGGAAATAAAGCGGTCTATTGCTTTTCTTTTTGAAAGCTTATTATCTTTCTGCTGTTCAAACTCATCATATCTTGATTTTGCTTTTTCATAGCGGTCAACATAGCTATTGTATCTCTCCGTATATTTTTCCTGGTCTTGAGCCGATAATGAATTTTCGGCTATGCACTTTTTAATAAGTTCGGTAACGACTTCAAGCTCACGGAGAAGTTCTGACATTTCTCTGTCAATCTCCTTAGTATCAGTCAGAACATCTCTTGTAAGTTTGCAAGCCTTTATGAACGGCTCTTTATCGGAAATCAGTCCGTTATAAACCTTAAGAAATCGTTTCTTTATTTCATCTTCGATAATATGCGGTGTTTTGCAGCAGGTGTTGTTCTTGAATTTTCTGTTACACTGCCATATTATCGTTTTGTATTTGTCCGTTGAGTGCCAGGTTTTAGAAAGACACCTATGTTTTCTTTGATGTGTCTATAGGCAAAAACAATTAATAAAATCCGAAGTCCCATAGGCACAAAATTTTGTTCAAGAGTATAAGGACAGAAAAGTTGATTTTAAGAACCAAACAGGCAAAAAATAATGCCCGTCAGAGAAATCAATCTACTATGTTGCAAACCACCGCACTGCCTTGTGCGCCGGACTTTTTATTGCCAAATAGAAAGCTTTTTCTGCACCACATAGCAACACTCACCCCACTGCTGTTACATTCCTTAGCCTGCTTTTACCACAAAGTTAAATTCTGTATTTAATAAAAACACCTCCATAAAATCCAATATTGTACGGAGGTGCATTAATTTTATTTTATACTTTGATTATCTTTTCAAATTTAAGGAAACACTGAATAAATCACGCTGAAAGCTGTTTGCACATCTTGCTTGCATATTTTCCGCCAGCTTGCCCAAAAAATCCTCGTAATGCGTCAGCATTACTGCGGTTTGTTTGTGCAACCTAACGAAAAATCTGACTTCGCAATATGCACAAACGATTTAATCAGTGTTTCCTTAATTCCGGATGTCTTTTTCGGCAATCTATCCTTAACAAAACATCGGGATAAATAAAACAAGATAATTCTTTAATATTTTGAAAATTGTCGTTTTGTCAATCGGATAGATATCCGTTAAGATGTGTACTGTGCCACTTCCACGCAGTTTCTATAATTGTTGAAAGATCATTATATTCGGGCTTCCAGCCAAGGATATTCTTTGCCTTGTCGCTTGAAGCGATAAGTATTGCAGGGTCGCCTGCTCTGCGTTCTTCTTCAATTACTTTTATCTCTTTTCCTGTGACCTTTTTAGCCGTTTCAATAACCTCTCTTACCGAGAATCCGACGCCGTTGCCGAGGTTGAAAATATTGCTTTCGCCGCCGTTTAACAGATACTTAACGGCAAGGATATGTGCCTGTGCAAGGTCTGTAACATGAATATAGTCACGGATGCAGGTTCCGTCAGGTGTGTTGTAATCGGTTCCGAATATGCTTATATGGTCCCTTGTACCGTTTGCCGCCTGCAAAATAATCGGGATAAGATGGGTTTCCGGGTTGTGCGCCTCACCGATTTTTCCGCTGATATGAGCGCCGCAGGCGTTGAAGTAACGCAGTGAAACATACTTCAAGCCGTGTGCCTGCTGAGTCCAGTAGAACATTCTCTCCATTGCTTTTTTTGTTTCACCGTAGCAGTTAGTCGGGTCGGTCGGATCATCTTCAAGAATAGGCGTATGTTTTGGTTCGCCGTAGGTTGCCGCTGTTGATGAAAATACAATATTTTTGATATTGTGTGCTATGAGTGATTCAAGCAGTACCTTTGTTCCGCACAAGTTGTTGTCGTAGTATTTAAGCGGATTTATCATACTTTCACCGACAAGTGAATTTGCCGCAAAATGAATAACTGCGTCAATATTTTTCTCTACATCAAGAACACTATCTATATGAACTCTGTTTCTCAAATCACCCTTGTAAAACTTTGCCTTTGGATGCACAGCCTCAATATGACCTGTTTCAAGGTTATCAAAAACAATAACCTCATCGCCCTGTTCAATAAGACTGTAAACTGTATGTGAGCCTATATATCCTGCTCCTCCGAGTACAAGAATTTTCATAATGTTTCTCCTCCGGAACTTATCTCTGTCATTTTATTCATCAAGTAAAAGCCAACTAAAACCATATGGCTTTAGTTCAATGGAAACACTGCACACCTCATCATCAGTGAATAAATCTCTTCCGCTTTTTACACCGTCAAGAAACACGGATTGAACCTTATCACTAAAATTAAAATATGCAAGCAGCTTTTTATTTTTATATTCTCTGCAAATTCCCAGAACGCTGTCAGAACCTGTATCCAAGGCTTTAAAATCTGCTTCTGCTCTGAAAACCTCGTTTTCGGCACTGCATTTTTCAAGTTTCAGAATACTCTGAAAAATCCTGCCCTGAACCGTATGCGAGTCATCGCAGTTTTCGGCAAGCTTCCAATTAAACTTTCCTCTGTGCAGATAACGGCTGTCAACACTCTTTTCGGGATTATCGTGATAGCTGTAATCATTGAGCTGTCCTATTTCATCGCCGCTGTAAAGAACGGGAATACCGCTTTGCGTGAGCATATAAGCGTGGAGCATAATATCACAGTCAATTGATTTTTCAAGCTTGTCCGTATCATTTTCTTCAAGTGCAGCTTCTATTCCGCAAAGACTTGCCGTTGTTCCGCAAAGCCGAGCGTCACCGAGCCTTGGGTCGTTATTATAAAGCTCTCCCCTTGCGTTGCTGTCGGGAAACTTTCCTGTAAAATAATCATTAAGGAATTTTTTATGCGGTATCTCGCTTATGCCAAATTGCTTTAGCCAATCATAATCCAGTCCCCAGCCTATGTCATCGTGACAACGCAGGTAGTTTAAAAAGATATATTCTTTCGGCAATTCAGAAAGCTGATTCATCTGACGTTTAAGAAGTCTTACATCTTTTGTTGCAACGGTGTGCCATGTACTTGCCATCGTTGTTACATTATAAAGCATATGACATTCAGGCTTTTCAACAGTTCCGAAATAAGGCACAACCTTTGACGGCTCCATAACAACCTCACCCAAGAGCAGTACGGAGGGACAGACAATTTCCGTTATTATGCGCATCATTCTGACAAGCGAATGAACTGTCGGAAGATTGCGGCAGCTTGTTCCAAGCTCCTTCCAGATATACGGAACAGCGTCAAGTCTTATAACATCAATTCCTCGGTTTGCAATTGAAAGCATATTTCCGACCATATCGTTGAACACTACGCAGTTTCCGTAGTTCAAGTCCCATTGATAAGGATAAAAGGTAGTCATCACAATTTTATCGCAGTCGTCAAGATAAGTAAAATTCCCCGGTGCTGTTGTCGGAAAGACCTGCGGAACAGTCTGTTCAAACTTTTGGGGATATTCCCAATCATCAAAGAAAAAATATCTTTTTTGAGCTTCAGTATCGCCGTTTCGAGCTGCTCTTGCCCACTCGTGGTCCTCACTTGTGTGATTCATAACGAAATCAAGACAACAGCTTATTCCGTTTTTATGACACTCGGCTGTCAGCTTTTCAAGTTCAGCCATTGTGCCAAGCTCGTGCTGAACCTTTCTGAAATCAGATACGGCATATCCGCCGTCACTCCTGCCCTTTGGAGTTTTCAGTAATGGCATAAAATGCAAATAATTAACTCCGCATTTCTTCAGATAGTCAATTTTTTCTCTTACACTTTTAAGGTTGTCTGCAAAAGCGTCAACATACAACATCATACCGATTATATTTTTCGTTTTATACCAATCGGGATTTTTCTCTTTTTCTCTGTCAAGCTTTTTCAATGAGCTTTTTCGGTGCTTGTAATACTCGTATAATGAATTACATAACCAGGAAAAGGCTTTCATATCATTGTTATACACTTCACAATACAGCCATTTCAGCTCATCATAGCGTTTTAAAAAGCGTTCAACAAATTCCTTTTCCCACTTAGCTGATTTATTCACTGCTCATCACCTCAATTTATGGTAATCTGTCAATCTCTCCGATAGTAGGCATAGCAGGTATCGCACCGCTTCTGCTTGTTGTAATTGCCGCCGCATTGTTTGAAAATGCCAGCATATCCTTTATTTCGTCCTCCGTCAGGTCTGACGGATTGTATTTTCCAATATACGCCATACGGCTTAAAAATGCGCCGAAGAATGTATCGCCTGCACCGTTTGTATCTGCAACCGTAACGCTTACGCCGTCAACAATTCCTGCGCAATCTTTAAAGCGATAATATGCACCCTTTGCGCCGAGAGTTACAAGAACAAGTTTAATATTATATTTGTCGCATAGATATTTTGCTCCCTCTTCAACATCGGTTTTTCCGCTGATAAGAGGTAATTCCTCATCTGATACTTTTAATATATCTACTAAATCAAGCGGTTTTTTCATCTGTTCAACTGCTTCATCTAAACTGCTCCAAAGGCTCTCTCTGTAATTCGGGTCATATGAAATTACCGCTCCGAACGATTTTGCACGCTTGACTGCTGAGGTTGTTGCCGTTCTTGAAGGTTCAGCGGTAAGGCTGACAGAGCCGAAGTGAAGTATATGCGTATTGCTCAGATGCAAATCGATTATTTCGTATTCAGATAACAATGTGTCGGCACTGTTTTTTCTATAGAAAGCAAAGCTGCGCTCTCCGTTTTCGTTTACCGAAACTACCGCAAGCGTTGTGTTGGCACTTTTATCGGTAATAACGCCGTCTGTACTGACATTATATTTTTTTAGTGTATCGCACAAAATTCTTCCGAAAGAATCGTTACCGACCTTTCCGATAAACGCAGTTTTTGAGCCAAGCTTTGAAGCCGCTACTGCAACATTGGCAGGTGCACCGCCGGGATTTGCAGTGTATATCGGAATTCCGTTATCCGAAATTCCCGTTTGTGTAAGGTCAATCAGTATTTCTCCCACAGTAGTAATATCAAACATTTCAAAGCACCTCTGTAAACCTTATAAAATCGGAAATTCCCTTTTCGGTTCTCTTGAATACTCCGGCATCACAAAGCACCTGTTCAAATACTTTTCCGACCTCAAGCCGAAGTATAGCTTCTGCATTAGCTTCGGAAAATTCCGGATAACGCAATAAAACATCCCTTGCCCACTGTGCGTGTGAGGCGGTTTCAGGTTTTTCATCAAGGTTCTCATTGTTAAGCATTGCATTTTTCAGTACATCTAATTCAACTGCAAGCCTTGCAGGAAGAACGGCAAGTCCCATTACCTCAATAAGACCTATATTCTCTTTTTTTATGTGATGCAGTGATTGATTCGGGTGGAACACACCGAGAGGACGCTCATCGGAAGTAATATTATTGCGAAGAACAAGGTCACATTCATAGTAGTCACCGTTCATTCTCGCTATCGGTGTTACCGTATTGTGCGGCACTCCTTCGGTTTCGGCAAATATTCCTGCATTCGGATCACTGTAACCTCTCCACTTTTCAAGGGCATAACTGCAAGCCATTGAAAGTTCTTCCCTATTCTTGCTTTTCAGTCTAATTACGGACATAGGCCATTTTACAATGCCTGCTGTTACTTCAGGGAAATCCGACAAGGAGAACTCTTTTTCTATCTCCGCTTTAGCCATTGCGAATGTGTAATTTCCGCCCTGAAAATGCTCGTGGCTTAAAATTGAACCTCCGACAATCGGCAAATCTGCATTTGATCCGACAAAGTAATGAGGAAATTTATCTATAAAAGCAAACAGTTTTTCGAATACGGCTGAATCTATCTTCATCGGAATATGCTTTTCATTGAACACAATACAATGCTCGTTGTAATAGCCGTAAGGAGAATATTGAAGCTGCCAGCTTTCACCGCAAATATCAATAGGAATCGGACGGAGATTTTGTCTTGCAGGGTGATTTTTGTTTCCTGCAAAGCCTGCATTCTCGGGGCAAAGCTGACATTTCGGATATGCTGTTGCCTTTGCTGTTCTTGCCGCCGCAATATCACGTGGATCTTTTTCCGGCTTTGAACGGTTTATAGTAATATCGAGCGTGCCGTATTCCGACTCATACTGCCAGCGAATATCCTTTGCTATTCTTCCTGCTCTCACATAATTAAGCTTTTGGCTTATATCATAATACCAGTCGGTAGCCTTTTCAGGAGACTGTGAACAGAGCTGATTGAACTTGCCAATAATCTCTCTTGGGAATGGTGTGACAATTCCCATAAGCTTTGTATCAAACAAATCACGTGATGCAGTTGTGTCATCAATTATTTTGTTTTCGCAAGCATAATCTGTAAGCCTGTTCAGAATATCATCAATTACAAAGTTATTTTCCATAACTTCCGATTCTTCCCAGTCATAAACGCAGAGTGCGTCCATAAGCTGATTTCTTATTACATATTCATCTTCTTTTTCAATCAGTCCGCTTTTTATTGAATAATTTATCAGTTTCTGAATTTCATTACAAATCATAAAAACCACCCTTATGCAGTAATTTCAATTCCACCAACAGGTCTTATGCGAAGAACATAACAGCTGCCCTCGCCGAAAATCCTGTTCATTTCATCGGAATATTCCTTGACTTTGAGAGCAGGAACAAATGCCTGAATCGTTCCTGCAAAGCCTCCTCCGTGAACTCTTACTGCACCGCTATCCTGTAAAATTCGTTTACTCATCATTATCGCAAGCGGTATTCCCTGTTCAGTCGGCTTTTTGCAGGAATACAGATTTTGCAAAAGGTTTGCAGACGACTCACCCGACTGACGAACAAGCTCAAAAAATCTGTCAGTATCACCGTTTTCAAGTGCCTGTGCCTCTTGTTCAGCTCTTGTATTTTCACCGAAAAAGTGTGCGGCTCTCATAATTTCACGGTCTGTGCAGGTGTTTCGGAGTTTCGGAACAGCCTCATAGAAGCTTTCCTCATCAACCTCACGCAAAACATTCTTTCCGAAATAAGCTGCAACCTTTTTCATTTCGGACGGCACGGCAACATAGTCCTCGGTTAAATCAGAATGACTGCCCTTTGTATCGGTTATGCAAATACTGTAACCTGCCTTTTCAAAATCAAAGCTGTGTTTTTCGATAATCGGCTCTGATGTATCAAGAAAGTCGATATAAACAAATCCTCCGACCGAGCTTACCATCTGGTCCATAAGACCGCTGCCCTTGCCGAAATATTTGTTTTCTGCATATTGTCCGATTTTTGCAATCTCAACACTGCCTGCATTGCCGCCGTTATAGTGCAAATCAATAATTGTACCTATGAGCGTTTCAAACGCTGCTGACGATGAAAGTCCGCTTCCGCTCAACACATCTGAAGTCGTGTAGGCATCGAAACCGCCCATAGCAACGCCCTTATCATTAAAATATGACGCTATACCCCTGATGATTGCGGCTGACCTTCCCTTTTCTTCATTATGAACGCTGCAATCCGACAAATCTATTAAATCCTTCTCATAACCCTTTGATTTCAGTCTTATTACTCCGTCATTATGAAAAGATACAACCGCAATAACATCAAGATTCACTGCTGCCGCCAACACACATCCGTGCTGATGGTCTGTGTGATTTCCTCCGATCTCCGTTCTGCCTGGGGCAGAATAGATTTTTATATCTTCACGCTCCGGATAAAGCTCTTTAAAGCTTTTTACCGCTTCGGTATAACGCTTTTTCTGTTTCTCAATTTCAAGCTGTGACTCACCGTATAATTTTTTCAGTAAGCTGTCAAATTCACCGCTGTTTAGTCTATCAATAAAAGCTTGTGGTTTCATATTGCATTCTCCGTTCCGTATTATTATACTACTTTGAGATGCAGTTCAATCGGAAAGAAATCTCCCCAAGGCTTAGGAAGAAGGATACCGCCTTCCATTAATGCCTTTCCTGTATAAATTGTGTTATCACCGTCAACAACATATTTCTTATCGGGAATCAATCCACGCAGCTTTACGGAATATCTTGTCATATTAGGCTCTGTACGGAATATCATTCCGTGAACAAGCACCTCACCGGAATTTTCAGACACAAACGACCAGATTGCAAATTTATCCGTCATAGGATTGCTGAGCCTGTAGTATCTGCCGTTATGAATTAACGGACCGTATTTTTTAAAGCGTTTATTCTGCTCGATAACCGCATTTTTTTCTTCTTCCGAAAGCGTGTTTAAGTCAAGCTCATAGCCAAAGCTTCCGCTCATAGCCGTAACTGCCCTTGTTTCAAAAGGAGTAATTCTGCCTGTCTGATGGTTTGGTACAATTGAAACGTGAGAACCGATTGTTGATATGGGATAGAAAAATGAGGTTCCGTACTGAATCTTTGTCCTCTCGTATGCATCGGTATCGTCACTGCACCAAATCTGCGGACAATAGTAAAGTATGCCTGCATCAAAACGACCGCCGCCGCCGCTGCAACCCTCAAATAGAATGTGCGGAAATTCAGAAGTGAGTCTGTCCAAAAGTTCATACAATCCCAGAACATATCTGTGCTGCATTTCTCCCATATTTTCAGCAGGAAGCTCTGCGCTGTACCAATCGCAGATACTGCGGTTCATATCCCACTTCACATACGAAATATCGGCACTGCTCAATACATCACTGATAACCTTGAATAAATAGTCACGAACATCCTGACGGGTCATATCAAGAACAAGCTGATAACGGCTTCTTGTCGGCTTTCTGTTTGGAATCTGAATCGCCCATTCAGGGTGAGCTCTGTAAAGCTCGCTGTCCTCGGACACCATTTCAGGCTCAAACCATATACCGAACTTCATACCAAAGGACTTGACCTTTTCAACCAGAGTGTTCAAGCCGCCTTTTAGTTTTCCTTCATTGACAAACCAGTCGCCAAGACCCGAGGTATCGCTGTCCCTTTTTCCAAACCAGCCGTCATCCATTACAAACATATCAACACCGAGCTTTGACGCTTCCCTTGCAATGTTTTCCAAGCGTTCCTCATTGAAATCAAAGTAGGTTGCTTCCCAGTTGTTAATAAGTACAGGACGCTCGGACAGCTTATATTCACCTCTGCAAATGTTGTTTCTTATTACATTATGAAAATTATGTGAAAGCGTTTCCATACCGCTGTCGCTATAAGACAATATAACCTCGGGTGTACTAAACTGCTCATTCGGCTTTAACTCCCAGCTGAAACACTCGCTGTTTATGCCCATAAGCATACGCACCTGATTAAGCTGTGTAAGCTCAATTTTTGTCTGAAAAGAACCGCTGTAAACAAGTAACGCACCTATACACTCTCCGCTTGTTTCCGTACAATCGTTACTGCAAAACAGAACAGAAGGGTTTTGCTGGTGGCTTGAAGTTCCTCTGTTGCTTGAGCTTTCCTGAACACCGTGAAACAGCCTTCTGCGTTCAACTAATCTCTCCATTATGTGACGGCCGTGAAAATGCACCCAATCCCAATCGCCATGAGGAATATCCAGACACAAGCTGAACGCCTTTGTAATTTTACACGGAGCGTCACCCATATTGCAGAAAACCGCACTTCTGGTAATTATGTCCTTCTTCTCAAGTACGCCGTACTTTAGAATCACACGAATATCCGACGAAGTATCCTTGAGATATATTTCGAGTGTTTCCGCTTCATCTTCATCAGCGTAAACAGCAGGCAGCCCTGAAATTGCATACTTTCCCTTTTTGATTTCATAACCGTCAAAACGCAAATCAAGGGCGTCACTACCGTTCGGGTGAGTGATTGCCGCCGCCGGAATTCTGTGATCGCCTATTCCTTTGCAGGAGTATTCAAGCGGCATTGTATCAAGAGAATATTCTCTTTTGTTTTCTGCCTCATAAATATTACCCGAGAAACCGAGATCGGGATAATCAAGCAGATATTCCATATCGCACTCCGTGCGTGAGCCGTACCATATATGCTTAAGCACTCCGTATTCGTCTGCCTTTATCTGATACATAGAGCGAAGTGTTTCCAAATAAAAATTTCTGCCTTGTTCTGTAACTCTGATAGCCATAAATATCACCTTATTGTTTCATATTAATTCAATGGGAGAAGCTTATATAAAACTTCTCACCTTTTACTAACCCTTTACTGCACCGTTTGCAACTCCGCCGATAATCTGCTTCTGGCAGACTACATAGAATATAAGAATAGGAATTAACGAGAGCAGATATGATGCAAATGCAAGATTGTAGTTTGTTCCGAATTGCGTCTGGAAATTAAGCTGTGCAAGCGGAAGCGTTGTATTTTCCGAGCCTGACATAATAACAAGAGGCGTCATTACATCGTTCCATGTACCCAATGCCGTAAGCACTGCAACGGTAGCGTGCATAGGCTTCATCATCGGGAAAATAACCGTCCAATATGTTTTCCATGTAGAAGCGCCGTCGATTTCAGCCGCTTCCTCCATAGCAAGAGGAATATTCTTTAGATAGCCGCTGTATAGCATAACATTCATAGGCATATAGAAAACAAGATAAAGGAGAATTACACCGATAGGATTTGCAAGTCCGATTTGTGCAGTTTCCTTTACAAGAGGCATCATAAGGATTGCAAACGGAACAAACATACCGCTTACTATGTAGAAATAAACTAACTTGTAGCCTTTTTTTCTTCTCATATTTCTGCCGATAACATAGCCTGCTATGGAATGAATAAGAACCGATAATACTATTGTAATACCTGTAATAAAAAGGCTGTTTGCAAGTGCGCTCCAGAAGTTTGTTACTCTCATTGCCTCGGCAAAGTTATCAAAGCTCCAGTTGCTCGGCGGAGCTAACGCACCGGCAACATCGTTTGTCATTTCCGAAGGATTTTTAAAGGCGATAATAACCGTCATATAAAGAGGAAACAGAACTGTAAGACAGCCTAATATAAGCACAAATGTCAAAAACCAGTTCGTTCCCTGTTTTCTTTTTAATCTCCTCATAGCTGTTCCTCCTTTTTACCTGTCATTCTCATCTGAATAACGGAAATAGTAACAATAAGAATAAAGAATATTACCGCATTTGCACTCTGGAAGCCAAACTGACCGCCGTCCATTCCGTTTCTATAAATCAGGTAGGATATTGATTCGGTGCTCTGTGCAGGTCCGCCCTTGGTCAAGGACATAATCTGGTCGAAAACCATAAGCATATTCTTCGTACTTAAAACAAGATTTATTGAGATAAACGGCATCAAAAGCGGAAGCGTTATCTTTCTGAAGGTAAGAAATTTTCCTGCACCATCAATCCTTGAAGCCTCATACACATCCTCGGGAATGGTCTGCAAGCCGGAAATATAAATAATCGTATTCATAGCAACCGCCTGCCATACACCTACAATAAGAACACCTATCCAGGCAAATCGCTCATCTGCAAGAATACTGTTCTGAATCCACTCAATGTTGAAGGTTTCACCGACAGCAGGAATAATGTATGTAAAAATGAAGCTGAAAATGTAACCTACAATCAATCCTCCGAGAATGTTCGGAACAAAGTAAATACCTCTTAATGTGCTTTTAAATCGAATCTTGCTGTTTAATGCAAGTCCCATAAGAAGGCTGATAACATTTACAAGTATTGTTCCTACAATCGCATATTTAAATGTAAATAAATAAGAATTCCATACCCTTGAATCTGTAAACAAATCAAAGTAATTTCTTAAACCTACAAAATCCCAGCTGCCGTAGCCTCTGTAGTTTGTGAAGCTGTAGAAAGCACCGATTATAAGCGGCAAAGTATTAAACGCAAAGAACAGAATTACTACCGGGATAAGCATACCAAGATATGTTCTGCTCTTGCTTGACAATCGTCTTCCGGATTTCATTTTTTAGCCTCCTTTTCATAGTCCTGAACCTTTTGAATCAGGTCACGGTTATAGCGTACCCATTCATCATCAAATCGTTTTAGGAATTTATCGGTTGCGTCACTGCTGTTGTCCATAAGATAGGTCTGAATCATAGCGTCAACGCTCATCTCACTGGGATAATGGTGATCCTGATAGTCAGCCATTCTGCCTTCCTCAATATAGCTTTTCATTCCGTCAAGCATTGAGGGAAGCTTAAAATCTCCGTTCTTGCAGGGGATTGAATTTTGCTCATCAAGATAAATCTGTATTGTTTCATCCTCATACAGATAACGAAGCACCTCATACACAGCCTCTTTATTCTTGCTGTTCTTCATAACACAGAATTGAAGGTCAACACCCGAATTAAGCACATTGTCTTTCTCATCGTCATTTGCAGGGAATACAAATGAGTCAATATTCATATCGGGATTAACCGATTTAATCTGAGGAACGGCATAGCTGCCTATGGGATACATTGCTGCCTGTCCTCTGGCAAAAGCTGTACAAGCGTCGTTATAGCCGTAAGCGTACGGATTCGGTTCGCAGTAGTCAAGCAGAGTTTTTATCTTTTCGGCTGTTTCTCTGTACTCCTTGCTGAAGGTGGTTTTGCCTGCATTCACCTGTGCGCAGGTATCAGATGGTGAAAGACCGACAGCAAGAGCATTCCAAGGAGCAAGACAAGTCCACGTATCTTTATATCCAAAATATAGCGGTTGAACTCCCGAAGCCTTGATTGTTTCGCAAAGTTCTGTAAACTCCGTCCATGTCTGCGGTATTTTCCAACCGTTTTCCTCGAACATATCCTTGTTGTAAAGGATACCTGCCGCATTTGCTACATAGGGCAATGCGTACACGCCGTCTGTAGGAATAAACTCAAGCTCGTCCTCAATATCCATATAAGCCTGCTTAATATCGGATACACCCTCAAAATCTGATATATCCATAAACATATCGGCGTCAAGGAAATTTGAGTAGTTAATATCTCCGCCTATTCCAACAATGTCGGGATAATCCTCACGAATAAAGCGTGTCTTTAATATAGTCATTGCTTCATTCGGAGATTGAATTGTGAGGTGGATATTATCGTGAGTATTATTGAAGCCTTCCTCAATTTTCTCAAACGCAGCAACCGCCTCCGGCTTATACTGTACAAGCTCAACTTCGATTTTGTCTGTACCTTCTGAATTACAACCGCTCAACATCAACGAGGACAGCATAGCAACTATCAAAGATGAACTCAACAGTTTTTTTGTCTTTCTCATAGCATTTCCTCCTTTAATTTTCATATTAATCTGTATCTTTTGTATAAATTGTACCAATTTTTTCGCATATGGTAAATATCAAATTGCAACATAATTATGTAAAAAATCTGCAATTATGTCCGTTTTTATAATTTATAAGTTGCATTTTGGCATATTTTATGGTATATTTAGCATAAATAAAATATAACGAGGTTAATAAATCATATGCAACATTTTGAATTTAAAGTATTTCCACAGAATAATTATATGGATCTTACCCTGATTCAGTTTGGCAGAGAGAGTTGCAAGGGCGGCTATTCCTTTGGTCCGGCTGCAAGAAACCACTATCTTTTTCATTTCGTAATATCAGGCAAGGGCACTCTGTATGCCAACAATTCATCAGGCACAACCGATGTCTATAAAATAAATACCAACGAAGGCTTTATGCTCTTCCCGGGTCAGGTATCTACATATATATCCGATAACGACGAGCCTTGGGAATATATCTGGCTGGAATTTGACGGATTTCAGGCAAAAGCTGCTATTAATGCAACCGGATTATCGCAGGACAAGCCTATATACCATCCGTTATCAATCGAGTTGCGTGAACTCGCATTAGACGAAATGATTTACATTATTGAGCACAAGGAAGCTGCTCCTCTGCATCTTATCGGGCATCTTTATTTATTTCTTGATTACCTGACTCGCTCTGCAGTAACAAGCCAATCGCAAAACAAAAGAAAGAATAATTCGAGTCATTATTATATCAGTGAAGCAATCAAATTCATTGAGCTGAATTATCAAAAAGATATTTCTGTTGAAGACATTGCTGAAAACTGCGGACTTAACAGAAACTATTTTGGAAAGAAGTTTAAAGAAGAATTCGGAAAAACACCGCAGGAATTTCTTATGCGCTACCGAATGACTAAGGCAACCGAGCTTTTGGAACACTCACAGCTCTCAATCGGAGAAATAAGCTGTGCTGTGGGATATAACGACCAGCTCCACTTCTCCAGAGCTTTTAAAAATACAT
>JBJEOV010000033.1:0-14927 GCA_051880895.1 Ruminococcus sp. | reverse complement strand
TCTGGATAAGGAATCTGAACCAGATATTTATAACGCAATCAGAAGAGATGCTCTTCTTGAGAATGTAACTGTAGATAAGGACGGTAAGATTGACTTTGACGATAAGTCAGTTACAGAGAACACCCGTGTATCTTACCCAATCAACCACATTGACAATATTGTTCGTCCTGTATCATCAGCTCCTGCCGCTAAGAATGTAATCTTCCTTTCAGCAGATGCTTTCGGCGTACTTCCGCCTGTATCAATCCTCACACCTGAGCAGACAAAGTACTACTTCCTCTCAGGCTTTACAGCTAAGCTTGCAGGTACAGAGCGTGGCATTACAGAGCCGACTCCTACATTCTCAGCTTGCTTCGGTCAGGCTTTCCTTGAGCTTCACCCGACAAAGTATGCTGAAGAGCTTGTTAAGAGGATGGAAAAGAGCGGTGCTAAGGCTTACCTTGTAAACACAGGCTGGAACGGCACAGGCAAGCGTATCTCTATTAAGGATACAAGAGGTATCATCGACGCTATTCTTGACGGTTCAATCACAAAGGCTGAAACAAAGACAATTCCTTACTTTAACTTTGAAGTTCCTACAGAGCTTCCGGGCGTTGATCCTGCAATTCTTGATCCTCGTGACACATATGAAAATGTTGCAGACTGGGAAACAAAGGCACAGGATCTTGCTGCTCGCTTTATCAAGAACTTTGCTAAGTACGAAGGCAACGAGGCTGGTAAGGCTCTTGTTGAGGCTGGTCCTAAGCTCTAATTTTAGTATTATCTAAATATATACAAGCATAAATTTCGGGTACTTTCCGTTGGGAAAGTACCCGTTTTGTGTTAATAATCGTATTATACCGCACTAAATAAACTTTTTCAGAAAATAACGAATATGATTTAAAGGGCAATCCTCAATCTTTCCAAACTCATCATACCCAGCTTTCAGATAAAATTCTTTAGCCTGAAAATCAAAGGTATCTAGATGAATCAGATGTGCACCTTTTATTTTTGCCTCGTTTTCTACACTAATTAACAGTTGTGTGCCAATATTTTTGTTACGGTATTTTTCTTCAACCCAAAGAGTATCAATATAAACACAGCCCCAACAATACATACGGGCAATAATACCTGCAATAATTTTGCCTTTATATTCTATTTTCTTGCTTAAATCTATAAATAACTCATTTTGCGTTGCAGGAACTTTACATAAATTATATTCAACTAATCTGTCTATTACATAATCCTGTTCATCTTTATTCATTTTTAGAATATTAATATCCACTTTACACTCCGTTATTTTCAAATTTATTATCTATAAATTCCATATAAGGCTTGCGATTGTATATACTGTTGCGGTTATTTCTGTACCACTCGTATTCTTCCTTCAATCCTTTTTCAAGCGGAACAGTTGAAGGCATAAGCTCGTTTTGTCTGCTGACATCAAGAACATATTCATAATCATAAAAGCAAAAATAATCCCTTTGCGGTATAGATTTATCTGTACTTACAAATTCAGGCACTTTTCCCACCGCCTTATAACACAGTTCAACCCACTCTCTTACCGTAACAGTATCGGGATTGCCGACATTGAAAATATGATTTCTGGGATGCTTTTCAATTATTATTTCAATAAATCTGCATAAATCCGCAACATTAAAAAATTGCAGTTTCATTTCTCCGTTTTTGGGAATATAGAATTTTCTGTCTTTTTCCGCACAATCAAAAGGAAAAGCCTCACGGTAAAGGTTTTCATATATACCGTAAAAATAAGGCGGTCTTAATATGTAAGCATCCGGAAAATACTCAAGCAAATATTTCTCAGCCTTCATTTTATTTACGCCGTAATCACCCCAGACTGAATTTTTACCGCAGATCTGTTCTTCGGTAAAAGGCTGTGAATTGGTTTCGGGATAAACTGCGCTTGAGCTTATAAAAATATAATCATCAGCTTCTACACCCGAATCGAGCAGGCTCTTAATATGTTCTTCGTTATAAGCAGTAACATCAATTATCAAATCAAAATGCCTGCCTTTTAACACTTCGCCCAAATTCAGCCGGTCGCATTCAATAAGGTGTACTCCCTTTACCTGTTCTCTGCTGTTTCTGTTAATAACATACACTTCATTATTTTTCTCAGAAAAATATTCTGCAGTAAATTTACTTACAAATGTTGTTCCGCCCGTAATCAGAATTTTCATAGCAACAGCTCCCTTTTGATATTACAGAATACAAACATATTCTCCCTTTTTATTATAATATCAGCAAAATTAACTGTCAATATTTGCACTTGAAAAAGGAACACAAGTAATTTATAATTGACTTATCTTATTCATAACGCAGGTGGAAATATGAAATATAAAAGCAATAAAGGAAAAAGCGTAAAAATTACAATACCCGCCGCACTTGCTCTTATCTGCTGTGTTGCGGTAATTGTTGTTATAAGCCTACAAAATAAAACCTATGAACCCGAGCAAAAAATCACCCTCTCCTCTATTCCCGATTATTCAGGCTCGCCATACATTGAAATTAACGGAAACGAGCCGTTTTTCAGCGAGGACGAATACACAACATCTTCATTTGAATACTATGCCGATTTGGACGAATTAGGAAGATGCGGCACAGCGTATGCCTGTGTCGGCACAGATATAATGCCCACCGAGGAGCGTGGCTCTATCGGTCAGATAAAGCCCTCAGGCTGGCATACGGTAAAATATGACTGCGTTGACGGTAAATATCTATACAACCGCTGTCACCTTATCGGCTACCAGCTCACAGGCGAAAATGCCAACGAAAAAAATCTTATCACCGGAACAAGATACCTTAATGTTGACGGTATGCTCCCGTTTGAAAATATGGTTGCCGACTATGTAAAGGAAACCGATAACCACGCATTGTATCGTGTAACACCGATATTTGAGGATGACGAGCTTGTTGCAAGAGGCGTGATGATTGAGGCAAAATCCGTTGAGGATAACGGCGGCGGTCTTACATTCTGCGTGTACTGCTACAATGTTCAGCCACAGATAAGCATAGACTATAGAACAGGCAAGAGTAAATTTACAGGTAATAAGTCCTAAGAAAAACAACAGCAACGCTGAAACTGCATTGCTGTTGTTTATTTTATAGTGCATAGTAAAAGCCTGATTTTCCGGTAAAACTTAATCCGAATACCATAAGCTCAGCCAAAAACATATTGCCAATAGAATTCACACCAAGCACGAAATCGTGAATATATGCTAAATTTTTCTTGTTTTTTATGTACTTACGATGAAAGCTTATAGATACTAAGGAAATTCCGTAAAGTCAAGTCGTTTTTAAATAATATTTATCTTTTTTGCTATTGTTGTCTTGACATTACTTAAATCTATATGATAAACTGATTGTGCAGTATATAAACAAGTGGCGTAAGTGGCGTAATTGCAATGGAAATCGGTGAAAAAATTCGTTTCTTCCGCAATCTGCGAGGAATGACACAAAAATATCTTGGTATGCAGGTTGGCTTTCCGGAGAAAACCGCAGACATTCGTATGGCGCAGTATGAATCCGGCAGCAGAACTCCTAAGGCTGATTTAACCGAAAACCTTGCCGGCGTGCTTGGAGTTTCCCCGCTGGCTCTGTCTGTCCCCGACATTGACAGCTATCTTGGTTTAATGCACACGCTGTTTACATTAGAGTATCGCTACGGTCTGACAACTGAAAAAGGTTAGAACGGCGTTTATATGCGTGTTGACCCTCGCAAGGGAAAGGATGCTGCCGAGCTTTCCGAAATGCTAAATGCGTGGGCAGAACAGGCTGAAAAGTACCATAATGGCGACATCAGCCGTGAGGACTATGACAAGTGGCGTTATAACTATCCGAAACATGATGAAAATTCCGGTTATGTTAAAGTGCCGTCGCAAGCACTCAGTGATATGTTGGTAGAAGCATTAAAAAAGGAACAGGAGGAATAACTACATGAACTATGTCAGCAAAGGTACTGAACTCCGCCTTGCAATCAAGGAACTTGTTTTCGACTATATGAAAAACTCGCCCGATTGTGCAGTATACGCAGATGGGTTAAAGCAAGCCGAGATTTTTCGCCAATGTGGTTTGGATTGGGGCGAGTACCCCAATGCAACATCATCCAATCAGCAGTACTGGATAGTAGCGCTTCTTAGAGAGCTGGAATCCGAGGGAAAAGTCCAACGTGACGTTGACAGCAAAAAGTGGAGAATCAAATAACAAACAAAAAAGAGCTAACTGACTTCTCAAAAAATCAGTTAGCTCTTTACTTTTACAATAATTCAAATAATGTTGCCATTTTTTGCCACGGAGGGCACAAACACGGTGAAAAGCCTTTATTTACAGGCTTTTTTGTGGGTGTGAAATTATTCCCACTCCACTGTTCCGGGGGGTTTTGAGGTTATGTCGTAAACCACACGGTTTACGTGTTCTACTTCATTGATAATTCGGCTTGAAACTCTGCCGAGTATGTCGTAAGGGATTTTTGCCCAGTCGGCTGTCATAAAGTCATCAGTTGTTACTGCTCTGATTGCGACAAGCTCGTCATAGGTACGGGAATCGCCCATTACGCCTACCGTTTTTACGCCCGGGAGGACTGCAAAGAACTGGCTCATCTGTGAGGCATAGCCGCATTTATCCATTTCTTCTCTGAGGATTGCGTCTGCCTCCTGCAAAATCTTTACCTTTTCCGCCGTAACCTCGCCGATTACTCTTACTCCGAGTCCGGGACCCGGGAATGGCTGACGCCATACAAGCTCGTGAGGAAGTCCGAGCTTTTCACCTACTACTCGTACCTCGTCCTTGAACAAATCCTGTAACGGCTCAATAATACCCTCAAAGGTAATATCCTTTGGTACTTCAACCTGATTGTGGTGGGTTTTGATTTTTGCAGCGTCACCCTTGCCGCTCTCAATCCTGTCGGGATAAATTGTTCCCTGTGCAAAATATCCGCTGCCGTAGCTTTCACGAATCTTATTCCAGAATACATTATAAAACTCTGTGCCGATTATCTTTCTCTTTGCCTCAGGCTCACAAACGCCCTTGAGCTTGGAGAGAAACTCTTCCTGACAGTTGATGCGGACAAAGTTCATATCAAAAAGCTTTGTAAATGTCTGCTCTACATAGTCGCCCTCGTCCTTACGCATAAGTCCCTGGTCAACAAAAACGCAGGTAAGCTGTTTGCCGACTGCCTTGCTGAGAAGAGCTGCCGCAACAGACGAATCAACACCGCCCGAAAGTCCGAGAACAACTCCCTTATCGCCAATCTGCTCCTTAAGCTTTGCAACAGTAGCGTCAATAAAGCTGTCCATCTGCCATTCGCCCTTACAGCCGCAGACATCATAAAGGAATGAGCGCAGCATATCCTTGCCGTTTTCGGTATGGTTTACTTCGGGGTGGAATTGTACGCCGTAAAGCTTTCTTTCGGGACAGCTCATACCTGCAACAGGACAAACCGCAGTTGTTGCAGTTACGGAAAATCCCTCGGGAACTGCGCTGATGTAGTCACGGTGGCTCATCCAGGAAATTCCGCTTTCAGGCACATTTGCAAATATAGCGTCATTTTTATTGTAGCTTGTCATTGTTTTGCCGTACTCGCAGGACGAATTATCCGTTGCGGCAGTCACAACGCCGCCGAGTGTGTAAGCCATAAGCTGACAGCCGTAGCAAATTCCGAGAATCGGAATACCAAGCTCAAAAATCTCTTTTGAAATATGAGGTGAGCTTTCATCATATACGCTGTTTGGTCCACCCGTAAAAATAATACCGGTCGGATTTAATTCTTTTATCTTGTCAAGGCTGACTGTATATGGCAGTATTTCACAATATACATTGCACTCACGAACACGCCTTGCAATAAGCTGATTATACTGTCCGCCAAAGTCGAGGACAATTACTCTTTCTTTGTTTTCCATTCAATTACCAGCCTTTGTTTATCTGTAAATAATATCACTTCTTGCAGGACCGTTTGAAACAATCTTAATCGGCACACCAATCTGCTCTTCTGCAAACTCGATATAATCACGACATTCCTTCGGGAGCTTGTCGTATTCGGTAATGCCTGAAATGGAGCATTTCCAGCCCTTCATTTTTTTGAGAACAGGTTTACATCTCTTGAGCTTTGTAGTTGACGGGAAGTAATCAATAACCTCGCCGTCAAGCTCGTAGCCAACGCATACCGGAATCTCGTCAAGATAGCCGAGAACATCAAGAACGGTAAATGCAACCTGAGTTGCACCCTGAACCTTACAGCCATAGCGTGTGGCAACAAGGTCAAGCCAGCCCATTCTGCGTGGTCTGCCTGTTGTTGCGCCGTATTCGCCGCCGTCGCCGCCTCTTCTTCTGAGCTCGTCTGCCTCATCGCCGAAAATCTCGGATACAAATTCACCTGCGCCTACTGCACTTGAGTAAGCCTTTACAACGGTGATTACCTCTTTGATTTCATACGGAGGAATACCTGCGCCTACTGCGCCGTAGCCTGCAATAGTATTTGAAGATGTAACCATAGGATAAATACCGAAGTCGGTGTCCTTGAGAGAGCCGAGCTGTCCCTCTAAAAGAATATTCTTTCCCTCTTTGACTGCATTATGAATATACTCAAAGGTATCGCCGACATAAGGTGCAAGCACCTCCTTGTATTCCATAAGCTTGTCAAAAATTTCTTCCTCGGTAATCTCAGGCTTATTGTAGAGATTTTTAAGAATTGCATTCTTAATACCGAGAGCGTGTCTGATTTTTTCTCTGAGTGAATCGGGATCATCGTAAAGCTCGTTGATCTGGAAACCGATTTTTGAATATTTATCCGAATAGAACGGAGCTATACCGCTCTTTGTTGAGCCAAAGGAATTTTTGCCGAGGCGCTCCTCCTCGTAGCAGTCAAAAGCAACATGATAAGGCATAACTATCTGTGCTCTGTCTGAAATAATAATCTTCGGCTTGGGCACTCCCCTGCTCTCAAGCTCTGCAATTTCCTTTACGAAATTTTCAACGCTGAAAGCAACGCCGTTGCCAATAATATTAGTAATATTCTGATGAAATACACCTGATGGGAGCTGATGCAAAGCAAATTTGCCATATTCGTTTACTATAGTATGACCTGCATTTGCACCGCCCTGAAAGCGGATTACAATGTCGCTGTCATTTGCGAGAACATCGGTAATTTTACCCTTACCTTCATCTCCCCAGTTTGCACCTACTATTGCTTTAACCATAATCTGTAAAACTCCTTATTACATAAATACCAGTGTATAATTATACATTGATTTCAGGCTTGTCTGACTCAATGTCAGCATATTTGTCGAGAACAGGCTGAACCATCTCAGCAAGGAAGTCCTCTGTCTGTTCTTTTGCTCTGCCTGTATATTTCTCGGGCTGTAAAATCTTTTCGAGATCCTCAAGCGTTACTCCGAATGCCTCGTCATCGGCAATTCTCTGAAGAAGGTCATTTTCTCCGCCCTCCTCCTTGATAACCTTGGAGGCAGCCATTGAATGAATACGGATTCTCTCGTGGAGCTGCTGTCTGTCAGCACCTCTGTACTTTACAGCGTCCATCATTATATTCTCTGTAGCCATAAACGGAAGCTCTTTTCTCAGACGCTGCTCAATAACCTTTGGATAAACCACAAGACCGTCGGCAACATTTGCATAAAGTGAAAGAATACCGTCAACGGCGAGGAACGCCTCGGGAATACTGAGTCGCTTGTTTGCCGAATCGTCAAGAGTTCTTTCAAACCACTGTGTGGCAGTTGTGAAATATCCGTTCAATACATCGCACATTACATAGCGTGAAAGCGAGCCGATACGCTCTGAACGCATAGGATTACGCTTGTAAGCCATTGCAGATGATCCGATCTGATTCTTTTCAAACGGCTCTTCAACCTCTTTAAGATGCTGTAAAAGACGAATATCGTTTGAGAATTTGGACGCACTCTGCGCAATACCTGCGAGTACATTGAGGAACTGTGAATCAAGCTTTCTGGAATAGGTCTGACCTGAAACAGCAAAGCAGGAGGAATATCCCATTTTCTGAGCGATTTTTCTGTCAAGCTCCTTGCACTTCTCGTGGTCGCCCTCAAAAAGCTCTAAAAAGCTTGCCTGAGTGCCCGTTGTACCCTTTGAGCCGAGCAGCTTTGCCTTTGAAAGCTGATATTCAACATCCTCAAGATCCATAAGCAGCTCCTGAATCCAGAGAGTTGCCCTCTTGCCTACCGTTGTCGGCTGAGCAGGCTGAAAATGCGTGAACGCAAGAGTCGGGAGAGCCTTGTACTCATCTGCAAACCTTGAAAGATTGCGGATAACGGTGATAAGCTTATTTCTGATAAGCTTCAAGCCCTCTGTCATAATAATAATATCTGTGTTGTCGCCTACATAGCAGGAGGTAGCGCCGAGGTGAATAATACCCTTTGCGTTAGGGCACTGCTCGCCGTAAGCGTAAACATGCGACATAACATCGTGACGGACAAGCTTTTCTCTCTCCTGAGCAACCTCGTAGTTGATGTTGTCGGCATTAGCCTTAAGCTCGTCAATCTGCTCCTGAGTAATAGGAAGTCCAAGCTCCATTTCAGCCTCAGCAAGAGCAATCCAGAGCTTTCTCCAGGTACGGAATTTCATATCGGGAGAAAAAATATATTTCATTTCCTTGCTTGCATATCTTGCAGACAAGGGTGATTCATAGGTATCCTTAGTCATATTTGTAAATCCTTTCAGATGTAGGTTTATCAGCATTTTTTGTCAAAATTCATACCGCCACGCTCTTTTCCCTTAAAGGTCTTTTTGATGGTTTCGGCAGGATAATTACCGCTGAAACAAGCGTCGCAAAAGCCAATGGGAGCATTGTGCAGCATCTCACGCAGGCTGTCGGCAGGAAGATAACCGAGCGAATCTGCGCCGCTGAGCTGACGGATTTCTTCAACCGAATGGTTGCAGGCGATAAGCTCTCCCCTTGACGGTATATCCGTACCGTAGTAGCAAGGCCACATAAAAGGCGGGGAGCTGATGCGCATATGAACCTCTTTAGCACCTGCTTCACGGAGCATAGTGACAATTCTGTCAACTGTAGTGCCACGCACAATGCTGTCGTCAATAATAACCACACGCTTGCCCTTGATTTTATCGGCAATCGGGTTGAGCTTTATGCGCACACTCTTCATTCGCTCCTTCTGACTGGGTTTAATGAAAGTTCTGCCTATATAGCTGTTTTTAACAATAGCCTTTTCATAGGGGATTCCCGACTCCTCGCTGTAGCCTATTGCGGCGTCAATGCCCGACTCAGGCACACCGACTACCATATCAGCCTCTACGGGAAATTCCCTTGCAAGAATTCTGCCCGCCTGCTTTCTCGCCTCATAAACGCTTACGCCGTCAATAAAGGAGTCTGAACGGGCAAAGTATATATATTCAAAAATACAGAGCGACTGCTTTTTCTCTTCTCCGAAGTCAGGCTTTATGCTGCGGATTTCGTTGTTATCAACCACAACTATCTCGCCCGGCTCAATATCACGGACAAACTTTGCTCCGCAGGCGTCAAGAGCCGCACTCTCGCTTGCAAATACAACCGAGTTATTGTATTTACCCATACAAAGAGGGCGAAAGCCGTGAGGATCACGGGCGGCAATCAGCTTTCTCGGACTCATTACAAGCAGAGAATATGCACCCTTGATAACCCTCATAGTACGGGCAACCGCCTCTTCAACGGAATGACATTTTAGCCTTTCCCTTGCAATAACATAACAGATAGCCTCAGAGTCGATAGTAGTCTGAAAAATAGCACCTGTCTGTTCAAGCTGACTGCGGATTTCGAGTGCGTTTGTGAGGTTGCCGTTGTGAGCAACAGCAAGAGTACCCTTTACATAACGCATAACTAGGGGCTGAGAATTTTCAAGCACAGAGCCGCCCGCAGTCGAATAACGAACATGAGAGATACCCATCTGACCCTTTAAAGAATCAAGAATACGGTTATTAAAAACCTCGGTAACAAGTCCCATATCCTTATGGTAATCTATTACGCCGTCATCGGTAACGGCAATACCGCAGCTTTCCTGACCACGGTGCTGCAACGCAAGCAGACCGTTGTAGCAGGCATAGGCAGGGTTGATTGTACCGTCACTGAATATTCCGAAAACACCACATTCCTCGTGAAGTCCTTCTTTTGCATAATTGTCGAAAGAATTTTTCAAAAGCGCCACCGTCCGTTAAAATATCAATCTGATTCCCTTTCGGGATTTATGAATTTATATTTAAACAGAAGTATTATGCAAGACCTATACGCTTCATCATCTCGGCATATGCCTCTTCAACACCGCCCATATCACGGCGGAAACGGTCCTTATCGAGCTTTTCCTGAGTATCAATATCCCAGAAACGGCAGGTATCCGGTGAAATTTCGTCTGCAAGGAGAATCTGACCCTTGTATCTGCCGAACTCAATCTTGAAGTCGATAAGGTCAACCTTGCACTCCTTAAAGAAGTCAATCATAATCTCGTTAATCTTGAGAGCGTACTTTGAAATGGTATCAATTTCTTCCTTAGTAGCAAGGTCAGCTGCGAGAATGTGATATTCGTTTACCATAGGATCGCCGAGAGCGTCATCCTTATAGCAGAATTCAAGAACAGGAGTTTTCATCGGTGTGCCCTCAGGAAGACCGAGTCTTTTTGAAAGGCTGCCTGCTGCCTTGTTTCTTACGATAACCTCAAGAGGTACTATTTCAACCTTTTTAAGAACAGTATCTCTGTCGTTAAGCTCTTCAACGAAGTCTGTAGGAATACCCTTTTCCTCAAGAAGCTTGAACATAAAGTTGCTCATACGGTTGTTTACAACACCCTTGCCGATGATTGTACCCTTCTTTTCACCGTTAAAAGCAGTAGCGTCATCCTTGTAAGATACGATACAGTAATCAGGATTATCTGTAGAAAATACCTTTTTTGCCTTACCCTCATAAAGAAGCTCTTTTTTATCCATTTTGACATTCCTCCATAAATTGCAGCCTTGACAGCTGATAAAAATAAAAATACAGATATATTATAATATAATTTTTCAGAATTAGCAACTAAAATGGCAGTAAAAATTAAAAAAATGTAAAATTTCCTGTTGTTACAACTAATAAATTTCGATAACGGAATATTCTATAAATTTATAAAAGAAATTAAATTTATACTTGATTTTTTCTGATATATACTGTATAATATTTTTGTATTTGCCGGTGTGATGGAATTGGCAGACGTAGCGGACTCAAAATCCGCCGGTAGCGATACCGTACCGGTTCAAGTCCGGTCACCGGCACCACAAAAAGCCCTTTTGTCTGAAGACAAAAGGGCTTTTTGAATGAAGTGTGCCTGTCGGCACATTAAGAACACTTCGTGTATGAAGTAATGCTACGCATTATGAAGAAATTTAATTTACTCACAGCTAAGGCGCACTTTACTTCATTTTGCGCAAAGCGCAATACTTCATTGTCGCCTTGCCGACTACTTCATATTTGCTCAGCAAATACTTCATTAAATTGAGAGTCTGTTATTGAAAGCAAAAATAGATTTTTGAATGAAGTGTGCCTGTCGGCAGATTAAGAACACTTCGTGTATGAAGTAATGCTGCGCATTATGAAGAAATTTAATTTACTCACAGCTAAGGCGCACTTTACTTCATTTTGCGCAAAGCGCAATACTTCATTGTCGGCTTGCTGACTACTTCATATTTGCTTAGCAAATACTTCATTAAATGGAAAGTCGTTATTTTAAAGCAGAAATAGATTTTTGAATGAAGTGTGCCTGTCGGCACATTAAGTACATTCGTGTATGAAGTAATGCTGCGCATTATGATGAAATTTAATTTACTCACAGATAAGGCGCACTTTACTTCATTTTGCGCACAGCGCAATACTTCATTGTCAGCTTGCTGACTACTTCACTTTTGCGAAGCAAATACTTAATTTACTTATAATTCCCCTTGATTTATCAAAGAATAAGTCAAGGGGTGATTTTATGTGTCACAGAACAGGCAGTAATGAAAACTCAAAGCCTTTGCCGGTAATAAACGGTGAAAAAGAAAAAACAGAAACTAACAATCAATGGGTTACAACAGGTCACAAGCCGCTTGAGGATAACAGGGAAAGACGGGATGGTCCGGGCGGTGAATAGCGCAATAAATTCTCTTTAGTTAAAAACCGACATCAGCTATGAGCCGATGCCGGTTTTTGTTACAAAGCCCTTGCCCTTGATTGAGCCGGCTTTTGTTACAATTATAAATGCGTTTTTATCCACCTTTTTTACGGTATTTGTAATCTTATATTCCTGATGCGGTCTGACTGCGCACATAATAACTCTTTTTGGCTTGCCGCTGTATGCGCCCTCGCCGTTGAGCAGGGTTATTCCCCTATCGTTTTCAGTCATTATCATATCGCAAATTTCAGAATATTTATCGGTAATAATGAACATCAGCTTGCCGTTATCCCTCGCAACGCCGTAGGAAATCGAGTCGATAACCTTAATGCTGAAAAAGATTGTTACCACTGCGTACAAAACGCTCTCAATGCTGTTATAAACAAAGAAAACCATTATCAGCACAATTGCGTCTGCCACAAAAATAAGATTGCCTGTTGAGAGATACGGAAAATGCTTGTGCAGATTAAGGGCAACAATATCTGTACCGCCCGTTGAACCGCCACGCATAAATATCATTTCAAGTCCTACGCCGTTTAAAATTCCGCCGAAAATAGCAACGAGAATTTTATCTCCCGTATAGGCTGTCATAATCGGAGTAAACACATCAATGAAAATTGAGGAAAGCACAGTGCCGACTATTGTTTTGGTAAGAAAAGAAATTCCGTTTTCAATCGCTCCCCAGATGAACAGAGGTATATTCATCACAAGCACCATTGTACCGATTGGCAAGCTGAACATATGGTTAAGCATTGTTGCCACACCCGTAAGACCGCCCGGAGCAATGTCGTTCGGCGCAGTAAAAACCACAACCGAAACAGCATACACCGCCGCTCCTGCAAGCATAATTGCATAATCGGCAACAGCAGTTTTTATATCAGGCTTATTTTTCACAATTACCATCTCCACTTTGTGAATTATGTAAAATAATATCGAACAGCTCGGTAATTCTTTCTTTCTCATTTTTTAGATGCAAATATCCGAAAAGGCTCTCAAGCCCCGTAGCACTGTGATAATCAGCCACAGTGCCGTTTTTGGGAGTGCATTTCGGTGCGGCATTTCTGCCTCTTTTATACACAGATAATTCCTTTTCGGAAAGATGCGGCAATAAAATTTTTGCATACTCTGCCTGACTTTTGCAGTTTACAAAGCCTACCTTGATTTTATTAAGCTCGCCGACAGGACGGTTTGACTGCCTTACAAGGTATTCCCTTACAAGCAAATCATACACACCGTCGCCCACAAAAGCAAGCGTAAGCGGAGAAACCTCGTCAGCGTAGGTATGCTCTATTACATTTTCATTTCCCATACAAACACCCTGTTAATCTACAAAATCAAACTCAAGCTCATAGATTGATACTATATCGCCCTCGCCGCAGCCCTTTGCTCTGAGTGCGTCAATTACGCCGTTATCAATCAGCACCTTCTGAAAATAGTTAAGGCTTTCGTAATCGTCAAAATTGATGCTCTTCATCACCTGCAGCAGCCAGTCAGCCTCAACGGTATAAATTCCGTTTACATTCTTAACCGTTACCGAATGGTCGTCAAAGTCCTCGGCTGTCACAATCGGTGCCGGCTCTGCCTCGTAATGCGTGATTGGCGGCAGCTTTGAGAGCATTTCTCTGATTTTGTTGAGCATCGGGTCAACATCATAGCGGATAGCCGCCATAATCGGGAAGAAATCATAGCCCTGAGCCTCAACATATTCCTTGAAATCGGCAATCTGCTCGTCTGTAGCCATATCGCACTTATTGCCTGCAACAATCATCGGTCTTTCGGCAAGCTCGGGATTGAACTTTTTAAGCTCGCTGTTTATAGTTTCAAAATCCTCCTTAGGATCTCTGCCCTCAGAGCCTGAAACATCAACAATATGAACCAACATTCTGCAACGCTCAATATGCCGCAGAAACTGATGTCCGAGTCCTGTTCCCTGCCATGCGCCCTCAATAAGTCCCGGTATATCTGCCATTACAAAAGACGAGCCCTCGCCCATTGAAACAACGCCCAAAACAGGAGTAATTGTTGTGAAGTGGTAGTTTGCAATAAGCGGCTTTGCCTGAGAAACAACCGACACGAGCGTACTTTTGCCTACATTCGGAAAGCCGACAAGTCCTACATCCGCAAGCAGCTTAAGCTCAAGTGTAACATTGAATTCTTCTCCCGGAAGCCCCGGCTTTGCAAATCTCGGCACCTGTCTTACAGGGGTTGCAAAGTGCGGATTACCCCATCCGCCTTTACCTCCTCTTGCCACAACATACGGCTCGGATGATGAAACATCTGCAAGAACTCTGCCTGTTTCCACCTCCTTAACCAGAGTGCCGAGGGGAACACGGATAACAAGATCCTCTGCGTTTTTTCCCTTACAGCGTCCTCCCCTGCCGTTTTCACCTTTTTTGGCAAGGTATTTGCGTTTATACCTGAAATCGGCAAGAGTGGAAAGGTTTGTATCTGCAACAAACACAACATTTCCTCCCCTGCCTCCGTCACCGCCATCGGGGCCGCCTGCCGCTACATATTTTTCCCTGTGAAACGATACTGCACCGTCGCCGCCGTCACCGGCTTTTATATAAATTTTCGCTGTATCTACAAACATCTCTGCATACCTCCGAATGACGAATTTTTATATTCAGATTATCTCCTTAATCAGTTGAAACTATTAATTCAGCTTGTAAACTGTAATTTACCAACTAAAAACGGCAAAAACAAAACTTTCGGTCGGGTAACAAAAAGTAAAGATAATAGCTTACTTTCTGCTCGGGGTAAAAATTTAGGTCAAGCCTTTTTAAAGGCTTG
>JBJEOV010000032.1:0-3427 GCA_051880895.1 Ruminococcus sp. | reverse complement strand
CGCAAAGGTTGTGCCTGACATAACGGTGCAGAGTGAAACTGCAACGCTCGCAGCCTTTAAAAAGCCGTTCTTTTTCATAAGTCTAATAACTCCTTTCATAACTTATGTAGGGGAATTTTCCTATTCGTAATAATAATATCACAAAATCATCACGATTACCATAATTTTATCTTAGAAAAATAAAAAATAGCAAAATTTACAAATACTGTTTATGCTTTATGTGAATATTGCTGTTTGAGTTGTATTTTTTATTACATAATTATCCTCAGTATGACTTTGTATCTACTAAAAAAGCCTTCCCCTGTGAGCAATATCGACAAGGGGAAGGCATTAAGTCTTGAGCAGAGTCGTTATCATTTTAATTCAGAAAAATATGATTATCATCTCTCCGTCAGAAATTCGATATTCTCATATGAATGTTCAACCTCTTTTGAATACAGACCGAATATCCTGTGCCGCTGTTCCTGCAAAAGCGTATGACCTTTTGCAAATTCATATAAATGCAAAGCATACGCAGACTTCACCGCAAGCAGAGTAAGATTAAAATATTTCAATACATCAAGGCTGTCTATAGAATTTAAAAAATATCTGAAAGTGTAATAATACATCAGATTTTTATATTCGTATTCATACTCGCAGATAAAGCTTTTGAATTCTGTAAAATCCCCTTCATCGGGTGTATATCCGCTTGCATTTTCAAGCAGATTTCTCCATTCGTCCGTCATAATATCAAGCCGTAAAAGCAAATCGACTGTGCTTTTGTAATCGGTAATAAAGCCTTCTTCACTGATTTCGGCTTGTTGTATGTACTCGGCATCATCAAGCTGTGACTGCACCTCAAGGCAGATTTTATACATTGAATTGAGGCAGTCGAAAATGCTGTTCTTATCATCATTAAGAACGGTAAATATCTTCTCCCTTGCATTTATCAGCAATTCCATCACTTCGGTATCGTAATCGCAAGGCTGGGGATTTTTTTGATTGTCTATGGTAAAGATTTTCTGCATTGCGCCCTTTTCAAGCATAAGCCTGAGAGCCTCGGGGCAGGCAAGCGAAAGGATTTTCTCCTCAAAGGCTGAATAGTCGAGTACAATTCGGGGAAATCTCCTACAGGTTTCGCAGAGTGAGTCCTCACCAAGTTCTATATAAATATCGCAGAGCATATCCTCATTCCAGAACGGACAGCGGTTATTGCACAGGGTAAAAATCCTGTCGCCGTCCGAATCAACAGTCATAACCCGTCTGAGCCTTTCCCCTATCTCGCCGCCGGCATTTTTATATTTAGTATAGCTGTCGTCATCAACCACAACATCCCATTCCTTGCAGCAGCTGTCGGGGCATTTGTCGGCAATGCACTTGAATTTATTATAAAATTCGTGACAGGTTGATTTCATAAAAACATCTCCAAAAAATTACTTGACTGACTTATTCTGAAAAAATTTGTATTTCCCGAAAAATACTGCTCCCGACTCTTCATAAGTCGGGAGCAAAAATTACATCTCTGTGATAATCTCGTTTACGGTTTTTCCGGGCGGAATCATAGGAAGTACATTCTGGTCTGGGCTGATTCTGCAATCAACAAGCACCGGCTTTTTAAGTGCAAATGCCTTTTCAAGCACCGGCTTGATTTCTTCCTTTGTATTAATTCTCATTCCGTCAATTCCGAAAGCGTTTGCAAGCGCAACAAAATCGGTTGCTCTGTGCGGATCTGTCTGTGAAAAACGGTTGCCGTAAAACAGCTTTTGCCACTGACGAACCATTCCGAGCACTGTGTTGTTCATAACAAGAATTACAACAGGCAAATCGTAGGACTTCATTGTAACAAGCTCGTTCAGATTCATATGGAAGCTGCCGTCGCCTGTTACGAGTACAACCCTCTTGTCGTGGTGAGCCATCTGTGCGCCGATTGCCGCACCCATACCAAAGCCCATTGTGCCAAGACCGCCCGAGGTGAGGAAGGTGCGTGGAGTCTGCGCCTTGTTGAACTGCGCAACCCACATCTGATGCTGTCCTACATCGGTAGCCACAATGTCATCGTCAGCCTTTATCTCGTTGAGTGCGTCAAGGATTTCCTTTGGCTGAGGATAGCCGTCATCAGCAGGCTTTTTGTTATCAAGAAAATGCTTCCATTCTGCAAGAGTTGACAGCCATTCTGAATGGTTCTGCTGCTCCATACCGTCGCAGAGTGCCTCAAGTGTATTTTCAAGGTCGCCGAGTACATACTCGCTGACCTTAACATTTTTATTGATTTCCTTTTCGTCAATCTCAAGCTGAACAATCTCAGCCTGTGCGCCGAATTTCTCTCTGTCGCCTGCCACACGGTCGGAAAATCTTGCACCGCAGGCAATAATCAAATCGCATTTGTCGGTAGCCATACCTGTTTCGTAGCCGCCGTGCATACCGATATTGCCCATACAAAGCGGATGGTCGGCAGGAATACAGCCGAGTCCCATAATCGAACAGCAAACCGGAATATCCGTAAGCTCGGCAAATTTTGTGAAAATCTCGGTTGCATTTGCACTGATAATACCGCCGCCTGCGTAAATAATCGGCTGCTTTGATTTTCTTATCATATCCTGAACCTTTTTAATTGTATCAGGATTTTTTATGCTTACTCTTTCAATTTCGTTTGGCTTTTCAGGCTCAAAATCAGTCTTGTTTGCAGTAACATCCTTTGGCACATCAACAAGCACAGGTCCTTTTCTGCCCGACTGAGCAATTTCAAAAGCCTTGCGGAGAGTGGGTGCGAGGTCCTCTACCTTTTCAACAAGAAAGCTTGCCTTTGTAATCGGCTTTACGATATTTACAATATCAACCTCCTGAAAGCTGTCCCTGCCGAGCTGGTCGGTTGTAACATTGCCTGTGATAGCCACAACAGGAATACTGTCGATATTAGCAGTAGCAATGCCCGTTACAATATTTGTTGCGCCCGGTCCCGAGGTTGTGATTACAACGCCTGTCTTGCCCGTTGCCCTTGCATATCCGTCTGCTGCGTGAGATGCGCCCTGCTCGTGAGCGGTAAGAATATGATTAATTCTGTCGCTGTACTTATAAAGAGCGTCATATGTATTGAGTGCCGCACCGCCCGGATAGCCGAACACGGTATCAACACCCTGCTCCAACAAACATTCACAAATTATTTCTGCACCTGAAAGCTGCATTTTTCCTCTCTCCAATCCTCTTTAACGGCAATTATTGTATTTATTTTATGCCATATGCTTTTATAATGTTATAAATACGCTACCTTTTATTTTACATAAAAACAGCAAAAAAGTCAATAATTTTAAAAAATATGATTATCCCTTTTAGTATGCCGAACTGAAATTTACCACAATATCAATAATCAAAAGTATAAATAAAAACAAACTATGTTAGAAAAACAAAAGTATAGGGTTTCCAAAGGTCACTGACCTTTGGTCGTTTGGGG
>JBJEOV010000031.1:0-15814 GCA_051880895.1 Ruminococcus sp. | reverse complement strand
CCGTCGACCTCTAGCGTGACAGGCTAGCGTTCTAACCAACTGAACTACCGGGCCAAATGGTGGGAACAATAGGGCTCGAACCTATGACCCTCTGCTTGTAAGGCAGATGCTCTCCCAGCTGAGCTATGCTCCCATTGCCTTTGTCGCTTTGCTTTCGTTTGCCGTGTATCTCAGCGACGAGTATTATAATACACCATTACGGCTCAAATGTCAACACCTTTTTGAAATTTTTTCAAAAAAACTTTACAAAAGCAAAGCAACCCGACTTTTTACGGCAAATTAATCCTTTGAATTTTTCTCTTTAATTATCTTCTCCAGGTCGGACTTTGTAAATACATACTTCTTATTGCAGAAGTGACAGTTAGCCACCGCCATTCCCTTTTCGTCAGCCATAGAACGGATATCCTCGTCGCTCATAGTGCAGAACAGCCTTTCAAGCTTCTCTCTTGAGCAGGTGCATACATACTTTACAGGGTACTCGTCAAGCACCTCAACCTCAAAGCCGGCAAGCGCAGTTTTGCAGATATCAAGAATACTCATTCCCTTTGCAAGCATAGTTGTAACCGGCTCGAGCGTTTCAAGGTTTTTCTCGAGCTTTTCAATAGTATCCTCAAATGCGCCCGGCAAAAGCTGAATAAGCAGACCGCCTGCAAGCATTACCTCGCCGTCCTCTTTACTAAGGAGAACGCCCA
Organism: Ruminococcus sp.; assembly: GCA_051880895.1. Lineage (GTDB taxonomy): Bacteria > Bacillota > Clostridia > Oscillospirales > Acutalibacteraceae > Ruminococcoides. The sequence goes on along the minus strand of JBJEOV010000031.1, from coordinate 15,122 downwards.
GTGCGCAGACTGTCGGAATCTGCTCGCTCGTTGCAAAGTAATTTGTAATATCCTCGGCAATCTCGCCGCTTACAAGCTCCACCTGACCGATGTACGGGTCGCCCGAGCCGTAATCCCTCATAACATTCAGCACGCCGTTTTTGCCGACCGCCTTGGACACATTTATCTTGCCGTTATTATAATATTCGGTAGGACAGTTCGCATTGCCGACATAGCCACGCACATTTCCCCTGCTGTCAGCCACAGCGATTACAGGGCCTAACTCGCCGTCACCAGATACTCTCAGATTTATTGATGCGTCCTTCTGCTTGAGCATTGCGCCCATCATTGAGGTTGCGCACAGAAGTCTGCCGAGAGCGGCGGTTGCACTTCTTGAAAGTCCGTGAATTTTCTGCGCCTTAAAAACAATATCCGAGGCGTCAATGGCAGACGCCATAACCGCACCGTCTGAGGTTATACATCTTATAATTTTATCCATATTATTCTCCCGTCAATATTCCTTATTAATCGGATTTTTCATTCTTGCCACAAACACAAGCCGTTGTTCGTTCTCCTTCGGCTCGTCAAAGCTCATATCACCGTACACAGCCTCGACCTCAAAGCCTGCGTTTGTCAGCATTCCGGCAAGCCTCTCCCTTGAGTAGCCACGCTCGGAAAAGCTCTCGCTTGTGCGGTAATAAACGCCGTTTTCCTCTTCAAAAAAATCAAGGTCAATATCTGTCACGCAATTATCCCTCAGGGTATTCTGCCACACACAGAACACCTTGTCGGTTTCATATACAAATGTATTGTTCGCAAGCACCTTTTCGTGTTTATAGACGGTATTTACATCAAACATAAAAATTCCGTCCCTGTTCATAAAGAAAGCCACACGCTCAAAAGCCTTTGCAACCGCCTTTTCGTCTGTCAGATGATTTATACTGTCAAGGGTGCAGACGCAGGTATCAATCGTGCCGTACAGGTCAAGACTCTGCATTTTCTGCCTTAAATATAAAATATTCAACCCTTTTTCGCTTGATTTCTGCATTGCCTCGCTGAGCATTTCTGCGCTTGCGTCAACTCCGTAAACATCAACGCCCCTCTGCGCAAGCTCCTGAGTAAGACTGCCCGTACCGCAGGCTAGGTCAAGAGTAATGCCGAAATCGTGGCTGTGCCTCTCCATCAGCCTGCAAATGTAGTCGCATCTCTCGGCATAGCCTGCATTCTGCATAAGCGCATCATAGTAGTCGGCAAAAACATTGTAGCTCATTTATTTTCCTCTTTTGCAATCTTGTCAAGCACAAGCGTATAGCCGTAGGTATCGTTGTCAAAAAGCGCCCGTTTTACACGGCTGATGGTTGCGGTTGACGCTCCTGTTTCCTTTACAATTTCGGAATACACCTTTTTTTCGGTCAGCATTTTTGCAACAACAAGCCTTTGCGACATTGCCTTTAATTCCGGACTGGTGCATAAATCCTCAAAAAAGCGATAACATTCCTCCTCGCTTTCAAGGGACAGTATTGCCTTAAAAAGAAAATCCGTATCACTGTTCTTTAACTTTGAGTTCATTTTTAGTTCTCCTTTGCAAAGCCCTGCAAATATTTTTATACATTAAAATTTTAACATACAAAAGCATAAAAGTAAATATCAGCAAAGGATTTTTTGCAAAAACAAAAAGCTGCCTTAAAAAGACAGCTTAAAGTTTAAACCCGATAAATTACAGGTTAAGATTAGCCTAATTCAGCAAAGTACTTAATTGTTCTTACCATCTGGCTTGTGTATGAGTTCTCGTTATCATACCAAGAAACAACCTGTACCTCATAGAGATCGTCAGCAATCTTTGATACCATTGTCTGAGTAGCGTCAAAGAGTGAGCCGTACTTCATACCGATAACATCTGAAGAAACGATTGGATCCTCGTTGTAACCGAATGACTCAGAAGCAGCAGCCTTCATAGCAGCGTTGATGCCCTCAACTGTTACATCTGTACCCTTAACAACAGCTGTAAGGATTGTTGTTGAACCTGTAGGAACAGGAACACGCTGTGCAGAACCGATAAGCTTGCCGTTGAGCTCAGGAATTACAAGACCGATAGCCTTAGCAGCGCCTGTTGAGTTAGGAACGATGTTAGCAGCACCTGCTCTTGCTCTTCTGAGGTCGCCCTTTCTGTGAGGACCGTCAAGAATCATCTGGTCGCCTGTGTAAGCGTGGATTGTTGACATAATACCGCTCTGGATTTCAGCATACTTGTTAAGTGTGTCAGCCATCGGAGCGAGGCAGTTTGTTGTGCAGGATGCAGCAGAAATGATTGTATCCTCAGTTGTGAGTGTACCCTCGTTTACGCTGTAAACGATTGTCTTGAGGTCGTTGCCTGCCGGAGCAGAAATAACAACCTTCTTAGCGCCTGCATCGATGTGAGCCTGGCTCTTAGCCTTTGATGTGTAGAAGCCTGTGCACTCAAGAACTACATCAACGCCGATCTCGCCCCATGGGAGCTCAGCAGCGTTAGCCTTAGCATAGATTGTAAGAGTCTTGCCGTCAACTGTGATTGTGTTGTTCTCGTCGTCAGCCTCTACTGTGTGAAGGTTCTCACCGATTCTGCCGCAGTAGCCGCCCTGTGCTGTATCGTACTTGAGAAGATCTGCGAGCATTGATGGTTTTGTAAGGTCGTTGATAGCAACTACCTCATAGCCCTCTGCACCAAACATCTGTCTGAATGCAAGACGACCGATACGGCCGAAGCCGTTAATTGCAACTTTTACTGACATTTTAAAATTCCTCCTAATTTATAAGGTAGTTTAATTATATTACATTTTTTGCCGTTCTTCAAGTGCTTGATAAAATTTTAACAAATTTTTTCGTGAATTTTACATAAAAACGAATTTTTGTTAATAATTTATCGATTTTTATTGCAACTTGACGAAACCACTTGTCAAATTGCCCTGTGAAAAGTACAATTTTTACTTATTTATTTGCAAAATTGCCATTATTATTCTTGACATTTAATGTATTTTAGGTTAAAATAATTATACTACCGCTAATGCGGGCAAATAGGGCTAAATGTTTTACCTATTTTTTATTAATCAGACTCGTTTAGAGCCGTTATTTATAGATATTTTTTATTAATTTTTATAACTTTATTTAACTTATTATTGTTATAATATAGCTTTACCGCTTATAAAAAATATTAAATAAAATTATTTTATAAAAATGAAAATTGAATATCTTTACTAACGGCACCGACAAGGCTGTTTGATTGAACTTTAACTAATTAACAAAAAAATCAAACAAGGAGGTGTCAGAATGCCGATAGCCATTGCAATAATATGTATTGTTGCTGCGTTGCTTCTCGGTGCGGGTGCAGGTATCTTCGGAGGTATCACCTACCGCAAGCAGGTTGCCGAAAAGGAAATCGGAAGTGCTGAGGAAGAGGCAAGAAAAATTGTTTCCGACGCTATGAAAACAGCTGAGGCTAAAAAGAAAGAGGCTGTTTTGGAGGGCAAGGAAGAGGTTCAGCGCTTCAGAACGGAAAGCGAAAAAGAAATTGCCGACCGCCGCAAGGAGGTTCAACGCCAGGAAAGACGCATTCAGCAAAAGGAGGAAACCCTCGACAAAAAGCTTGACAACATTGAGGTTAAGGACGAAAAGCTTTCACGCAAGCTAAAGGACGCTGACGCAAAGCTTGAGGAAATCGAAACTCTCAAGAAAAGTCAGTTTGAAATGCTTGAGAAAATTTCCGGCTACACAGCCGAGCAGGCAAAAAGCTACCTGCTTTCACAGCTTGAGGACGAGCTTGCTCACGAAAAATCCGTTAAAATTATGGAATACACCGAGCAGCTCAAGGACGAGGCAGACGAAAAGGCAAGAAACATCATTTCTCTTGCTATTCAGCGACTTGCCGCCGAGCAGGTTGCAGAGGCAACAATCTCTGTAGTTCCACTCCCTAATGACGAAATGAAGGGCAGGATAATCGGCAGAGAGGGCAGAAACATCAGAGCTATTGAAACTCTTACGGGCGTTGACCTTATAATTGACGATACGCCTGAGGCAATCACCCTTTCAAGCTTTGAGCCTGTAAGACGAGAGGTTGCAAGGATTGCCCTTGAAAAGCTTATCGCAGACGGCAGAATCCACCCTGCAAGAATTGAAGAGATGGTTGAAAAGGCAAGGCGTGAGGTTGACGCCGCAATCAAGCACGACGGCGAAAGAGCTGTGCTTGAGGCAGGCGTACACAATATTCACCCCGAGCTTGTAAAGCTTCTGGGCAGACTTCGCTACCGTACCAGCTACGGTCAGAATGTACTTAACCATTCGCTTGAGGTTGCATACCTTGCAGGTATGATGGCAAGCGAGCTTGGTATGGATCCTACCATAGCAAGGCGTGCAGGTCTTCTGCACGATATCGGTAAATCCATTGACCACGAGGTTGAGGGTACTCATGTGCAGATCGGTGTTGATCTGGCAAGAAAATACAAGGAGCACGACGCAGTTATCCACGCTATTCAGGCTCACCACGGCGATGTTGAGGCTAAAACGATTGTAGCCTGTCTTGTGCAGGCAGCCGATGCACTCTCAGCCGCAAGACCGGGTGCAAGAAGAGAAAATGTGGAAAACTACATCAGGCGTCTTGAAAAGCTCGAGGAGGTTGCGTCCTCATTCGAGGGAGTTGAAAGCTCCTTTGCTATTCAGGCAGGCCGTGAGGTACGCATTATGGTTAAGCCTGAGGTTGTCAATGATGAGCGTATGGTTTCGCTTGCAAGAGAAATCTGCAAGAAGATTGAAGATGAGCTTGAATATCCGGGACAGATTAAGGTCAACATCATCAGAGAGAGCCGGGCAGTTAATTACGCAAAATAATCAATAAGGAGATACCTTTACGGGTATCTCTTTTTTTGCGTGTTTTACTCAAAGCTGAACTAATACTTAATAAAAAGCAGACAATCTTTGTTAAAATTATCTTCTCAGATGTAACCTGATTTTTTCAGGTATTAGTATTAACTCCCCTTTTTTTGGCAATACTTATTGTAAAGAATTGCTTGGGGGTAATTTTTTGCAGTATGGTAAAGTTGAAATTTGCGGAGTAAACACATCTAAGCTTAAGGTTCTGAGCGAAAAGGAGAAAAAAGCGCTGCTGAACACAATAAAAAACGGCAGTGAGGAAGAACGCAAAAAAGCCCGTGAGGAAATGATTAAAGGCAACCTGCGCCTTGTGCTGTCGGTAATCCAGCGATTTACAAACCGTGGCGAAAATCCTGACGATTTATTTCAGGTGGGCGTTATCGGGCTTATCAAGGCTATCGACAACTTTGATCCCTCACTTGACGTGCGGTTCAGCACCTACGGAGTCCCGATGATTATCGGCGAGGTGAGGAGATACCTGCGTGACAACAACTCAATCAGGGTATCACGCTCAATGCGTGACACCGCCTACAAGGCTATGCAGATTAAGGAACAGCTTACAAACAAGGAAAACCGTGAGCCTACCGTTGAGGAAATCGCAAAAATTATGGGCGTGCCAAAGCACGATGTCGTGCTTGCGCTTGAGGCGATAATCGAGCCTGTTTCGCTGTATGAGCCTGTTTTTTCGGACGGAAGCGACACCATATATGTTATGGACCAGATAGGCGACAAGAGCGACGACTCCACCTGGCTTGAGGAAATTGCAGTCAAGGAGGCGATTTCAAACCTCTCCAACCGTGAAAAGCGGATACTGACAATGCGGTTTTTCCGAGGCAAAACCCAGATGGAGGTGGCAAGCGAAATAGGAATATCGCAGGCTCAGGTCAGCCGTATAGAAAAAGGCGCACTTGACAGAATAAAGAAAAATATTTTTTGATTATATCATTTATTGCCCTCTGCCCGAAAATCAGAGGGCTGTTTTATGGCTATACCTATTAATAAGTTAAACTGTAATTTAGTGTAGAATAAATTATAGATTAACTTGCTTAAACGAACAATAAAAATACACCTTTAACGATATATACACATTTTAACAGTTATGTATATAAGAAAAAATAAAAAATGATTACCTGAAACAGGCTTGGTTTTTACAAATAATATATTTTTACTTGAATTATTTATAAATTTTAATTTTTTATGTAAAAATGTGTTCCTTTAAGTAGTTTTAAAGGATAATTTATAAAATTTACACGAAAATATTGTGTAAAAATTTTCAAATTTGCTTGAAAACAACATATAAATTTGTTATTATATAATTAGGAATATAAAAGTAGTTTTTATTGGTATTATTTTGCATTGAAGTTTTTAAATTAACAGTGAAATTTATGGTATGTCCGCATTTGCGGACGGGTGGCTGCCGTTTTCGGGTAATGAGGCAGTCGGATTAAGGAGTTGAATATATGAAGTATGTCTTTAATGATGAGCGTTCTCCGCTGCGTCTGTTTTCCGACGGTGACGCTGTTCGTACTTACGATTTTCTCGGCGCTCATTTTATAAATTTAGACGGCAGAAACGGCGTTATGTTCAGAGTATGGGCGCCTAATGCCGTTACCGTAGCTGTTGTCGGCGATTTTAACGACTGGAATCAGGACGCCGATTATATGTATAAAATCGGAAGCGGCGTCTGGGAGCTGTTCATTGAAAATATCAATGAATTTGATGTTTATAAGTTCTGTATTGAAACCGTAGAACACAAAAAAATACTGAAAGCAGATCCCTTCGCCTTTCACGCACGGACAAGACCTGATAACAGCTCTGTAGCCTTCAACATAAATCAGTATGTATGGCACGACGACGGCTGGATGGAGAACCGCATAAGCACCTCGGCGCCCGACAAGCCGATGAATATTTACGAAATTCACGCAGGCTCGTGGAAGAAATACCCCGACGGTAATCACTTTAATTATCAGAAGCTTGCAGACGAGCTTATTCCTTTTTTAAAGGAAATGAACTACACCCATGTTCAGCTGATGCCACTTATGGAATATCCCTATGATCCGAGCTGGGGCTACCAGACCACAGGCTACTATGCCGCAACCTCCCGTTACGGCACGCCCTGCGACCTTATGGCTCTTATTGACCGCTGTCATATGGAGGGTATCGGCGTTATTATGGAAATTGTTCCGTCAAACTTTCCGAAGGACGAATACGGACTTTCAAAATTTGACGGCACCTGCCTTTTTGAAGATCCCAATCCCAAAAAAGGTCAGCGTAACAGCTGGGGCACCTGTCTTTTTAATTTTCAGCGTTATGAGGTAATCAGCTTTCTGATTTCTGCCATAATGTTCTGGTTTGATAAATACCACATTGACGGTATGCGAATCGGCGCTGTTTCGTCTATGCTTTACCTTGACTACGGAAAGAAGGACGGCGAATGGGAGCCGAACCGCTTTGGCGGAAAGGAAAACCTTGAGGCTATTGATTTCATCAAGCGTATTAACAAGGCTGTACATATGTACCACCCGTCGGCGCTCACCTTTGCCGAGGAAAACACCTCATGGCCAAAGCTTACTCATCCTATTGAGGACGGCGGACTCGGCTTTGACTACAAATGGAATATGGGATGGATGAACGATACCCTGCACTATATGTCGCTTGACCCGCTGTGGCGTCCGTTTAACCACGATAACCTTACATTTAGCTTTTTCTATGCTTTCTCTGAAAGATTCATTCTGCCTATTTCTCACGATGAGGTCGCCCACGGTAAGGGCTCGCTTATAAGCAAAATGCCCGGCGACTACGACAGCAAATTTGCAGGAGTAAGAGCGTTTATTACATATATGTATGCCCACCCCGGCAAAAAGCTTGTGTTTATGGGCAGTGAGATAGGTCAGTTTGACGAATGGGATTTTGACTCGGGCATTCAGTGGGAGCTGCTTAAATTTGAAAAGCATATGGCTCTGTACACATTCTTTAAGCAGATAAATAAATTTTATCTTGAAAACAAGCCGCTTTACGAGCTTGACACTACCCCGAAGGGCTTTGAATGGATACACCGAAACGATTATACCCAAAGCGTTATAGCATTCAGGAGGACCGACTCAGACGGCAACGAGATTATTGCAGTCTGCAACTTCCAGCCGACAATGCACGAAAACTATATGATAGGCGTTCCTCATTTCGGCGAGTACGAAGAAATCTTTAATTCCGACTTAACAGAATTCGGAGGTACCGGCGTATCAAACACAGGTACTCTTACCACTGTACCGATGAAAATTCACGGCTACAAGCAGGGACTTTCCCTCACCCTGCCCCCTCTCGGCGTAATCTACCTTAAATGCACAAGGGTATCGGAAAATCCCGACAGCGAAACCGAAAATCCACGAAAAACAGTTGTTCTTAAGGAACCACTGAATAAATCACGCTGAAAGCTGTTTGCACATCTTGCTTGCATATTTTCTGCCAGCTTGCCCAAAAAATCCTCGTAATGCGTCAGCATTACTGCGGTTTATTTGTGCAACCTGACAAAAAATCTGACTGCACAATATGCACAAACGATTTAATCAGTGTTTCCTTAATTCAGACGCCGTAAAGGCTGAGAAATAAAAATACATATAATTGCAGAGCAGTACGCTCACAATCTGCCCTGCTCTTAAATAAACTCTGGAGGTAAAAATAAATGTTCCCTAAGAAGGAAGTAGTTGCAATGCTTCTTGCAGGCGGTCAGGGCTCCCGTCTTGGCGTGCTTACAAGAAAAATTGCAAAGCCTGCCGTTCCATTCGGCGGAAAATATCGAATCATTGACTTTCCACTGTCAAACTGCGTAAATTCAGGCATTGAGGCTGTGGGTATTCTCACACAGTATCAGCCTCTCGCTCTTAATGAATACATAGGCAACGGTCAGCCGTGGGATCTTGACGGTATGCACTCGGGCGTAACCTGTCTGAGTCCTTATCAGGCTGTTGACGGTGCAGACTGGTATTCAGGCACTGCCAATGCAATTTTCCAGAATATCAGCTACATCGACCGCTACGACCCCGAGTATGTTGTTATTCTGTCGGGCGACCACATCTACAAAATGGACTACAACAAAATGCTTGAGTACCATAAGGAAAAGAACGCAGCCTGCACTATCGCAGTTATTGATGTTTCTCTTGAGGAGGCGTCAAGATTTGGTATTCTCAACACACATGCGGACGGAGAAATCTACGAATTTGAAGAAAAACCAAAAAAGCCAAAGAGCACAAACGCATCTATGGGTATCTACATTTTCAGCTACAAGGAGCTGAGAAAATACCTTATTGAGGATGACGAAAACGAAAACTCAAGCCACGATTTCGGCAAGGATGTTCTCCCTGCAATGCTCAGCGCCGGCGAGCGTATGTTTGCATATCCGTTTGAGGGCTACTGGAAGGATGTAGGAACTATCGACAGCCTCTGGGAGGCTAATATGGATCTTCTCGACCCGAATGTCACACTTGATTTAAAGGATATTTACTCAAGAAATCCGCTGATGCCGCCGCACTTTGTATCGAGCGACGCAGTTATTCAGAATTCACTTGTAGCAGACGGCTGTAATGTTTACGGCAATCTCGAATTTTCAATTCTTTTCGCAGGCGTTACAATAGGAAAGGGCGCAACAATCAATTCTTCAATAATTATGCCGGGCGCAGTAATTGAAGAAGGCGCAACTGTTCAGTTTGCGATTATTGCAGAAAACACAGTTGTGCGCAAAAACGCTGTAGTAGGCGCAAGACCTGAGGATGTTGAAAACAAAGACGACTGGGGTATTGCTGTAGTCGGCGAAAACGCTGTAATCGACGAGGGCGCAGTTGTAAAGCCAAAGGAAATGATTGACAGATGCACGGAGGTAAAAGCAAATGAGATGTAATAATGTTTTAGGACTTATTTTTGCAGGCACTCTTGACGAAAAAATGCCTGACCTCACCTCCTCACGCACAATGGCAAGCGTACCGGTTGGAGGCAAATACAGAATAATCGACTTTGTTCTTTCAAATATGTCGAACTCTGGCATCAACAATGTAGGCGTGGTTGCTACAAAGAACTACCTCTCTCTTGCCGACCACCTCGGCTCAGGCTCAGCCTATGACCTTTCAAAGAGAAGAAGTCAGCTCACACTGCTCACCCCCTACAACGGCAGCTCTTTCTCAAGCTACCCTGAAACCATATACAATATGCACGGCTACATTGAAAACAGCCGTGAGGAATATGTTCTGCTCTCACCGGGCAACATTATTTCTAACTTTGACTGCACAGAGCTTTTTGATTTCCACACAAAAAAGAATGCAGATGTCACTCTGATTTACAACAAAACGGTAGTTCCGTCAGGCTATGACCGCCCTATGACTATCAGCGTTGACAGCGACGGCAGAGTAAACAGACTGTTCTTAAATCCGCAGAAAACCGGTGCTGTTGAAAATGTTGTATTCGGCGCAGTGCTTATCAAAAAGGATCTGCTTATGCAGGAAATAAATCAGGCTCTTGCTATAAATCAGAAGAATATAAAAAGCATTATTCAGGCTGCTGTCGGTAAATACAATGTCTATGGCTTTGAGGACAAGGGCTACACCGCTGCAATATCTTCCAATCAGGATTATTTCAATTTCAATATGGACTTAATCAAAAAGGATGTCAGGGACGCTCTCTTTAATCCGCAGCGTCCTATATACACAAAGGTAAGAGATGACGCTCCGTCACGCTACGGTCTTACCAGCAGCGTGAAAAATTCAATTATCGCTCAGGGCTGTGTAATCAACGGCGAGGTTGAAAACTGCGTTATTTCAAAGGGCGTGTATATCGGCGAGGGTGCCAAGGTCAGCAACTCAATTATTATGCAGGATACAAAAATCGGTTGCAATACCAACCTGAATTATGTTATAATAGATAAGGATGTTACTATACAGGACGGTCGTTCACTTATGGGCTATGACTCCTACCCTGTATTTATAGCAAAAAAATCTGTTGTTTAATGGAGGTAAAATCAAATGAGAATTTTATATTGTGCGTCTGAAGCAAATCCGTTCTGCGGAAGCGGCGGACTTGCCGATGTTGCAGGAAGTCTGCCGCATACACTTTGCAGAAAGGGACAGGATTGCAGAATTGTTGTTCCGCTTTACGGCACAATTCCGCAGGATTTGAGAAATTCGCTCAATTTCATCACAAACTTCACTGTACCCGTTGCATGGCGTCACCAGTACTGCGGACTTTTCTGGGCAAGATGGCACGACTGTACATATTATTTCATTGACAATGAATACTACTTCAAGCGTGGCACACTCTACGGTCATTACGATGACGCCGAGAGATTTGCGTTCTTCTCAAGAGCAATTCTTGAAATGCTCCCGTACATTGACTTCCATCCGGATATCATCCACTGCAACGACTGGCAGACAGCTCTTGTTCCTCTTTACTACTACCTGTTCTATTCACACAGACCGTGGTATCACAACATCAAGACTCTGTTTACCATCCACAATATTCAGTATCAGGGCGAGTACGGCTGGGAGGTTAATACAGAATGTGTTGGTATTCCTGCCGACAAAACAAAAATCCTTGAAATGAACGGCAAGCTCAATATGATGAAGGGTGCTATTGAAACAGCAACAAGAGTTTCAACGGTATCTCCGAGCTATGCGGCTGAAATCAAGGACCCGTGGTTCAGCTGGGGACTTCACGACGAGCTTAATCTGCGTCACTACAAGCTTTGCGGTATTAAAAACGGTATTGACACCGAAAGCTATAATCCCGAAACAGACTATCAGCTCTATCGCAACTACTCAAAGGACGATATGAGCGGCAAGGGTGAGTGTAAGAGAGCGCTTCAGGAGCGTCTTTGCCTTGAACAGCGCTGGGATGTACCGATTGTGGGTATGGTAACAAGACTTGTAGGTCATAAGGGACTTGACCTTGTAAGAATGGGACTTGAAGAGCTTATGAACACCGAGAATATGCAGTTCGTAATTCTCGGCTCGGGTGATAAGGAATATGAGGACTACTTCAACTATATGCAGGCAAAATATCCCGGCAGACTTTGCTTCTGCCACGGTTTTGTACCTGAACTTGCAAGAAAGATTTATTCAGGTGCTGATATATTCCTTATGCCGTCAGCTCAGGAGCCTTGCGGACTCGCTCAGATGATTGCTCTGCGCTACGGTACAATTCCTGTTGTGCGTGAGGTCGGCGGTCTTAAGGACTCCGTATTTGACAGTGCCGACAACTACGGCAACGGCTTTACCTTCAGAAACTACGATACAGCAGATATGGTTCACGCTGTAAGAAGAGCTTTGTGGGGTATCCGCAATGACGCAGGCTGGCACCAGCTTATGTGGCGTGCAATGATGAGCGACAACAGCTGGGAGCGTTCCGCTCAGGATTACATCAATCTTTACAACGATACTCTCAGATGGGCATAATTCAAAAATATATTATATACTTCCCTCTCCGGAAACGGAGAGGGATTTTCTTTCGGTTATATTTTAATGTTCAGAATCATACTAATATTTGTAACCAAATATGCTTACTGAACGCTCATAACAAGTCTGTTCCGGCATAAAATCGTTTCAGTATGCGCAAAAAAATTAACGGAGGCTGTAAAATGTCAGAATATTTACCCGAAGGAAAACTCATTTTAACACAGGATAATATCAACACGCTCCACAGCTTTTCTTTATTAAGTGACGCAAAAAAAGAGGGAAAAATTCTTGAGGCGAGAGCCTGCGTGTGCGACGCAGGTCATAATCTGATTGTTGACCTCGGAATTATGAAGGGAGTAATCCCCCGTGAGGAGGGCGCAATCGGTATCCGTGAGGGCAGTGTGCGAGACATTGCGGTGATTTCACGGGTAAACCGTCCGGTGTGCTTTGTCATTACAGACTTTGCCGTTGACGAAAACGGCGAACGCTTTGCGGTGCTTTCAAGAGAAAAGGCTCAGCAGAGGTGTATGAAAAACTACATCTCGCACCTTGCCTGCGGCGATGTAATTGACGCCCGTATCACCCACCTCGAAAATTTCGGAGCATTTGCTGACATAGGCTGCGGAATTGTCGCTCTAATGCCGATAGATACAATTTCCGTTTCGAGGATTGAGCATCCCAGAGAGCGTTTCACCGTAGGAATGGACATAAGGGCGGTGATAAAATCCGTTGAAAACGGCAGAATAAGCCTGAGCCACAAGGAGCTGCTCGGCACATGGGAAGAAAACGCCGAGAGCTTTTGCGCAGGAGAAACAGTTGCAGGCATTGTGCGGAGCGTTGAAAACTACGGAGCATTTGTAGAGCTTGCCCCTAATCTTGCAGGACTTGCAGAGAGCAAGGAGGGTGTAAAGGCAGGACAGCAGGCAAGCGTTTACATAAAAAGCATAATTCCCGAAAAGATGAAGATAAAAATAATTATAATTGATACCTTTGATTACAAATACAATCCGCAAAAGCCGAAGTATTACTTTGGCGGCAGCCACATCGACCGCTTTTTGTATTCCCCAAAGGGGTGCAGCAAGCTTGTGGAAACTGTATTTGAATAATATTTTATAACAGACTGTCAGCTTTGGCAGTCTGTTTTTTCAGGCTTTTTGCAAAACATTTGTTTGACATTCTGAGCTTATAATGGTAAAATATTAGTATATTTAGATAAGGAAGTGCTAATATGCCAACAGCAGTAGAAATAATTATAATCGCCCTGCTTATTATTGCAGTTGTAATGCTTGGAATAATAATTGCAAATCAGTTGCGAAAATCAAACGATAAGGAAAACACAGAACGGCTTGAAAATACAATCAGGGCGGAGCAGTCCTCACTCAGACAGGAGCTTACCTCAGCCACGCAAAGCTCGGTTAAAAACCTTGGAGATATGCTTGCCTCAAACCAGAACGCATATGCAGTCAGCCAGAGCAAAAGCCTGGGTCAGCTTGAGGAAAGGCTGAAAACCTTTTCTCTTGAAAATGAGCAAAAGCTCGACAATATAAGATGCTCGGTTGAAAACAGGCTCAACTACATACAGACCGACAACAACAAAAAGCTTGAGGAAGTGCGAAAGACCGTTGACACCCGTCTGGAGCAGTCGGTTTCAAGCCAGAGCAAGAGCCTGAGTCAGCTTGAGGAAAGGCTGAAAACCTTTTCTCTTGAAAATGAGCAAAAGCTCGACAATATAAGATGCTCGGTTGAAAACAGGCTCAACTACATACAGACCGACAACAACAAAAAGCTGGAGGAAATGAGAAAGACCGTTGACGAGCGTTTACAGCAGTCCATTGAGGAAAAAATGAACCGCTCCTTCTCGCTTGTAAACGAAAGGCTCGAGCAGGTATATAAGGGACTGGGCGAAATGCAGAGCCTTGCAGTAGGCGTGGGCGACCTCAAAAAGGTGCTTACGAATGTCAAAACAAGGGGTATTCTCGGCGAAATTCAGCTTTCCGCAATACTGGGCGAAATTCTCTCCCCCGAGCAGTATGACGAAAATGTTGCAACAAAGAAAGGCTCACGGAATGTGGTAGAATTTGCCGTAAAGCTCCCGTCCGACGACGATAAATTTATTTATCTGCCTATTGACTCAAAGTTCCCCGGCGACACCTACTCGGCACTGCGTGACGCTATTGAAGAGGGCGACAAGGCTAAAATTGAGCTTGCCGCAAAGGCACTGATTGCCACAATCAAAAGCGAGGCAAAGGACATTCACGATAAATACATAGATCCCCCCTACACCACCGAATTTGCAATTATGTTTCTGCCGTTTGAGGGCTTATACAGCGAGGTTGTCAACCGTGGACTTGTCGAGGTTTTACAGCGTGATTACAAGGTAAACATTGCAGGACCAAGCACAATGGCGGCGCTGCTCAATTCGTTGCAGATGGGCTTTAAAACCCTTGCGGTACAAAAGCGAAGTGCAGAGGTATGGGAGATTTTAGGCGCAGTAAAGCAGGAGTTCGATAAATTCGGAGATGTTCTCACCGCCACACAGCAAAGGCTCGACCAGGCGAACAAGGAGCTTGACAAGCTTGTGGGAGTGCGCACAAGACAGATTCAGCGCAAGCTCAAGGATGTTCAGCTGCCCACAAAGGAAATAGCCGATAAGGTGTTTGAGGATTGATAATAAAAATAATACAGATTCCGTTTTGCAAAGTAAAACTATAATTTAGCGAATAAACAAAACTTTCGGTCGGGCAACAAAAGTTAAGATTATAGCGAACTATCTGCTCGGGGTAAAAGTTTAGGTCAAGCCTTTTTAAAGGC
>JBJEOV010000030.1:0-3551 GCA_051880895.1 Ruminococcus sp. | reverse complement strand
TTTATCTTCCACCTGCACTGCCGAAAATTTCGGCTTTGTATTCGGGTGCTTGAACAAGTAAAAGATAGCGTTCATTACCGCACCTATACAGACAAGTGCCACGCTCACCGAATTTGATTAAGGCATACTCGTTTGGTTCAACCATTAGTGCTTCTTCAAAATCTTTCGGGTTGATATTGCCGGGGAAGAATAAGAAGTGATGAGTAGGAATTGAAAACAGCGGCTTGGTATATTCCTTAACGCTCGGAATCAGAAAATCGTCGATGTTTTGACTGGCTAAAATCACAGCTGAGTCCTTCTTACGAACACGCTTCATTGCGTTGCGGATATACTCAATAGCGGTGAGGTTGGACAAAAACAAATAGAGCTCGTCTATTGATGCAACGGTGTTTCCCTCGCCGAGGAGCTTGTTAGACATATAGGAAAGGATATTAAATAACATTGCGTCTTTTAATCTGCGGTTAGTGTCAAGCAAACCTTTTACGCCGAAGCACAGGAATTTGTCATCGGTGATATTCGTGTGACCGTTGAAGTATTTACTTTCAGAACCGACACACATTGAATGAATACCCAGACAAACCTCCTGCAGGATTTCTTCTGTATAAAGATACTTTCGCTTGTGGTCGTAGGTCATATATTCTTCTTCGCACAAGTCATAAAAGTCAGACATAACAGGAAAGTCGGACGGTTTCTTTGTGCTGTAATCGGTTGTGTCTGTAATCCCGAATCGTGCATACAGCTTCATAAGCAGAATTTCGATTGTATCAAGCTGTGCGTCCGTAAAATCCTTGTAGGTTCTGAAAAAGTCTTTCAAGAATGCAATGTGCTGTGAAAGTCGAGTAACACGCTTGAACGGTTCGGGAGTTTTGGAGTCAATTTCTTCATTTGCATTACCCCAATCCTTTGGTTCTAACGGATTGATTTTGTATTTGCCCGACATAAAATCAATGTAACAACCGCCGAGGGCTTTTGTCAGATCCTCGTACTCGGCTTCGGGGTCAAGGCAAATTATTTTCTTGCCGCTTTCTCTGATATTAGTTAAAATCAATTTTAGAAGATAACTTTTGCCCTGACCGGAGTTTCCGAGAATAAGGATGTTTGATGTAGTTTTGTCCTCTGTCCTGCGGTCAAAGTCAACAAGGATATTAGTTCCGTATTTATCTCTGCCAATGTACAAGCCGTTGGGATCGGTCTTACCTGAAAAGTTGAACGGGAACAAGTTTGCAACAGATGAGGCAGGCAACACTCTTTCATATAAACTTCCGAACTGATTTGAACCTATGGGATTTACAGACAAAAAGCCTTCTTTCTGCCTTAGCGTTAATCTGTCAACTTCAATTTTGGAGCGTGTCAGCTCCATCGCAATATCAGTCTGTAACTCCTTTAATTTCTGTTTGCTTTTGGCTTTAAGCTCTATGAACACGGAGCAATGCAATAACGGTTCTTTGTTTTTTCGTAAGTTTGCCATAAGGGTGACAACATCCTGCAAGTTGCCCTGTGCTTCTATTGTTTCATTTACATCGTTACCGCTTGACTTGAGCTTGTTTTTGCGTGTGGCATTCTGTATAATTTTTCTCTGTTCCATACTTTCCACAAGCCTGTGGTATATGCGGAGAGTAACTCCGTTTCTGTCTGCAAGCTGTGAGAGAATCGCCTGTTCTTCAGTTGACGGCGGATATTCTCTGACTGCCCACACACTGCGGTATGAGTCGCCGACAATGTAGTGATCTGTCAAGAATTTTATTGTTGACGGCAAAATCATATCAAAGAAATCTTTTGTGTATATTTCTTCTGCTTGCTCGGGTGTGAGCACCTTTGGTTTTCTATTGAATAGTCCCATAATTTTTACCCCCTTTAATTTCGGACTGCTAACACAAGTATGCGGTCATCCTGATTGTATCCGTAACAGGTTGAAAGCGTTAAAATCTGCTGACCGTAAACAGGTGTGATTTCTGTGTTATACAGAGATTTTGTTTTTGCATAACTGACCCATTTTTCATAGGTTTTGTCCAAATCTGTTGTCAAAAATTTGTACCAATCATCATCGGATTTTACTTTCATAACTGAAAAGACGGAGTAACCAAATGCCCCGTATTTAGTTTCAAGCACAACAGTCGGATGTTCTGTAAAATAAGAATAATCGGTATAGTTGCAGAGATCTGCAAACATTGTGCCATTGTTCATATGGTGTCCGTAGATTATGAGATTGGTGCTGTCGGCTGAACACCTTGCATCAAGAAACGGAGTACCGCTATAACTGTACTCGCCGTAAAAGTTTTTGTTCAGATACTTCTGCGGATTGCTTGGTGTGTGCATAACAGGGTAATTGATATTTGTTCCTGCTATGCTTATCCAGCCGAAGCATTCGGAATTCATGGAAATAAGTTCTGATATTGAATGAGGTTCATAATAGGTTGTGTAATACACGGGTTGTTCATCCTGAACTTCATTATCTGAATCGCTGACTTTTAACAGATTTGGTTTTCTTACTGTTTCTTCAATGGTTGCCTCAGTTGTTTCCTCAGTAACGACTTCTGCAAGCTGTCTGAATTCTTCCTTTTCCTTGTTTTCGGCATAGAGCCTTGAAAATATCGAAATCAGACAAGCATTTATAATTACTGAAAATATGCATATCACAATTCCCGTTTGGATTTTTCCTTTATGTTTCTTCATAGGTCTGCTCCTTTTCAAAATACTGCTCACCGTCATAATCGGGCATTAAATCGCCGTTCATACTTGCTTCAAAGTAGATTGCAAGAAAACGCTTGATGTCTGCTTTCTTCATTCTTGTAACCTCAAACCCCTGATCGGATATGATTTTTTCAACCCTGTTTGCTTTCTGCAAAACATTTTCTGATTTTGAAAATTTGCACCTTGCGATGAACAGAAACTGCCTTGCAGTTGAAGTTTCGGTCTGAATACTGTCGAGAAAGTCAAGGTCTTTAGCGAGAATTCTCCTTACTTTTTCATTCTGTTCAGCTTCAATTCTGCTCTTGATATAGCTTTTGTTCGTATCGAAACACTCGCAGGAATCGGTACAGGTAATCTCAATATCCGGCACAGCAGAAAGTACCATCATCAGGTGCCGCACCTTGATTTCGATATTCGTGTGAGAAAGTACAGAAATATTGGTCGGCTGAACCATATAGAAAATCAGTTCTTCCTTGCCGACCTTCAAACCGTTCTTCCTAAAGGTTTTTATACCGAGCAAGTCCTGAACCGATTTACCTTTTTGTTTTGTTTTCTTCTGCTTGTTTTTCATTTATTTGCCCCTTTCTGCCCAAAAATAAGTCTGTTGAGTTGATATAAAATACTTCACAGCATAGCGGATAAAATCCAGAATGGTTGTATCTTCAAGTCGTATTGACAAAAAGCCGAAACAGAGTGTTACTGCAAGCGGTACTATCATCCTCGTCTGTGCGAGTATCAGGATTGATAATAAAAGTGCTATGCTCATAATTGCAAAATCTCGCAAGCTCCACAGCCACAGGTTGGCGGTAGCTTTGAGGTTTTGCGGATATAGATAAGTTGTCATAATATAAATTCTCCTT
>JBJEOV010000029.1:0-58852 GCA_051880895.1 Ruminococcus sp. | reverse complement strand
TGCCTTGCTTTCGTCCTGCTTTATCGGCTTTATTTCGCCGTTTTCGAGCATATCAAGAGTTCTGATAATCAAATCTCCGCCGAGTATGCTCAGTCGGTCAAAAAGCTCTCCTGAGGTTTCGTTCTCGCCGATTTCGGTTTCTATAGTAGTAAGAATATCGCCTGTATCAAGTCCCTCTGCCATCTGCATTGCAGTAACGCCCGTAACCTTATCGCCGTTAAGAACAGCCTGCTGAATCGGAGCAGCACCTCTGTACTTGGGCAGAAGCGAGCCGTGAATATTGATACAGCCGTATTTTGCGCTTTCAAGCACAGCCTTTGGCAAAAGCTTTCCGTAAGCCGCAACAACGATTACATCGGGATTGTACTTTTTAATTATCTCAAGCGGTTCTTCCGATTTAAAGCTTGCAGGCTGATACACCGGAATACCGAGTTCCTCAGCGCACACCTTTACATCAGGCGGTGTAAGCACCATTTTTCTGCCCTGCGGCTTGTCAGGCTGAGTAAAAACCGCCGAAACTGTATGCCTGCTTTCGTATAGTCTTCTGAGTGCAGGTACTGCAAAATCGGGAGTACCCATATAAATAATATTCATAATTACCCCTCAATCAGGAAAACATTTCTTCACATTCTTCGGGAGTGAGCATTCTGCTTGCCTTTTGCTTGAAAAGAACACCCTCAAGATGGTCAAGCTCGTGGCAGAAGGCTCTTGCAAGCAATTCCCTGCCGTCAACGGTAAACTCGTTTCCGTGTCTGTCAAAGGCTTTTACCTTTACATAATTCGGGCGTGTTGTTATTCCCCATTCACCGGGACAGGACAGACAACCCTCAACTCCCTCCTGTTCGCCGCTTGTTGCAATTATAACAGGGTTTACAAGCTCGATAACCTGATTCTGCTCCCTGCTGACATCAATTACAACAACTCTGCGGATAACGCCGACCTGCGGTGCGGCAAGACCGACTCCGCCTGAGTCGTGCAGGGTTTCAATCATATCATCAATAAGCTGTGCAAGTCTGTCGTCAAATTTAACAACCTCACGGCATTTTTTTGAAAGGACGCTGTCGCCCTCTTTAACAATCTGCCTGATAGCCATAAAAACACTTCCTTAACATACAAGGGCGTTCATATCGGCATAAGCCGTAACGCCTGAAAATTCCTTATCCTTGCCAAACTCACAAAGTATCTTTGAAAGCAAGGCACGGAAATCGGAATTATTTTTACATTTTATAATAATTTTGTATCTGTATTTATTACTTATCTTTACCACCAACGCAGGTGAAGGACCTAAAATACGCAGAGGTATGTTCGGGTAATTCTTTTTTGCCTCAGCGGTAAACATTGCAAGAAACTTTTTTGCGCCGTTGAGCGTAAGCTCCCTGTTCTGCGACACAAAGCCGACAAGACAGATGTCTGCAAACGGAGGATAAAGCATTGCCCTTCTCACCTTTATTTCATTTGAATAAAAGGTATTGTAATCCTGCCTTGCAGCCATTGAGATAATCAGGTTGTCGGGAGTATGCGTCTGAATAACAGCCATTCCCTTATCCTTACCTCTGCCGCTCCTGCCGACCACCTGAGTGAGCAGTGAAAACGAACGCTCGTAGCTGCGGTAATCGTCGGCATAAAGCATATGGTCTGCGTTGAGTACGCCCACAAGGGTGACATTCGGAAAATTGAGTCCCTTTGCCACCATCTGAGTACCCACAAGAATATCGTAATCACCGTTTGCAAAGGAGGTAATCATCTTTTCATAGGAGGATTTTGACGAGGTAGCGTCAGTATCCATTCTCAGTATTCTTGCCTCGGGGAAAATATCGGATATATCCTTTTCCGCCCTCTGTGTGCCTGTACCTCCGAATGAAAGCCTGTGACTGTGGCACACGGGACATTCATCTGTATAGGGTACGGAATAACCGCAGTAGTGACACATCAGGCGGTTATTTGCGCTGTGGTAGGTGAGTGAAATTGAACAGTTAGGGCAGGAAACAGCCTCACCGCAGGCACGGCAGGTTACAAAGGTATTGTAGCCACGGCGGTTGAGCAAAAGTATCGACTGCTTTTTATGCTCAATATTATATGCAAGATTTTGCAGAAGGACATCGGAAAAACCGCTTGTATTGCCGTTTTTCAGCTCCTCTCCCATATCCGCCACAACAACCTCGGGCAATACGGCTGTGCCGTAGCGAGCCGACAGCGTATTGAGCGAGTATCTGCCTGTCTGCGCATAGTAGTAGGTTTCTACACTCGGAGTTGCCGAGCTCAGCACAAGCAGGGCATTGTTGCACGAGCAGCGGAATTTTGCAATATCTCTTGCGTGGTAGCGTGGGGAGCTTTCCGACTTGTAGCTGTACTCCTGCTCCTCGTCCATTATAATAAGTCCGATTTTTTCAAAGGGCGCAAACACTGCGCTCCTTGTGCCGATAACAATCTGTGCAAGTCCCTGCTTTACCCTTTTATATTCGTCAAGCCTTTCGCCAAGCGAGAGTGCGCTGTGAAAAACTGCAATCTTATCGCCGAAGCGTTTTGCAAACTGCGACACAAACTGCGGTGTAAGCGAAATTTCGGGCACCATTACTATAATGCCCTTGCCGTCGCTTATTACCCTTTCAATCAGGCTGATAAAAACGCTTGTTTTTCCCGAGCCTGTAACGCCGTACAGCAGGCTTACGGCAGGAAAGGGCGACTCGTATTCATTATAGAGTGAATCGCAGGCAGACTGCTGTTCCTGTGAAAGTACTATTTCTTTCAGAGAATTATCCTTTTGTCTGCTCTCAATTCTGAATACTTCCTCATCATAAAAGTAAATAAGACCTTTTTTGCTGAGTGCGTCAACAACGGCGGTTGTAACACCCGTAAAATAGCAGATTTCCTTAACAGAAATAGCACCTGCCATTTCAATAAGCTCAAAAACAGCTTTTTGCTTTTCTGTAAGCCTGACTGTGCTTACATCTGCACTCGGCGCAACCGCCGCCATCTTCATTACAGCGTCATTGACTCTGCGGAAAATTTCGTCAGACTTATATAAAACTCCCTTTTGCACAAGCAATTCAAACGGCTCTGCGGTACTGTAGCCAAAGGCGTCAAGCAGAACCTCGCTTTTTACAGCCCTGCGCTTTGAAAAAAGGTAGTTATAAATCCGCTTTTCCTCCTCAGATAATTCTTCAAAGGAAAATTCGCTTTCATCCCTTGCCCCGTACATTGTAGTAACCCTGTAGTTAATACCTGCCGGCAGCATAGTTTTTACAGCCTCGTAAAAGGTGCAGAAATAATGCGATTTCATAAAAGCGGCGGTTTTAAGCATTTCTTCGCTCAGAACAGGCTCGTCATCAAGAACAGAAATAATCGACTTGAGTCCGTCTGTATCTCCATTGCGAACAGCAGTGATTATCCCCTGTCTTTTACGATTTCCTCTGCCAAATGGCACAAGCACACGCACCCCTGCCACTGCCTTACTCCGCATTGAGTCGGGAATTGCGTAGTCAAATGCTTTGTCAAATGAATAAGCTGCTTTTTCAACAGCGATTTCAGCTATTAGGGAGCTCATCATCGTCAGGCTCTAAAATGCCTATTTCGTGGTGCCTGATTTCGTCAATAGCGAGAAGAACCGGCTTTTCATCGCTGACCTCGCCGCTCTGCTCCTGCTCTGCGGTAATCTCTCTTGCTCTCTTTGCAACGCCTACAACGAGGGCATACTTACTCTGCTTACCTGCAAATAAATCGTCAACATTAACCTTGTGCATAATTAATCTCCAATCGTTTTATAAATATATTTTCCGAATAAATCGGTTATTTACTCTCTTTAGCAAGAATTTCAAGAATTTCGTTTACCGCTGTGTCGAGGTCATCGTTCACAACATTGTACTTGTATCTGTTTTTATAAGAAATCTCATTTTCAGCCTCGGCAAGCCGTTTGCTTATGGTTTCCTCGTCCTCGGTACCTCTGCGGTGAAGTCGGCGTGAAAGCGACTCCATTGACGGCGGAAGAATGAAAATACTCAGCACATCGGGGTACTTTTCAAGAATCTGAAGTCCTCCCTGAACCTCAATTTCAAGGAATACATCATATCCCTCGTTTAATAGATCTTCAACCTGCTTTTTCGGAGTGCCGTAGTAATTATCACAATACTTTGCATACTCAAGAAAGCCGTCATTCTCTATAAGCTCCTCAAACTGCTCCTTTGTAACAAAATTATAATGCACTCCGCAAATCTCGCCTTCCCTCGGCGGTCTTGTAGTGTCCGATACCGAAAGGCGGATATTTGGATTGCGCTTTAAAAGCTCCGCCATAATAGTGCCCTTGCCTACGCCTGACGAGCCTGTATAAAGCACAAGCCTGCCCTTTGATTTACTGTTCATCCTTTTGCTCCTCACTCTCCGCAGTTCTGTTATGTATAGCCTCCGCAGAAATAGCCGACAGCACAATATGGTCGTCCTCCATAACAAGTACAGCCTTGCATTTTCTTCCGCAGGTGGCGTCAACAAGCATTCCCTTTGACTTTGAATCCTGAACAATCCTCTTTACGGGCGCTGCGTCAGGCGCAACAACCGCAATCAGCTTTTCGGAGTTTACAAGATTGCCAAAGCCGATATTGATAAGCTTCATAATTTCACCTTATTCAATGTTCTGAATCTGCTCACGCATTTTTTCAATTTCGCTCTTGATTTTTACAACCTTATGAGCAATCTCAGCGTCCTGAACCTTTGAGCCGATTGTGTTTGCCTCACGGTTCATTTCCTGAATAATAAAATCTATCTCTCTGCCGATTGGCTTTTGCGATTCCATAATCTTTGAAAGCTGTGCAAAGTGACTTCTGAGTCTTACAGTTTCCTCAGCAACCGCTACCTTGTCGGCAAATACGGCAACCTCGGTAAGCACTCTCTGCTCGTCAATATTGATGTTGCAGTCAAGCAAGGTACGGTTGATTCTGTCGAGCAGACGCTCCTCGTATTCCTTAACGGTCTGCGGAGAACGCTCGTCAATTTCATCAACAATATCAAGAATAACCTTTGCTCTTCCTGAAATATCAGCCTTCATCTTCTCGCCCTCAGCCTCACGCATAGCGATAAAGCTGTCAACAGCGGTATTCGCAGCCTCAAGCACATCGGCGGTTATTTCTTCCTCGTTTTCCTCAGCCTTTGAAACGGTATATACATCGGGAAAGCGTGAAAGAGCCGTAACTGTCATATCGTTTTCAATGCCGTAGGTTTCTGAAATTTCTTTCATAGCATTAATATAGCCCGAAACCAGCGAATGGTTGATTTTTACCTCAGCCGGTGTATCCTCCGCTGTGCCGACCGTTACGAACATATCAATCTTACCACGGGATACCCTTGAATTTACAAGAGTTTTAAGCTTATCGTCAAGAAAGCCGTAGCCCTTTGGAGTTCGGCAGGAAAATTCAAAAAAGCGGTGATTTACGCTTTTGATTTCAACGCTGATTTCTCTTCCGTGCAGAACCGTACGGCATCTGCCAAAGCCTGTCATTGATTTTATCATCGGTAAACTTCCTTTCGTATTATTTTTATTATCAAAACTTCATTTAAAAATCTGAATATTCTGCTCATAATATCTTTTAACATCTATTATAGCACATATCGGCGATATAGCAATGGAGTTGTTACAAAACTGTAATAACTTTTTTAGTTTACATCATATACAGATATATGCTATACTAATAAAGATGTAGTATTTTATTAAAAAGGAATGATTTTATGTCAGGACATAACAAATGGAGTACCATTAAGCAGAAAAAAGGTAAGAACGATGCTGCAAGAGCAAAGGTTTTTACCAAGATTGGCAGAGAGCTTATAGTTGCAATCCGTGAGGGCGGCAGCGCAGACCCGAGCGTAAACTCAAAGCTCAAGGACTGCATTGCCAAGGCAAAGGCTAACAATGTGCCTAACGAGAACATTGAGCGTATCATCAAAAAGGCTGCAAGCGGCGGCGACAACGCAAACTACGAGGCTGTTACATACGAGGGCTACGGTCCTAACGGCGTTGCCGTAATTGTTGAGGCTCTTACAGATAACCGCAACAGAACAGCAGGCGAGGTAAGACATTACTTTGATAAATTCGGCGGTAATATGGGTACTCAGGGCTGCGTAAGCTTTATGTTTACCAAAAAGGGTGTGCTTGTAATTGAGCGTGAAGACCTTGACAAGGACGAGGACACCGTTATGAGCGACGCTCTTGAGTACGGTGCGGCTGATTTTGAGGCTGACGAGGATGTATTTACAATCTACACCGAGCCGGATGATTTCAGCGCAGTAAGAGATGACCTTGAAAAAGCAGGCTATACATTTGTTTCTGCCGAGCTTGAAATGGTGCCGAGCACCTACACAAAGCTTGAGGATGAGGAGTCCAAGACAAAGATGCAGAAAATGCTTGATATGTTTGAGGACAACGACGATATTCAGAATGTATGGCACAACTGGGAGATGGAGGACTAATACTAATAAAAAGCAGACAAGCTTTGCGGTCTGATTTTCGCAAATATAAGTCTGCTTTCTATCAGGAATTAGTATAACCCTCTCTTCCCTGTGCAAGCAAAACCAAATCCCTGTTATCAACAGAGCCGTCGAGGTTGTAATCGGCGGCTTTTTTGTATGCGCCGAAAATTTCCTTTTCACCGGTAAAGGTCTGCATAAGTAATTTATAATCATTTGAGCTTACTGTACCTGTTCCCGTTATGTCGCCGATAACTGAAATTGTGTAGCTTTTATCCTCTGTAACGGCAGCAACGCCCGTTCTGAGTTTTCCGCTGTAATCGTTGCCGTTTTTGTCTGTTACATTAATAATCTTGGGACATGATTTTTTAAGCTGCGCCGCAGTTGTGCCTGCTTTAATATTGCAGAGTAATCCGTCGTCTGTAAAAATAAGCTGATTGGAATTATTATCCGAGTTTTCGTCTGAAATTTTACCTTTGTCGGCGGAATTTGTCGGTTTAGTTTCTTTATCGCTGTTAAAATCTGTATTTTTATAATCACCGTCTGACAAAACCGTTGCTTTTGAAAAATTATCTGACAGGGCAACCGTTTTTCCGCAGGCTTGCAGTATTTTTTCGGGAGTGCCGCTCAGCTCGTACCTTTTAATGCTGTCGCTGTTAAGAGCACTGCAATACAAATAACCGTTAGGTGAATAATACACATTTTCTGAATTTACGGCAAAGGGTACATTTCTTTTATACATAACATTATATTCGCTATTTTCTTTTAACGAATAAATATATCCGTTGCTGTCAGCCAGAAAATCTGCTCCGCAGTTATAAAAATCAGAGCTATCACGCACCCTTGTGCAATACTTTGCTCCGTCTTCGTCAAGCTTGTAAACCGAGCCTCCATAGAGAAAAGCATAGACAGAGCCGTTGTTAGCGGTGATTTCATTTACATTCAGCCCATTGAAGCTGTAATCGGAAATGCGTCTGCCGTCAAAGCCGTAGGACGAAACATAGCAGTAAACATTATCCGTTTTAATAATATAAATTCTGTTGTTGCAGATTGCAAAATCATTGTAATTGAAATCCTCTATCACATCAGAATTTATATTGCTCACCTCGCCGCTAAGGCAGTTTATGCGCAATATATGATATTTATTATCGTCAGTCCTATATACGGCGCATACAGTATCCATATCAAGAAACGGAACGCTTACAAAGCCTCCGTCGGCAGTAAAGTTGTAGGAATGAACCGAAGGCAAAAAGCTTTGTGTGCGTATGGTTTTTCCGTTAAATCCAAAGGCAAATGCACCGCTGTCGCTGACATCACAGTAAACTTCTTCACAATCGGAAAAGGTATTAAAGCTGTATGTTTCAACTGCAAAGGCTGAGATGTTTGCAGTTAAAAACAATATAATAGTTGCTGTCATAACATAAACCGCTTTTTTAATACTAATAACCTCCTTTGTGAAGTACAGTCACTACCCCTGAAAATGACGACAGGCAACACCGCAGAAAAGCAGTGTTGCCTGATATAATTCTATTTTATTTTAAAGCTGATCCGGTGTAGCAACAAGCGAACCGTCATCATTCATTCTGTAGTAGCCCATACCGTTCATAACAAGCGTATTGTCGTCCGGAAGTGCATACGGAATATCGATTGTGGTTTCAGAGTCAGCGTAGTAAATCACCGTGATGTTTTCGTCAGTATAGGAATAAACACCCTCATATGTGATTGTGTCATACATATCAACGGTAAATGTTCCGTCCTCATTGAACTCATAAGTTATGTCATAAGACGGAATATTCCACTTACCTGTCAGCTTATCGCTCTTTTTGAAATCCTTTGGAACTTCAAGATTTGGTTTTTTAACAGTTGCGCTCTTGAAAATATATGGCTTTTCAACGCCCTCAACAGTGAGCTTGAAGGTTCTTCCTGTAAAGATGTTGCCCGATACTGTATAAGCACCCGAGAAAACATTGCTTGAATTTACATACTTCGTGCCGTTCTCCTCAGAAAGGGTGTAGGTTGATTTCTGAGTAATAGTACCGACAGATACGGTAATGTTGCCGTCTTTGTCAAGGGTGTAATATGTAATACCGTCGCCTGCCTCGTCATAGGTTGCGCCGTTGCTGTCCTCAACAAGCACCCATGTGCCTACAATGCTTGAATTGAAGAATGCAGTGAACACAAAGAAAGCAACTGCAAATGCGGCTACGATTGCGCCTGCGATAATAATCGGAGTCTGAATTGTTCTCTTTTTAGCAGGTGTTTCTGCTGTCGGCTCAACAGCCTGAGCTTCTGTGCTTTCATCATTTACTAATGCCGAAGTTTCAGTGTTCTCTGCTTCGGCAATAAATTCTTTATTTTCTTCCAAAAGAATGCCTCCTAAAATAATATATCTTAACTATCATACTATATTTTTTTAAATAAATCAACCATTTCACTCAGGTTTCACTTAAAATACATATAAAGCTGGCATTTCAAAGTACCGTTATACAATTTTCTGCGTTTATCGGCTTTTCGACCGAAGATTTTTTCAAAATCATCATCGGGAGTAATTATAGTATAGCTTTTACCCTGAGCCTTCTTAAACCTCTCGCCCATCACCCTGTAAAGCTCTTCGGCTGACTTTACATCAAGGAGTCTTTCACCGTAGGGCGGGTTTGTGAGTACAGTCATAAAACCGTCGCTGAGTTCAAAATCCTTTATATCACGCTTTTCAAAGGTAATTCTGTCGGCAACGCCTGCAAGCCTTGCGTTCTTTTTTGCAACCTCAAGTGCAAGCTCGTCAATATCGTAGCCCTCGGCGTGGAAATTACAGTCACGCACCTCGTTTGCTTTTGCAATTTCCCTCTGCTCTTTCCAGATTTCAGACGGAACACAGTCCCATTTTTCGGCGGCAAAATAGCGATTTATGCCCGGCGCAATCTTCATTGCCTTTAAAGCAGCCTCAATTAAAATAGTACCGCTGCCGCACATCGGGTCAATCACAAAATGATTTCCTCTTACTCTCGACAAATCAACCATAGCGGCGGCGAGGGTTTCCTTTATCGGTGCGTCATTTGACTCTGCACGATAGCCACGCTTATGAAGTCCTGCGCCCGATGTATCGAGCATTATGCTGACCTTATCATTCATAATAAGAAACTGAATCTGATGCAACGCCCCGCTTTCCTCAAGCCAGGGGAGCATATATTTCTCGGAAAGCCTTGTTACAACTGCTTTTTTTATGATTTTCTGACAGTCGGGTACGCTCATTAGCTTTGAGCCGAGGCATCTTCCCTTTACGGGAAAAGCGTCGTTCACTCCGATAAAGCATTCCCATTCTATTGACCGAACTCCCTCAAAAAGCTCGTCAAAGCTTGTTGCCTCAAACTCGGCAAGCAATATTTGTATTCTTTCGGCATATCTTGAATTGATGTTAGCCCTTGCCATATCGGAAAAGTCGCCCTCAAAGGTTACCTTGCCGTTGTGCGCCTCAACATTTTTAAGTCCTAAAAATTTAAACTCATTTGCGCAGATTCCCTCAAGACCGAAAATACAGGGTGCGGAAAATTTTAGCACCGGTTTCACTCCTTATTCTCTAAAAAAGGGTATCGGAGCAACCGATACCCTCATCAGTATTTTTTATATCAGCTTACAGTCAATTTTCGGATGTGCTGTAAATTCAGACAGTAGGCTCTAAAAGACCGTAATCACCGTTTTCACGCTTATAAACCACATTGATTTCATCTGTATCTGCATTCTTGAACATAAAGAAGTTATGATTTACCATATTCATCTCAAGAATAGCCTCGTCAACGGTAATCGGTTTTACAATAATCTGCTTTTTACGCACAATCCTGTAGTCATCGTCCTCAACCTCGTTAAACTCCGGACTAAGACTTACGAAATCATCAATGCTGCCGCTCTTAATTTTCTTTTCGAGCTTGGTCTTGTTTTTACGAACCTGACGGCCAAGGATATCAACAACCTTGTCGAGAGCGTCGTTCATCTCCGGCATTGTGCTTTCGGCACGGAGAACAAGACCGTTATCTTTGATTGTAACTTCAACAGTCTGGCGGTTCTTTTCGAGGGTGACAACTATGTTTACTGCGGCATTCTCAGAAAAGAGTTTTCCGAATTTTTCAAGCTTTTTTTCAGCTCTTTCTTTAAAATTATCTCTGAGTGTTACCTTTCTTGCTGTGTAAGTATATTTCATAATTGTGCCTCCCTTTACAGGTATTTTATTTTCTGCCGTTGCCGTTGCCTCTGCGGCTGTAGCTGCGGCTTTCACCACCACGCTTGAGGTCGGAAATTTTGTCCTCGCTCGTCTGCTTGAACTTAGACATCATATCCTCAAAGCTTGTGGGGGTATTCTTTTTTGAAGTCTGCCACTCATAATTTCCCGGTGACTTAACGGGCGGCGCCGGTTTGTACGGCTGCCTTGGCGAACTCTGACGGCGGTTGTTTTTATCTCCTCTGTCAGCCTTGTCGCCTCTGTCATTATTTTTCGGCTTGCGCTCCTGGGGCACAGCCTGCTTCATAGAAAGGCTGATTTTGCCGTTATTGAGGGCAAGAACCTTAACCTTAACAGTCTGTCCGACCTTGACATAATCGCCAATCTCATTAATATAGGTATGCGCTACCTCAGAAATATGTACCATACCTGTCTGCGAATCGGGCAAATCAACAAAAGCACCGAACTTTGTAATACCCGAAACCTTACCTTCCAAAATCATACCGACTTCAATTGCCATAAAAATTATTTACCCCTTAATTTATATTCTACCCTTTGACTTCGCAGAGGCTATTCGCCCGAAACATTATAAAAAATTCTTTCGCCGTCACTGACATATCCCATTTCGTTTTTTGCAATTTTCTCAATGTATTCTTTAAGCTGTTCGCCGGTGTAGCCTTTTACCTTATCCAGATATTTAGTCTGAATTTCTACAACATTAATCTGCTTGTTAAGCTCGTCAAGCTCCGCCTTTTTGTCGGCTATCTGAATATTCTGATTGACTATAGTGATGACGGCATAAAAAGCAAATCCGATAATTGTAAGATATAAAAAAATATATCTGCCCCGCTTTTTCTTTTTAGGCTCAATTTCCTTTATACCCAAAGTTTCGGCTTCGCTTTCAGGATTAATCTGCGGTTTCTTCTTCTTTTGCTTTTCCATTACTCGCCTTAACCTTTTTTCTTACCGATAAACCTTTATGTTTATTTCTAAATGTATTAATTTTATTACCCATATTATACAATATCTTGTAGCCGTTTTTCAATAGTTTTTCTGTAAATTTTTTAAATTTTGTTTTAAATTTTATTAATATGGATTTTATACCTTTTATAATTGGACAATATATCCGTGAAAACAGTTTTCCGAGTGAAAATCTGTATATTAAAAATCCGCACAACGCTCCGAATACCACATATATCCGCACATAGCCGTACAGGGTGACAAGCGAATAGAAAAACAAGGCAAGGCTTGAAATGAGCATAAACGCAATATCTGCCGCAATTACCCCTGCTTTTGAACATAAAAACGCAATTCTTATCAGCCTGAACACTCCGTAAAGCACACCAAGTCCTGCGCCGAGCAAAAGAGAATACCAAAAAGCCTGAGATTGAATGTAAAAGTCAATTTCCATAGGCTCACCTATTTAAAAAGCCTTGAAAGCTTTGAACGGGAGCTGTCATTACCTATGTACTGCATAGCGTTGATTTTTCCGTCAATAGACACATCGCCCGACTCAAGATTCAGCTTGTCGATATGGAGTCTTTCGCCCTTGATTATAAGTCTGCCGCAGGAGGTAAGCACCGACACCGTTTCTTCATTGAAGCCGCTTACATCCTCTGCTCCTGTCAGCACAAGCTTACCTCTTGAATCAAGCATAAGAGTATGATTTTTTCCTTTTGGAATTTCGCTCATAAAAATACCTCCGTATAAATGCTAATTAATTTATACGGAAGTATCTATAAAAATATTACCTTGTATATCAGATTACAGCCTCGTACATTGTGTCTGCCTCTTCCTTGCGGACAACCTCCTTAACAGCCGTAACCTTTACCTTCACGCTTTTTGCGCCGAGCTTAATTTCTATTACATCGCCTGTCTTGACATCATATGAGGCTCTTGCCTCTTTACCGTTTACTATAACCTTGCCAGCGTCGCAAGCCTCATTTGCAATAGTTCTTCTTTTGATAAGTCTTGAAACCTTTAAATATTTATCAAGCCGCATAATTACCTCCGACAAAAAGGAGCCGACATATGCCGACTCCGAAAAAATTACTGATTTACAGTATCCTTAAATACCTTGCCTGCCTTAAAAGCCGGAACCTTTGAAGCTGCAATCTCAATCGGGTTGCCTGTTCTTGGGTCGCTGCCTGTTCTTGCTTTTCTCTGGCGCTGCTCAAATGTGCCGAAGCCTGCAATCTGTACCTTCTCGTCTTTTGCAACAGAGTCGATAATTGTATCAATAACTGCTGTAACTGCCTTTTCTGCATCCTTTTTTGTAAGACCGCTCTGCTCAGCAACAGCTGAAATAAGTTCTGTTTTGTTCATATCAATGGACCTCCAAATTATTCTTTTATTTTAACTTCATCCCAAAGGGAATCAAGCTCTGATAATTCAGCGTTTTTCATATCAATTCCACGCTCTTTTGCAAGAGCCTCAACCTTAGAAAAACGGCTGATAAACTTGTCGCACGCATCATAAAGAGCGTGTTCGCTGTCAATTTTTAAAAGCCTTGCAACATTTACGGCGGAGAAAAGTACATCTCCAAGCTCCTCGTACTGATTTTCGGTATCGCCGCTTGAGATTGCCGCCTTAAGCTCATCACATTCCTCGTAAAGCTTTGTGAGTGCGTCCTCGGCGTTGCCCCAGTCAAAGCCTACCTTAGCCGCCTTCTGCTGAACCTTTGAGCTTCTCATAAGAGAAGGCAGAGCCTTTGATACGCTTTCCATAGCCTGAGTCTGGGTTTTCTGCTCCTTGGTCTGCATTTTTATTGCGTCCCAGTTTTTGAGCACCTGCTCGGTTGTGTCGGCGTTGACATTGCCGAAAACATGCGGATGACGGATAATAAGCTTTTTGCAGACTCCGTCGCATACATCGTCAATACTGAATGTGCCTTTTTCGCTCTCAATCTCAGAATGGAGAGCAACCTGCAAAAGCACATCGCCAAGCTCCTCCTTTAAAAGGTCGGTATCTTCAGAGTCGATAGCCTCAACAGCCTCGTAGGTTTCTTCAATGAAGTTTGAACGGATAGATTTGTGAGTCTGCTCCCTGTCCCACGGACAACCGCCCGGAGCACGGAGAATTTTTACTATTTCAACCAAATCTTCAAATCTGTATTCCGATTTTTCTTTAAAATCCATTTCAAACTTCCTCTCAGACAAAGCCATTTTCTGTAAAATGTCGCAAGCAGTAAAAATTTGCAATCTTACTATATTTTACCCAATCAGGTGGAATTTTGCAAGTAGTTTTGCAATTTTTTCCCCTTTTGGCAAAAATTCTATTACTGTAGCTGTAAAAGTACGCAATATCAACAAAACAATGATGTAAACAATAATTGCGGCGGCTATTGCGCATACCGTAGCAACTCTGTGAGGAGCAAACATAAGAACTCCCATATTCACCAGATATGCCGTAAGTCCGCTTGCTATCGCACCAATCAGCGGTTTTATCGTGGTGGTGTAGAAGTTTATTCTTACCTTGGAATGCTTAATCAGCAGATAAATGCCGATAACGCAGGACAAAAAGTATCCGATAAGCGAGCCTGCCGTAGCACCCTGAATATTGATTTCGGGAATACTTACGAACATCCAGGTTATTCCGATTTTTACAACCATACCAAAGGCATACAGCTTCATAGGCAGATCTGTTCTGCCGATACCCTGGAGCATACTGCAAATCGGGGTTTCAACAGCCGCAAAAATAGTAGTAAGTCCCATAAGCATAAGCACATTTCCGCCGATAGCCGCAATAGATTCACTTGTATATATGAATGACATAATCGGATGCGCAAGCACACAAAGACCGATGCCCATAGGCAGGGTAAATATCATTGTCATTCCGAATACTGTTTCCATTGAGGTTTTAAGCACCTTTTTGTCGCCCTTTGTCCACGCACTTGTAACATTTGGCATTGCGCTTGAGCCGAACACCTGAGTTACTGCGGTTACAAGCTGCATAAGCTTGAGCGCAGCTGCATAGCAGCCCCACAGCTTGGTATGAATTGTAATCTGACTGCTTGTAATTGACTCGGTAAAGCCGTACTTGCCGTACTGGTCAATAAGAGCCTGCGGATTGCTTTCGGCAAGGTCCTTAAGCACACGCTGAATAATAACCTGGTCAATAAGCGAGCCCATACTCATAATAAAAGCACCCATTGCAGTCGGCACGGCTGTTTTTACCATAAGCATAAAGGTTTCCCTTTTGGTGCGGGCATCAATGGAATTTTTGTAGTATTCCTCGGGTATTCCGTCACCGCCTATTTTGTAGCGGAGCAGCAAAAACGCAAAAGCCATAAAGCTGCCTGAGGAAATGCCGCAGATTGCGCCTGCAACCGAAAACGCAAGAATGGTATTCATTGCGTCGTACTGTGAAGCAAAGGTAAACCAGAGGAAGGTACCGCTTTCGTTGTACTGATCCATACCGAATTTCATTACAAGGTATGCAAAAGCCAGACCGAGAATAAGCTTGACTGCCGACTCGATTATTTCGGAGATGGCGGTCGGGAACATATTTCTCTGTCCCTCAAAATAGCCTCTGTAAATAGAAACAAGACAGCCGAAAAGTATAGTCGGCGCAAGGCAGAGCATTGCGTAAATTGAATACGGAGAATCAATTATATTAACATAAATAAAGCTGCCGCCAATCATTATGAAAAACGAAACAATGCCGACTATTGAGAAAAACGGAATTGATACCTTATGTATCAGCCTGACATCCTTGTATCTTTTCTGAGCAATGCTCTCAGACACAAGCCTTGAAATTGCAATAGGAAGTCCTCCCGTTGCAACGGTAAATATAACAACAAAAATTTCGTACGCATTGCTGAAAAGTCCCGAGCCCATTGTGGCGTATTCCTCGCCGAACATTGAGTAAATGTTGGTGAGAAGCACCTGGTCAAGGAGTCCGATAATCTTGACAACAACCATACTCAGCGTAAGTATTGCCGCACCCTTTAAAAAGGATTGAGAAACATTTTCTTCTGCGTTACTTATCGCATTGTATTTTTTAGACAAATTAAATCACCCAATTATAAAATTATGAATTTAAGGAAACCGCCGTAATTGTGCGGCATTGCCTTAATTCTGACTTTCGTCAAGCCTTGCACCGCAGCCGTTGCAATACTTTGAGCCTTCGGGAACCTCACCTCCGCATTTAGTACAGTATGAAGTATTCCCGGAAGAAGAAATACTGTCGTTTATAAGGTCAAGGTTTTCCTTAAGCTCTGTAATTTCAGCAGTCTTTTCCTTGATTTTATCTGATAAATCAATGCCGTGCACTATACTTTTATAGGTAAGCGCACCAAGCTCCTTGAGCTTTGTATTAATCTCCGCTCTGATTTCAGCCGCCGCAATTCTCTGCTTTGAGCTGTCATATACATCAGACGCTTTTTTGGAAACAACAGACGCCGCCGCCTTTGCATTGACAATGACATCATCAATAATACCGTCAAATTTTCCCATATCAGTCAGACCTTTCTATATATTATATCTGTGCTATTATAGCATTATTGCATAAGATTGGCAACTAATTTATTGTGTATAAAATGCCGAAATTGCGTTTTTTCTTTTTATCATTTCCTCAAATCTGTCTATATATTCATACGGGTACTTGAAGTTGAATATACGCTCAAGATAATCGGGATTATTCCTTTTCAGCTTTGTTACGGCACCCGAGCCGCAGCCGAGAATTGTGTGGGTTTCGTCCATAACATAAACATTGTAAAGGCTTTCGTATCCTCTTTTTGACCAGCCCACATTTTCAAGATTTCCTGCCATTCTGCTTTGCCTGTAGAGGTAATACGGAATATAATTCTTTTGCAGAAGTATATTCTGATTGTATTCAAGCATTTTTCTTGTGGTTTCTGCACCCTCTCTGTCGATGGTAACTCCCTTTTCGGTAAGGGTGGAGCTGCGTTTCATACTCAGGGTATGCACTGTTATGCACTCGGCGTCAAGAGCGAGTATGCCGTCAACGGAATTTTTAAAGCTTTCGTATGTGTCGGTCGGAAGTCCTGCAATAAGGTCTGTATTAATGTTACTAAATCCGCATTTTCTTGCAAGCGCAAAAGCGTCATAGAACTGCTGTACAGTATGCTTTCTGCCAATTTCACGCAGAACATCGTCATTCAAGGTCTGCGGATTTATGCTGATTCTGTCAACGCCGTTTTCCCTGAGAGCCATAAGCTTTTCAGAAGTAATTGTATCAGGTCTGCCTGCCTCAACGGTAAATTCTCTGCAAGCCGACATATCAAAATTGCCGTTTACAGTGCCGATAACCCTTGAAAGCTGCTCAGCTGAAAGCGTTGTCGGCGTGCCACCGCCGAAATAAACGGTTTCAAGCCTCAATCCGAGCTTATCTGCGATTTCTGCCGTTATTCTGATTTCCTCGCAAAGCAATTCGGCATAAGGCTCTACAAGCTTTTTCGCCCTTTCTATTGATGACATTACAAAGGAGCAATAGCTGCACCTTGACGGACAGAACGGCACTCCCACATACAGGCTGAAGGAATCGGGGCGGGAAAGCTCTATGATTTTTCTTTCGTTTTCCTCTGTCATAACCGCAAGGTCGAGCTTTTCGGGACTTACAAAGTAGTCGTTTGCAAAGATTTCCTTTGCCCTTTCAAAGCCCTGCTCCTGTGAAACATTCCTGAGCAGCTTTATCGGTCGAACTCCCGTGAGAAGTCCCCACGGCTGTTTTATCCCCGTAAATTCGCACAAAAGCCTGTAAAGCATCTGCGCAAGCGACAATTCCTTTTCGTTATCGTTTCCTGCGTTGTCGGCACTCAGGGATTTATCAAACTCGGCTATTCTGACCTCAACTCTCAGCCTGTCAGAAAGCTCGGTATATATATACGGCTCTTCCCTATGCGCACATTCACGCACAACGGTTATTTTTTCATTCGGGAAAAACAGCCTTGCCACATTTTCAAGCTCATAGTGAAAGCCGTGATTAATTACATATAAATTCATATCAAACCCAACTCATTAAAGGATTATACTTTTTTTCGTGCTCAAGAGTTGACAAAGGACCGTGACCGGGAATGACAGTATAATTGCCCTCAAGCTGTTTCAGCTTTTTAAAAGAGTTATACATATCGCTGTTACTGCCTGTCGGCAAATCTGTTCTGCCGCAGGACTCGCAGAAGAGCGTGTCGCCGCTGATTAAAAGATTGTCAATTATATAGCAGCCGCAGCCCCTTGTATGCCCCGGAGTAGTAATGTACTTAACCTTTGTTTCACCGAGCATAAAGGTATCTCCGTCATCAAGCAGAACATCCGCCTTAAAAGGCTCAATGGTAATATCGTGGAATGCGCTGTGATTAAGATTAGAATCCGAAAAAAATTCTTCGGTTGCCCTGCCTGTAACAATTTTTGCAGAAAACATATCTGCAAGCTGTTTTGCAAAGCCTATATGGTCGTAGTGACCGTGTGTAATGATAACATAGTCAAGCTTTCCGCCGTCTGCTTTTATCTGCTCAATCAGGCTCTCGCTCCTGTCGCCCGGATCTGTAACCGCATTACAGCCTGTAGCCTTGTCAACAAGG
Organism: Ruminococcus sp.; assembly: GCA_051880895.1. Lineage (GTDB taxonomy): Bacteria > Bacillota > Clostridia > Oscillospirales > Acutalibacteraceae > Ruminococcoides. The sequence goes on along the minus strand of JBJEOV010000029.1, from coordinate 40,655 downwards.
TAGGTGCAGTTTGTAGCCAAAGGAGTAACATTAAAAATTTTGTATTCTATCATAATTATCCCTTTTCATATATCAATACTTTAAATCACGGGTGTCTATGTCTATGGTAACGGGGCCGTCATTGAGCAGTGACACCTTCATATCTGCTCCGAAAATTCCCTTTTCCACCCTGCGCACACCGTTATCGCTCATCCTTTTACAAAAATACTCATACAAAGGCTCAGCTGTTTCAGGTCTTGCGGCTTTTATAAAGCTTGGCCGTCTGCCGTGCGAGCAGTCTGCGTATAGTGTAAAATTTGAAATAACAAGCACCTCGCCGTCAATATCGGCAAGCGAAAGGTTCATCTTGTCGTTTTCATCGGTAAATACTCTGAGCGTGGAAATTTTTGCAGAAAGGGCGTCAGCCTCCTTTTGGGTGTCGCCCTCTGCAATTCCGAGCAGAATTAAAAATCCGCTGTCAATTTTTCCGACAGTATTGCCGTCCACCTTTACCTCAGCAAATGAAACTCTCTGTAAAATTGCCTTCATATTATAACCTCTTGATTTCTACAATTCCGCTGATGTCGGAAAGCTTTGAAATTACGCCCTTTAAGTGATTTTTGCCTGTAACATCAATGGTAGCCGTAACCATAGCCATACCCTCGCCGATTTCTCTTGAATTGAGGGAATGAATGAAGATGTGCATATTTGAAAGCTTGATGGTAACATCTGCAAGAAGTCCTGTTCTGTCTGTTGCAATAATCTGCAAGGTACTGCGAAATGCCTCTCCTGCCTTATCCTCCCAGTAACAGCTCACCCATCTTTCAGGCTCTTCGCTGGCATTCAGATCCTTAGGCACATTCGTACATTCACGCTTGTGAATTGATACGCCGTAGCCCCTTGTAATATAGCCGATAATTTCATCACCCGGAAGAGGATTACAGCAATTTGAAAACTTGACAAGCACATCGTCCGTACCCTCGATTACCACTCCCGAAGACGCCTTCGGCTTTTTACGGGGAGCCTGCGGAACTTCGATTTTCTCAATATCGGCGGCATAGGTTTTCTGATATTCCTCTTTAATTCTCGGCATAACCTTCCAAAGCTGAATACCGCCGTAGCCGATTGCCGCATAAACATCATCAAGGGTTGCATACTGCTTTTTCATCAGCATTTTTTCGATAAATTCCGTAAACTCTTCATCAGAAAGATTTATGCCGTTGCGCTTGAATTCCTTTTCAAGCATCTGCTTGCCCTCAACAATATTTTCGTCACGCTTTTCGTGCTTATACCACTGACGGATTTTGGATTTTGCAGACGCAGTTTTACAGATATCAATCCACGCTTTATTTGGATGCTCCTCTTTCTGGGTGATAATCTCGCAGATTTCGCCTGTTTTCAGCTTGTAATCAAAGGGAACGATTTTGCCGTTTACCTTAGCTCCCACCATTCTGTGGCCTACCTGAGTGTGAATAATATAGGCAAGGTCAATCGGGGTTGAGCCGTTCGGCACAATCATAACATCGCCCTTTGGGGTAAATACATAAACATCGTTTTCGGTAAAGTCATTTCTGATATTTTTTGCAATATCTGTGACATCCTCTGCCTCAAGCTGATCAAGAATCATATTCTTGACCTTTTCAATATTCTCGGCAAGGCGGGTGTTCTCGCCCTTTCCGCCTGCTCCCATACCGAGCTTATACTTCCAGTGCGCAGCGATACCGTATTCGGCGGTGTAGTGCATTTCCCAGGTTCTTATCTGCACCTCAAAGGGAATTGCTCTTTTGTCAAGCACTGTGGTGTGTAGCGACTGATACATATTTGGCTTAGGCATAGAGATATAGTCCTTGAAACGGTTTGGAATCGGCTTGAATATATCGTGTACTACGCCGAGAACATTGTAGCAGTCGGATACGGTGTCAACAATTACACGCACGGCAAACACATCAAAAATCTGGTCAATGGTTTTGCCCTGCATAAAGGTTTTGCGGTAAATGCTGTAAACGCTTTTTACTCTGCCGCTTATGTAAACATTGTTTTTGATTGTATCCTTTGTCTTTTCGAGTATCTGAGTTTTAATGGACTCAATAAATTTTTCTCGGTCATCCTCTGAAAGGCTGATTGCGTCCTCAATCTCCTTATAGCCTATCGGGTCGAGGTATTGGAGCGACAGGTCCTCAAGCTCATCCTTTATGGTTTTGATACCGAGTCGGTGAGCAATCGGCGCATAAACCTGCATATTTTCGTGCGCCTTATCTCGTCTGCTCTGCTCGGGCATACAGCTTATGGTGCGCATATTATGCAGTCGGTCGGCAAGCTTTATTATGATAACTCTGATGTCGTTTGCCATTGCTATGAGCATTTTTCTGATGTTTTCTGCCTGCCTCTGCTCTCTTGATGAAAAGGCAATTTTAGAAATTTTGGTAACGCCGTCAATCAGCTTTGCAACATCTGTACCGAAAAGCTTTTCTACATCCTCAAAGGTTGTCGGGGTGTCCTCAACGACATCGTGCAGAAGGGCGGCGCATACGGCGTCTGTATCCATACCAAGCTCGGCGAGGATACAGGCAACCGAGGTCGGGTGAAGAATATACGGAATACCCGATACTCTTCTCTGGTCGCCGTGAGCCTTTTCGGCAAACTTATATGCCCTGGTAATCTTATCAATGTCATATGTGCTGTTTGACTGGTCAAGCAATTTAATAAGCTCATTAAAATCCTGATAGTGTGCTATTCCTGAAAATTTACTCATTACTGCATCCCCCTCAATTTTATAACCGTTTCAGCTGAATTAAGGTCAACCTTCTGCGACACCTGAGAAACCCTTATCTGTGCGCTGTTTACCCCCTCGCTTACCGCAACAAGCGACAGCTCGCTCATTGCGTCAAGTATTATTCTGATTTTGCCTATTGATAATTTATAGTCAAGCTTATGCACGAGCGTTTCAATCGGATAAGCGTAGCCGCCTGCTTTTCTGAGGAATACATACAGTGCGGCAAAGTCATCACGACTCGGCAAAAGGTCAGAAAGCTGTGATTTTGTAAGCGTTAAGCCGAGCCTGAAATCCTCGTAATTTCTCTGACTCTGCAAAAACTCCTCTGTGTTGAGTGCAGACGGCTTGATGTCCTTTGCGATTACCGATACATTTCTCTGTCCGTTAAATTCGTTTATATCAAGAGTAACCGCAAGGTCAAGAATGTCGCCGATTTCATAAGGAAATTCCTGCTGAGTAGTAAAGAACTTCATTACCGTTACGCTTGCATTATTCCGTCTGAGCTGCAATCTTAAATGCTTATTCTGTGAAAGCGGAGTAACCTGTGCAAGAGTCATTTTGTAAAGTCCGAACAACGGCGTAGGATTCCCTGCTCCGTACGGCTCAAGGTACGAAAGCGGCTCTATAAGCTCTACATTGAGCAATGCAGGATTTATTTTGCAGTCAATATTGCAGGCGTTGAACGGCATATTGCTTTGCTTTAATGCGTATTCATTAATTCTTTTGCGGAATAATTCTATGTTTTCGCTTTTAAGTGAAAGTCCTGCCGCCATCGGGTGTCCGCCGCAATGTAAGAGTAAATCCGAACAGGCAAAAACAGCGTCGCAGAGAGAAAATCCCTCAACACTTCTGCCTGAGCCCTTTGCCTCTACTCCGTCACGGGAAATAATTATAGTTGGCTTTCCGTAGTATTCCTTAATCTTTGCCGCCACAATTCCTATTACTCCCTGATGCCAACCCTCGCCGTCAAGCACAAGCACCCTGTCACGCACGATTTCAGGTCTTTCCTTAACCATATCATCGATTTTCAGCAGAATTTTCTGCTCAAGCTCCTTGCGCTCCGTGTTATCGTCATTAAGCTGTTTTGCAATTTCCATAGCCTCGTTTTCGTCCTCGGTAAGCAAAAGTGAAACCGATTTTCCCGAAAAACCGAGCCTGCCGACGGCGTTTATTCGTGGAACAAGGGTAAACGAAACATTGCCCGAAGAAATCCTCTTGCCTGCAATTCCTGCGGTCTGAATAAGAGCGTTGATTCCCACCCTGTCGCTTTCCTGAATATTTTTAAGTCCACGCTTGACAAACACTCTGTTTTCACTTTTCAATTCCACAATATCTCCGACTGTTCCTATGCAGAGCAGGTCAGAGTAGTTGTCAAGCAGGGACGATACATCGCAGTTTTCGCCCTCGAGAGCCATAACCAGCTTAAAAGCAACGCCGACGCCCGAAAGCATTTTGTATCTGCTCGGGCAGTCCTGCCTGTGCATATCAATTACCGCAACGGCGTTGGGCAGCTTGCCTGTCGGCTGATGGTGGTCGGTAATCACCGTATCAATTCCCAGAGAATTTGCATAATCCACCTCGTCAACTGCGGCAATTCCGTTATCAACAGTAACAATAAGCCTTACACCCTTTTCGGCGAGAATGTCAACAGCATTTCTGTTCATTCCGTAGCCCTCGTTTTCTCTTGAGGGTATGTAGTACATTACATTTGCCTCTGCGGTCTGTAGGTACGAATAAAGCAGAGCGGTAGAGGTGACTCCGTCTGCGTCATAATCTCCGTAAACACAGATAAGCTCGTAGTTATCTATTGCAGACAAAATCCTGTCTGCACCCTTTTTCATATCCTTTATTTCAAAGGGTGAGGCAATTACGCTGTCATTCTGCAAAAAATCCTCTATTTCCTGCCTCTCTGTTATTCCCCTTATCTGGAACAGCATTGCAAGTATGGGAGGTAAGCCGTATTCGGTTTGTATTTTTTTAGCCTTGTTTTTATCAATTTCGGATACTATCCAATTCTTCAAAATGCCATTTCCCCTTAAATATCAGCCTTGTTCAGAGTGTTTCAGCCTCTTTGAGCATAGCCTCGGCGTGTGCAAGTGCGGCGTCTGTTATGCTTACTCCGCCGATAATTCTTGCAAGCTCCTGCTTTCTGCCGTCAAAATCAAGAAGTCTGACCTGCGTAAAGGTTCTGCCGTCCTCAACCTGCTTGCTGATAAGATAGTGTGCGTCTGCAAGGGCTGCAAGCTGTGCCTGATGAGTTACGCAAAGCACCTGACTGCTCCTTGAAACCTCTCTTAGCTTCAGTCCGACCTTCTGAGTGGCTGAGCCGGAAATTCCCGTGTCAACCTCGTCAAAAATCAGGGTATCAATATCGTCTGTGCTTGCAAGTACGGTTTTAATCGCAAGCATCATTCTTGAAAGCTCGCCGCCCGAGGCAATCTTTGCCACCGGTCTTGGCGGTTCACCGGGGTTGGCGGAAATTAAAAATTCCACCTTATCCGTACCCTTTTCGTAAAAATCAGTATCCTCAAACTGAGTTACTATCTGCACATTCGGCATATTTAAAAAGCTCATTTCCTCACGCACACGCTCGGAAAATACCTTTGCTGTCTTTTTACGGATTTCACTTAGCTTTTGCGCAGACTTGCGCACTTCATTTTCGGCTATTTTATAGTCAGCCTCAAGCTGATCCCGGTTTTTATCGTAGTTTAAAAGCTCCTCAAGCCTTGCCTGCATTTTCTCTGCAAGCGAGGGCAGCTCGTTACATTCACAGCCGTACTTTCTCGTAAGGCGGTTTAAAAGGTCAAGTCTTTCTTCAATCTCCTCAAGCCTTTGCGGATCGCTCTCAACAGACTCCGCCGCATCGGAAATTGACTCAATGCAATCTCTCAGATTATAGTAAATATCTGTTATGCTCTCGGAAATGCTTTCATACTCGGCGTTTAAGGACGACGCCCTCTGAATATAATTCATAGCAGTTTCCACAGCCTCAATTCCGCCCTGTGTGCGCTCGTCACCGTCAAGCAATTCCTTTGCGTCATTGAGCAGGGTAAAAATCTTTTCGGAATTCATCAGAATAATGCGCTCGTTTTCAAGCTGTTCGGTTTCATCAGGCTGAACATCAGCGTTGAAAAGCTCGGTTGTCTGGTAGGTGAGCAAATCAATTTCGTGCAGTCTTGCCGATTCGTCAGAATTTGCCTCGCTGAGCTGTTTTTTAAGAGCCTTGTACTTTTTGTATTTTTCTCTGTAATCCTCAAGCTCCTTGTCAAGCTCGCCAAAGCTGTCGATGTAGTCAATATGGGTGTCGGGAGAAAAAAGCTCGTAGCTTTCGTGCTGACCGTGAATATTGATGAGATTTTTAGCAATTTCCTTTAAAACGGATACGCTTGCAGGTCTTGCGTTGATTTTACAGCTGCTTTTTCCCGTTGATGAAATTGTGCGCTGTAAAATCAGGGTATCGTCATCCTCGTTATCGTAACCAAGCTCTGAAAGCTTTGCCTTGACGGTATCGTTCACATCGTCAAACTGAGCGGTAACAAGCGCAGTTTTTGCTCCTGTGCGCACAAGCTCCTTTGATGTGCGCTGTCCCATAATTGCATTGATTGAATCTATAATAATACTTTTACCTGCACCGGTTTCACCTGTGAGAACATTAAGCCCCTGTGAGAAATCAATGGAGGTTTTCTCGATAACTGCTATATTTTCTATATATAAAGTTGTAAGCATATAACATCATCCCTGTTCAGAGCGGCTTTTACGGCAGTTGTAAAAGCTCCTCGGTAAGATTTTCTGCGTCCTTTACGGTACGGCAGGCTACAAATATAGTATCATCTCCTGCAATAGTTCCCACAATTTCCGTATGCTCAAGTGCGTCAAGAGAGGTGCATACCGCCTGCGCCATACCCGTCATAGTTCTTATTACCACAATGTTCTGCGCCGTATCAATGGAATTAACGGCGGTGGAAAACATTGATTTAAGGCTTGATTTTCTTTCATTGTCATTTTTAGCAGGCGACATATAGCGGTATTTTCCGTCTGCGCCGAGTGCTTTTACAAGGCGGAGATCCTTTATATCTCTTGAAATAGTCGCCTGTGTTGCCTTGTAGCCGTCACGCCTGAGGCAGTTGAGAAGATCATCCTGAGTTTCTATTGACTGTTCTGAAATAAGCTCAAGTATTCTTGCGTGTCTGCCCGATTTCATTACATTTCCCTCTCTTTCAGCTTTTCGTTAAGCAATTTGAAGAAGTTGCGCTTTCTCAGCGAAATAAGCTCAAGACAAAGCTCTGACTTTCTGATTTTCACTGTATCCTCCGAAAGAATATCCACATTCTTTTCGCCGTCAACGGTGAGCAGGCAGCAGCAGTCGGCAGGAATCTGCACTGTGACTGCAAGGCTTGCGCCGCCCTCAAAGAGAACGGAACGGGAATGAAGTGAGTGAGGACAGACAGGCGTTGCGATTATGCAGTCAGCCTGCGGCGCAACAACAGGTCCTCCAGCGGAAAGCGAATATGCAGTAGAGCCTGTGGGGGTTGCAAAAAGTAAGCCGTCTGCCCTGTATTTTGCAATCCACTCGTCATCAAGATAAAGGTTAATGTCTATTATCTTTGAAAGCTGACCTCTGGCAATAACTGCGTCATTTACGGCGAGGTAATGATTGGTTTTATTGCCCTTATTAACCTCAACATCAAGCAGTATCCGCTTTTCCGTTGTGTATTCTCCGCTGACAAGCTTTTTCAGTCTGCCTATATCGTCAGGCTCAAGGTCGGCGGCAAAGCCGAGTCTGCCTACATTTACGCCGATGAGCGGTACATTATTAACCGCCGCATACTTTGCAGCGTGAATTATAGTGCCGTCACCGCCCGCAGTTACAGCAGCGTCACACATTGAAAAAAGCTCGTCAATAGTATCGACATAGCTTATATTTATTCCCTTGTAAAAAGGTCTGCACTCGCTGAGCATAACAACCTCGGCGTTTTCTCCGAGAAAAAGTATTGCAATCTCCTTTGCGCAGGAAATTGCTTTTGCCTTGCTGAGATTAACCACTACAGCTATTTTCATAACTGTCCTTCCTTTCCGACAGCTTATTTGTCGAGCTGACTGTGTGAGCTTTTTACAAGCTCCTCGGGAGTAATATCCGTATATGACTTTGGTTCGTCGCTTTTTCTCAGATGAATAAGATACTCGATGTTTCCCTCAGGTCCTTTTATGGGGGAATAATCGAGATTGAGAACATCAAAGCCGTTTTCAAGGCAGAAGTTGTAAATATCCCTTACAACCTCAATATGCACTGACGGATCCCGCACAACGCCCTTTTTGCCTACCTTTTCCCTGCCTGCCTCAAACTGAGGCTTAATCAGGCACACAGCTTGAGCGTTTTGTGCCATAAGCTGTCTTGCAACGGGAAGAATAAGCTTTAGTGAGATAAAGGAAACATCAACCGAGAAAAAGTCGATTTCATCGGGCACCTGCTCCCTTGTTACCTTTCTCATATTTGTGCGTTCAAGGTTTACAACACGCTCGTCATTTCTTAATTTCCACGCAAGCTGACCGTAGCCGACATCAATGGAATACACCTTTTTTGCACCGTTTTGCAGCATACAGTCGGTAAAACCGCCTGTTGACGCACCGATGTCCATTGTGATTTTGCCGTTCAAATCAAAATCAAAGTTATTTATAGCCTTTTCAAGCTTTAATCCGCCACGGCTGACATATTTCAGAGCTGCGCCACGAACCTCAATCTTGCAGTTTTCTTCGTAGCTCTGACCGCATTTGTCAGCCTTCTGGTTATCAACATAAACCTGACCAGCCATAATAACAGCCTTTGCCTTTTCACGGCTGTCTGTAAATCCTTTTTCATATACAAGTATATCAAGTCTTTTTTTCATTATCTGTTTCCAATCCTGTCGAGATCCTCCAAAACTACATCTGCCATACCCTCAGAGTCAAGCCTGAGCATATGCAGAGCCTCGTTTACCGACATCTGCTTAACAAATTTATCGCCTATGGTTTTTATATGGTAACAGCCCGAAAACTGCCTTGCAAGAAGAGCGTCGCCGAAGTTTCTGGCTACACTGCCCGTCTTGATTCCCTCCTCGAAAAACCATACCGTACTAAAGCCTGTTGCAAAATCGAAGGCAGAGGTATCAATCGGCTTGATTTTACAAAGCTTTAAAATACAAACCTCAACCCCTTTTTCGGCAAGAATTTCCTTTGCCTTACACGCATAGGAAAACAGTCTTCCGTAGGTTATAATCAGCTTGCCGCAGTCCTTATTGCCGTAAACATCGTAGGTAATGCTTTCCCCGCCGAAATCTGACGGCCTATAAAGCTCGCCGCCACGGGGGTATCTCACAGCCGCTACATTATTGCATACATAAATTGCAGAATTAAGTGCATTTTTAAGTCCGTCAAAATAGGTCGGAGAAAAAATCGTGACATTCGGTATTGAGTTAAGCATAGATACATCAAACACGCCCTGATGCGTTTCGCCGTCATCACCGACAATTCCTGCCCTGTCAATAGCAAGCACAATGTGCAGTCCGCTCATAGCGGCATCGTGGATTATCTGGTCATAGGACCTCTGCAAAAATGTTGAATACACGGCAAACACAGGGCGCATACCCTTTGCGGCAAGTCCGCATGCAAAGGTAACGGCGTGTTCCTCTGCAATACCGACATCAAAAAATCTCTCCTTATAAGCATCCGAGAATTTTTCAAGTCCAGTGCCCTTAGCCATTGCGGCGGTGATGGCGCAAATCTTTTTATCCTTTTGCGCAAGCTCGCACATTGCGCCGCCAAACTCGGCGGAAAAGCCCTTGTGAGAGGAAATTGGCTCGCCCGAATCAATGTCAAACTTGCCTATTCCGTGGAATGTGCCGGGATTTTCTTCAGCCGGCAGATATCCCTTGCCCTTTTTTGTAACCACATGCAAAAGTACGGGCGAATTGATTTTTTTAGCCGCTGAAAGCGCATTTTCAAGCTCGGGTATATCGTGTCCGTCAATCGGTCCGATATATGTAAATCCAAAGCAATCGAAAAGCGTATTTTTATATACAAGGTTTTTGATTTTTGACTTACTTCTTCTTAAAAACGCACTTATCGGTCTGCCTAAAAGCGGAATTTTTGAAAGCACCTTTTCGGTATTTTTCTTAACCCTGATGTACCACGGCTGTATTCTTACCGTAGTGAGGTACCTCGGAAATGCGCCGACATTTTTGGAAATTGACATTTTATTGTCATTCAGAATTACTATAAAATTCTTTTTGAATCTGCCTGCGTTGTTCATTGCCTCAAAGGCAAGACCGCCTGTAAAAGAGCCGTCGCCTATTACTGCAATGGTATGGCTCTGATCTCCGCTGAGCAGCTTTGCCCTTGCAATGCCGTAGGCGGCTGAAATTGAGGTGCTGCTGTGTCCCGTATTAAAATCATCGTACCTGCTTTCACTGCGTTTCGGAAATCCCGAAATTCCGCCCTTCTGCCGCAGAGTGGAAAATTCCTCATATCTTCCGGTCAGCAGCTTGTGGGTATAGCTCTGATGTCCCACATCCCACACAATGCTGTCCTTTGGGAAATTAAAGGTTCTGTGGAGTGCTACCGTAAGCTCCACAACGCCCAGATTCGGAGAAAGGTGACCGCCGTTGAGTGATACGGTTTCAATCAGTTTTTCCCGTATTTCAATGCATAGCTTATCCAAATCCTTCTCATCAAGCTTTTTAACATCTGCCGGCGATTTAATCTTTGGCAACAGCTCATAGTCACCCATTTTCTCCCTCCTTATCCATAAAGTTTTGCATAATATTTATTTGGTGCGCCCTGCAAGGTAATCTGCAAAGTCGCACAATGCCTTTGTATCGCCGTCAAATACAGAAAGCGCAGCTTTAGCCTTTTGTGTAAGCTCTGCAACAAGCTCTCTGCACCTCTCAATTCCAAGCAGCGACACATAGGTTGATTTTGCGTTTTCGCTGTCGCTTCCCACAGGCTTGCCAAGTTCCTCGTCTGTAGAGGTAACATCTAAAATATCGTCCTGAATCTGAAATGCAATTCCGATGCACTCGCCGTACTCTGACGCCGCTTTTATAAGCTTTTCGTCTGCATTTGCAGAAATACAGCCAAGCTCGCAGGCGGCTTTTATAAGGCAAGCGGTTTTTTTGTAATCCATCTCTCTGAGCACCTCAATCGGTGCAGATTTGTTTTCGCTGATAAGGTCAATAACCTGTCCACCGACCATACCTTTTGCTCCGCAGTATGCGGTAAGGGTATTTACAGCCTTACAGCAGGCACTTGCAGAGCTGAGGGTAACTGCCTTTTCGCTTGTCATAATCTCAAAAGCAAGCGACTGTAAAGCGTCGCCTGCAAGCAGAGCTATATCTTCTCCGTAAACCTTGTGGTTAGAGGGCTTTCCTCTGCGCATATCGTCGTTGTCCATACAGGGCAGATCATCGTGAATCAAGGAATATGTGTGTATCATCTCAACCGCACACGCAAAGGGTACTGCCGACTCTGCCCTTCCGCCGCAAAGCTCGTTAAAGCTTAGCACAAGGTTAGGTCTTACCCTTTTTCCGCCTGCCTCAAGGCTGTATTTCATTGACTCAATAAGCTCTCTTTCCCTGCAATTAAGGTCAGGCAAAAAATCATTAAGAGCCTTTTCTGTTATTTCTATATAATCAGTCATTGTTTTCACCGTCTGTATTACAAATATTATTAAGCTTTGTATTGATATCCTCTATTTTGCCCTTACTCTGTGAAAGCTCCTGCATACAAAAGCCAAGCAGCTCGCAGGCCTCGGTATAACATTCTACGCTTTCCCTGAGAGAAAGCTGTGAATTTTCAAGCTTAGCCACAGCCTCGTCAAGCCTGCTGTCTGCTTGTTCAAAGGTTAATTCTTTATCCATTGCTAAAGCTCCTCTGCATATTCAAGTAATCTGTTCATTCTGTGGTTTGCGCCGCTGCGGCTTATCGGAGTTGAAAGGTTCTGCCCCAGATCCCTGAGGGACATTTCGGGATTTTCGAGCCTTAGCAACGCAATTTCTCTTAAATCATCGGGTAAGGCTTCTATGCCTCTTTTATCCTTGATTTTTTTGATTGCCGAAAGCTGCCTTGCCGACGCAGACGCAATTTTTGTTATGTTTGCAACCTCGCTGTTTATCCGCCTGTTTATGTTATTTCGCACCTGCTTTACAGCCTTAGTGCCCATAATCTCCATAGCGCAGTTGGTTGCGCCGATATATGTAAGCAAATCGCAAATCTGTTCGCTGCCCTTAAAGTAAACTACATAGCTGCCGTTGCGCACAACTGTTTTGGGAGTAAAATCACATTCCGAAATTTCCGAAAGAATTTTGCACAAATCGACGGAAAGATTTTTGTGCGGAACACAAAATTCTGCGTGATAGCTTTTCATAGGGTCTGACACCGAACCGCAGCCCTCGAACGCACCACGCAAAAATGCGGCAACCAGCTCGTCGCTGCTGATATTTGCCCTGTTTACTCTGAGCGATATATCTGTACCGTGATGACCGTAATCGTCAAAAATCCTTGCGCAGTCATCTGGATTTATAAGTGAAATTTTTGAAAGGTGATGCTCTGTAGTCCTTACACGCAGGGCTGTTTCCTTTTCGATAATGGGCATATACAGCTCTTCAAGAAATGCGGTTGCCCTTTTGGAAACCTCGCTGTGCTCGGTCGTTATAACCATTTTGTCTTTTCTAAAGGACTTTGAAAAAATAAGCAAACCGTACAGCTCTGCTTTCTTCTGCTCGGTATCTATTGCATTAACAGAGCAAAGCTCCTTTTTTACCTGTGAGGAAAACGACACAATTTTCACCCCGTTATTTTTTTACATCTCTGTGCTGAACGATGCACTTGTAGCCTTTTTCCATAAAATATTTATCAAGCAGACCTGCAATGGTAACGCTGCGGTGCTTACCGCCTGTGCAGCCGATGCCGACTACAAGCTCGCTTTTGCCCTCCTTGAGATATAAAGGCAGAGAAAAATCGAGCAAATCAATAAGTCTTTTTACAAAGCCCTGTGTTTCCTCGCTGTCAAGCACATATTCCTGAACACACTTTTCAAGACCTGTGTGTTCCTTAAGCTCCGCTATATAAAAAGGGTTAGGCAGACAGCGTACATCAATAATTATATCCGACTCAAGCGGAATACCGTACTTAAAGCCGAAAGACATAAAGGTAAGCACAATGCTGTTTGAGCTTTTTTCAAGGAACATTGAAATAATGCGCTCTCTGAGCTGCTTTATTGACATAAAGGTTGTGTCTATGCCGTAATCCGCAAGGTTTTTAACAGGCACAAGCAGTCTTTGCTCCTCCCTGACGGCGGCGGCAACAGAGCCGTCCCTCAGCCTTTCGGTAAGCGGATGTCTTCTGCGTGTTTCCTTATATCTCACAATCAGGCTGTCAACCTTTGCGTCAATATAAAGGATTTTTACACCCTCGTTATTCTTTTTAAAGTCTTCAAGGTCATTATACATTGCCTTGTAATCTCCGTTGCCTCTTACATCAACAACAACTGCAACTCTTTTCATTGCGTTGTCGGTTGAGTCCTTGCAAAGCTTGTACAAGGTCTGCAAAAGCGAGGCAGGTATATTGTCAACGCAGTAATAGCCGATATCCTCCATAATATGGAGTGCGCTTGTTTTTCCTGCGCCCGACATACCTGAAATAATTACAAATTCCATAAAACAAACTTCCCCTGTTACACCGATAAATATTTCTTTTACAGCATTATAAGCTCACATTCAAGGTCGTAGCCTGTTTCACTTTTTACAGTAGTCTGAATCTGTGAAATAAGCTCTTTTACATCCTTAGCCGTTGCATTGCCCTTATTTATAATAAAGCCTGCGTGTTTCTCCGACACCTCGGCACCGCCGACTCCCCTGCCCTTAAAACCGCACTGTTCAATCAACGCTCCTGCAAAATTGCCCTGCGGTCGCTTGAACACACTGCCTGCGCTCGGAAAATCAAGCGGCTGCTTTTCAACCCTTCTGCTCATAAAATCGTCCATTCTGTGACGGATTTGCTCGGGATTGTCGCTTTTCAGCTTTAAAGTAACGCCTGTAATAACAAAGCCGTTTTTGCGGTATGCGCTTGTGCGGTAGCCGAAGTCGAGGTCGTCCTTGTCAATTCTGCCGATAGTGCCGTCTGCTGTAATATGATTTACAGATACCACAACATCACGCATTTCGCCGCCGTAAGCGCCTGCGTTCATAAATACGGCGCCGCCTACAGTGCCGGGAATGCCCCAGGCAAATTCAAGACCTGTAAGTCCGTTATTCAGTGCAAATTTACAAAGGGACGCAAGGGTTGCGCCTGCTCCGCAGTACACGGTTTCACTGTCAGGCATAAAAATTTCTCTGAAATCATCCTCAAGCTTTATAACAACGCAGTCCATTCCTTTGTCGTCAACAAGGATATTACTGCCGTTGCCAAGCAAAAAGAATTTAGTATCGGTAAGCCTGCATTCTCTTATGACAGTGCCGAGTCTGCTGAGATTGCCCACCTTTATGTAAACAGGCGCACTGCCGCCGATTTTAAAGCTTGTGTGATTTTTCATAGGCTCGTTAAGCCTTGTTTCACAGCCAAGCTCGGTTGCAAGCCTGTATATCTTTTCAATGTTACTCATCAAATCTCTCCGATTAATAATAAATATTTTTCTCTTTGAAGTATGCCTTCAGATTTTCTTCGGACGCATTCACAATAAGCTCCTGCGGAAAGTCTATCTCCTCAAGCATTTTAAGCGTCTGAGTACCTCTGCCGAGAGTGTGGGTATAGTGAGAATCGGTATCTACACAAATTCTCGCCCTGTATTTTTTGCATAACTTTGCAATCTGAACACAGTTTGAGGCACAGCTCTTTTTGTATCTGAAAGCGGAATCGTTGATTTCAATTAATTTTCCCTCTTTTGCAAGCTCGGGAATGACTTTTTCATAATCGTATTTAAAGTATTCGCTGCCGCTGTGACCGATGACATTTACATTCGGATTTTTTGCAAGTCCGAGATAAGCCTGCGTACATTTTTCAACAGTCGCCTCGCCCTCAATAGTAAGGGTATGAAAAGACGCTACTATCCATTCAAGATTATTCTGTAATTCAGGCTCAACATCAAGGCTTCCGCTATAATCGCAGATGTTTGCTTCAATTCCGTGCAGTACCCTCACACCCTTTATGTATGGCGGCAGGATACAAAGCGACTCAAAGTAAAACGGTCCGGGTGCGCCGGGCATAGTCCTTGCGTGGTCGGTAATTGCAATGGCAAAAAGACTGAGGTCGGACGCCTCCTGCGCCATCTCTGTTATTGTGGCATATGCGTGTGTGGATGCGATTGTATGCGTGTGCATATCTGCGATTAGTTTCATCGGCTCACCTCTTGATTTACTCCCATTTATCAACAATTATTTTCTCTGTCTGCGACATATCAAAGTCCATACCAAGTGCGCTGAGAAGCTCCTGTGCGGCATTGTAGCCGAGCTTTTTCTGACGGTTATTCATTGCGGCAACCTCAATGATTACGGCAAGGTTTCTGCCGGGCTTTACAGGAATGGTAAGAGTCGGCACTTCAACGCCGAGAATGTCCATATACTGATTGTCAAGTCCCATTCTGTCGTAAACCTTGGTGTTGTCCCAGATTTCAAGGTTAATAACCATATCTATTTTTTCGCCGAGCTTTACAGCTCCCATACCGAAAAGCTGTCTTGCATTGATAATGCCGATGCCTCTCAGTTCAATAAAATGTCGGATATTTTCAGGCGACTGTCCCATAAGCGTATGAGTGGAGGTTTTGCGGATTTCAACAGCGTCGTCAGCCACAAGACGGTGTCCTCGCTTGATAAGCTCAATGGCGGTTTCACTCTTACCCACACCGCTGTCGCCGAGCAACAGACAGCCCTCGCCGTAAACCTCAACAAGCACTCCATGCCTTGTAATTCTGGGCGCAAGCTCTCTATTGAGGTACTGGAAAAGCGCCGCCGTAACCTCTGAGGTTGATTCATCCGAACGCAGAATTGTAACCTTGTGTGTTTTTGCGCTCTCCATCATTGCGATAGGCGGCTCTATATTTCTTGAAATAATAATCGCAGGAGGTCCGAAGCTCAGTATTGAGTCGATAACCATTTTTTGAGCCTCTGAGCCAAAGCGAGAGAGATACGAAAACTCTGTTGTACCGAAAAGAAGAAGCCGGCTACTGTCGAAGAAGTCGAAGTAACCCGTAAGCTCAAGTCCCGGACGGTTTACCTCGAAGGTTGAAATCTTGATTTCGTCAAAATTTTCTGAAATATAAACCTTTTGCAAATTTAAATCCTCAACCATTTTTGAAAGTGCAACCGAAAAATCACCAGCCATAAATCCACCGCCAATCAATAATAAAAATATATGCTCAAAAAAGACCTTATATCAATTAAAGCTCAGTCATATTATACGGTCTTTCCATTCTATACATCATTTATTATACAACAAAATGCTCAAAGGATAAAGTCTTTTTATGAATTATTTTTCATTTTTTTATCATAATTTCAAATTTTTCACCCGTAATTCCGTCATTACTGCTAATATGTGGAAAATATAGCAGGGATTTCTTTGATTTGCCGAGGTTATTGTTCATTTTCAGGAGGGTTGAGGAAATGTCTGCATCTTTTTTCTCTAAAAGCATTATCTGCTCGGTGCATTTTTCGAGCGTAACCGGCTTGTCAAGCAATTTTATAACTTCGTCACTGCAAACAGCGGTATATACCGACGGCGATACCGAATAATTACACCTGACATACTTCAGGGTACTGTAAAATTTATCACTGGCTGAATTTTCTGAAAAAGCGATAAGCTCAAGCTTTGAAAGCACAACCTCGGGCTTGCGCTCGTTCTTTAAGGTATTAAGTGCTTTTTCAAGGCTTTCTGCCCTGATTTTCACCGAATCGCTCCTGTCCTCTTCGGCAAGGTAAATAAACGAATACTCATTTTCATCAACAACTATACATTCAACAATAAGTGCCTTATCAATTCTCTTGCTGTTATCACAGCCGCATAAAAAAATACTCCACGCTGAAAGCAAAAGCAGAATTGCCTTTTTAAACATTCTTAATGCCCCCTTTTAGCTTAAAGTACGCATATATCGGCATAATCAAGGAATATACCGCACACATCACCGCAAATATAATATCATTCTGCACAAGCTCCTTGGCTTTTGGAAAAACCTCGGTACATATATACAGCACAAAAATCAGCAGGGTAAAAACAGCGGTGTTTTTCCCTCTTTTCTGCACTCCCGTAATTTCATTGATACAGCACAGCAGAATTGCTCCCACAACAAAAACGCAAAGCGAAATACATATCATATACAAAAAATCAAAGCTTGTCATCTGCCCGAACGAGGCATTTTTAGCAAGAATGAAATACGGAAATTCTCTGCCGTCTGCATAATCTGCAAGAACAGTGTTCATAAAAAATACTAACAAACCGGCGCTCACAAGTGCGGTTATTAAAAAACCGAAAAATGCGCTTTTTTTGTGACTGAAGCTGCCCGATATTACAGAAAAAATAACGGGCAGAATACAAACGGGCAAAAGCGAAAAAGCGCCGACAAAAAAATCATCTGTACTGTTACTTCTGTAAAGATTACTTATTTCTATATCGGAAATATTACCCAGCAGAAATATTATAACAAAAAGCGCAGTTACAACAGCGCAGAGTAATGCGCTCCTTGTGGCTGTAAATACGCCCTTATACGCTGAATAAGCGCACACAAGCAGTATTCCCGCCGCAAAAACAAATTTGTTTGCGTCAGGGTTTAAGGCTGTAATAAGAATATCTGCATACAGGGAAATAAATCTTACACAGGCAAATACAAACAGGATGCAATAAAGCGAGGAAAAAACGATTTTTCCGACAGACGCTTTGCCGATGAATATATCGGACGCATCACAGCCTGTTGACTTGTGAAGTAAATACGAGGGCAGAAGGAGGATTGCAAGCGCAGAAATCATTATCAGGATTTCAAGGCAGACCGCCCACAAAGGCAGTCTGCCGAGATGATTATATTTACTCCCCAGAAAAACAAAAATCAAGCCTGCAAACAGTCCTGCATATACCTGGGTAATTTTACCCTTCATCAGAGTCACTCTCCTTTGTCTGAGAGAACCTTTGCACCCTTATTGTGTGCCGAGAAAGAGTTTTCCAGTCTGCTCTTACAAAAACATCTCTCATTCTTTTTATAGAAAACGGCGACAGCGACGACATATACGGCACTCCCACAGAGGTTTTTGCGCATACATTTGCAAGCACAAAACAGCTCACAAGCACAATTCCCCACATTCCGAAAATTCCGCCCACAGCCACAAATGCAAATCTCAGCACTGTTATCGGCGCATAGAGCGAAGAGGTTACATAGCTGCTGATTGCCGCAACGGCAACTATCATAAGAGTTGACGAGGCGATAAAGCCTGCATTTACTGCGCTTTCGCCTATAACAAGAGCACCAACAATGCTGACGGCGTGACCGAGCGGCTTTGGTATCCGCAAGCCTGCCTCACGCATAATTTCATACACGAACATAATTATCAGCACCTCAAGCGCAACAGGCAGAGGGGTATCTGCAAGCGCAGCTGAAGCCTTTACAAGCAAGCCTTTCGGGAAATACTCGGGATGAAACTGCGCAAAGGCAGTATATATCCCCGGCAGAAAAATTGCAATAAAAAATGAAATGTACTTTAAAATTCTGATAAATGTTGCGTAATACGGGCGGTTTGAGTAATCGTCAATGCTCTGAAATTCCTCCACAAAAATGTGAGGAATTATAATCGCCGCCGGCGTACCATCAACAAGAACGGCAACCCTGCCCTCCATAAGCTTTCCGCAGACAGTGTCAGGGCGTTCGGATATTCCCACTCCCGAAAATATCGACTTAGCACCCTTATCCTCAAGATATTCCGAAAGATACCCCGAGGCAAGCACCATTTCAAGGTCGCTCGAACTGAGTCTTTTTCTGATTTTATCAAGGATTACCTTTGAAACACAGTTTTGCAGATAGCAGATGCAAAGCTGGGTTTTCGAGGTTTTGCCTACCGTTGCAGTTTCAAAAACAAGGTCGGGACTTTTAATTCTTCGCCTGATTAATGTCATATTAATTCTCAGCGGCTCGGTAAAACCCTCCTTTGAGCCACGCTGTACTACCTCGCTTTCAGGCTCACTCACTCCTCTGAAAGAAAACCCCTGCACACCGATTGCAAGCATTTTATTACAGCCGTCAACTGCAACCAGGGCAAAGCCCGAGGTAGAAAACATTATCGCCTCGTCAAAGCTCTCAAACTCGACTATCTCGCTTGCGGAAAGCACAGAAAGGCGGATTTCATCAAGAATCTGCGCCCCGTCGCTGCTTTTAAAGTCAAAGTCAAGAATTGGATTGATTATTGAAAGCGCAATAACCTCCTTACTGCACATTCCCTCAAAGGTAATGACGGCGGCGGTCGTATTACTGTCGGAATTGAGTATCATATCCCTCACCGTAAAATCGGCTGAGCCTGCAAATGCCGATTTAAGAAAAGAGAGATTTTCTTTTAATGAATTATACATTCTATCACCAATATTTAGATTTTACAGACTATTCTCAAATATTCCGCAATTTGAATAAAATACCGGATAAAGCAAACATTATTAACGGTGATAAAATGATTATTTCAATTATCAGAACTCTGCTTTTGTACGCATTTGTAATTCTCGCAATCCGCCTTATGGGCAAGCGGCAGATAAGCGATTTACAGCCGAGCGAGCTTGTCGTAACCCTTATAGTTTCCGACATTGCCGCCATACCGATGTCAAATACCTCTCAGCCCTTGCTGTCGGGAATTGTACCCGTGCTTGTGCTGATAGCCTGCGAGATAATCGCAAGTATAATTATGCTCAAGAGCCGTAAATTTAGAGGACTTATCTGCGGCTCGCCGATTACCGTCATTGAGGACGGCAAGCTGATGCAGAACGAATTGAAACGCCTGCGTATGTCAACCGAGGATTTATGTGTTCAGCTAAGACAGCAGGATATATTTTCGCTTGACGAAGTGCAGTATTGCATTGTAGAAACAAACGGAAAAATCAGCGTTCTGCAAAAGCCCGAAAAGCGAACGGTTACGCTTGAAAACCTCGATATTACCGTTCCCGACACTAAGCTTGAAACGGTTGTAATAAGCGACGGACAGCTGCTTGACAATTCATTAAGACTCTGCAAAAGCAACAGGCAGACTGTTGATAAAATTCTATATAGCGAAAAGGTAAGTATGGAGGATATTTTTATTATGACTCTTGACGGCGCAGGAAATTATAAAATCATAACAAAGGAAAAGTAATATGAAAAGAATTTATATAGCGATAGCTTTTTTGATTTTAGCCGTAACAGTCGGAGCATTTGAGATGCTTTATGTATCGTGCAAAATTGATGAATTGAACGAAGAAATATTAACTGCCGACAGCCTTGTTGAAAATAAAAACTACGACGGCGCAAAGGAAATTCTTGCAAAAGCCGAGGAAAAATGGGAGAAAAATCTCTGTATTTTTGACATTCTGCTTATTCACGATTATGTAGATGAAATCAGCGTAAATCTGTCTGCAATGCGTTCATATGTCGCAACAAGCAACAGCGAAGATTACCTTGCTCAGAGCGCAGGCATAAAAAAACAGCTCACCTCCATAAAGGACAGTGAGCTTGTTGAAATTGAGAATATTTTGTGATTTAAGACATTAATCTGTCAAGTTCTTTAAGCAGCTTTTCTTTCATATTTTCAAGTTGTGTATCATCAGGGCAATTTTCATCATCGTACATTTTTTCCATCGGATACCACCACACAGGACCTTTTCCGCAGTTGCCGTAATTGCCCAAATCACCGCTTTTGCGTGGAAACAAGTGCCAGTGAAGGTGAGTTTCACCGTTGCCGAGCAATTCGTAATTCATTTTTTCCGCTCCAAACGCCGTATGAACTGCCTTTGCAACCAAAGTCATTTCTTCAAGGTATTTCTGCCTGAAGGTATCGTCAAGCTCAAACAGCTCAACCTTATGCTCTTTGCATAAAAACAGTGTATAGCCTTTAAAATACTGATGGTCGCCAATAACAACATAGCCTGTTTCCAATTCCTTGACAAAAAACCTGTTTTCGCCGTTTTTTATCATTTCAATTCTCTTGCAGATAAAACACATAACTATCTCCTTTCAGCTATTCTTTCTTATTTTTGTATTAATAAATTCTATCAGCAGGAAGATTACAAAAACAACGGCATTTACAATTACTACGCTTGCGCCTGTCGGTGTGTCGAGGGTGTAGGAGGCATACATTCCGACAAAGAAACAAATCAGCGAAAGCACACCCGAGCATATAATTACAGCCTTAAACCTTTTGCACACTCTCATTGAGGACAGCGCAGGGAAAATTATCAGTGCCGAAATAAGCAAAGTACCCATAATTCTCATACCGATTACTATTGTAAGCGCAGTAAGCAATGCAATTACTGTGTTATATACTCCTGTTTTCAATCCCGTTGCCTTTGAAAAGGTTTCGTCAAAGGTTACTGCGAAAATCTTATTGTAAAACAGAATGAAAATCACAATTACAACAACCGCAAGTACAGCGCACATAACTGCGTCTGCATTTGTTGTAGCAAGAATACTGCCGAACAGATAAGAATTCAAATCGGTATTAACTCCCGAAATGCTCACGCACACAACGCCTATTGCAAGGGCAGTGCTTGAAATAATGGCAATGGCGGCGTCGCCCCTTATTTTGCTTTTCTCGGAAAGCCTGAGGAGTAAAAATGCGGCAACTACTATAACCGGAACTGCAACCTGCAAAGGAGCAAGATTCAATGATGCGGCTATGGCAAGCGCACCAAAGCCGACATGCGAGAGTCCGTCGCCTATCATTGAATAGCGCTTAAGTACAAGGGTTACACCGAGAAGTGCGGCGCAAAGCGAAACAAGCGTACCGACTATGAAGGCTCTTACTATAAAGCCGTATGAAAACATTTCTGCAATAGTTTCAAACATCTGACCGCCTCCTTATGCTAAATTATGAATGTGCTGATGCTGACAGTCATCGCACGGACAATCGGTAATCAGAAATCTTTTGCCAACATCCGAATGAAGATACTGATGCGTACTACCGAAAAAGTAATCATCCTTTGAAAGATGAAGAATTTTTGTGGCGTTGTTTACCGCAGCGGTAATATCGTGCGAAACCATAATTACCGTAATTCCCTCTTTGTTGAGATTCTTTACAAGATTATACATATCCGTACTAGCTACGGGGTCAAGTCCCGTAACAGGCTCGTCAAGAATTAATAGCTTTGTCGTTGCGCACAAGGCTCTTGCAAGCAAGGCTCTCTGCTGCTGACCGCCCGAAAGCTCTCTGAAACAGTTTTTTCGTATTTGAGTGATTCCGGTAAGCTCCATATTTTTCTGTGCTGTTTTTTTCTGTTCCTTTGAATAAAACAGTGTATGCTTTTGATTAAGGCAGCCTGACAATACCACCTCCTCTACAGACGCAGGAAAGTCCTTTTGCAAAACAGTTTTCTGAGGTAAATAGCCGATTTCATTTTGCGAAAGCCCGTCGCCAAAGGCTATTTTGCCCGACAACGGAGGAATCAGACCGAGCAGACACTTCATAAGCGTAGTTTTGCCGGAGCCGTTCTCTCCCACAATGCAGACATATTCATTCGGCTTTATCTGAAAGGTAAGGTCAGAAATAACGCTCCTGCCCTCATATCCGATAGTTACCTTATTAAAATCAATCAGTGCCATTAAGACAAAGCCTCCTTTAATGCAACGCAGTTTTGTTCCATAAGAGAAATATAGTCCTCGCCGTTATTAAACTCATCCTTTGTAATATTGTGACAGGATGAAAACCGCAGAACCTTTGCGCCCGTATCATCCGCAATCAGCTGCGCTGTTTTTCCGTTTGACATTTCAAGACGGAACACCACGGGGATATTTTCATCTCTCACATAGTCAATAAGTCTTGTCACAACCTCAATGCTCGGTTCGGTTTCGCTGCTGCATCCGGGAAATGCACATTCATAGTTCAAGCCGTAGTCAGTCATAAAATACAGAAACGGAAATCTGTCGCCGAATACAACAGTATCTCTCTTTTTATTATTAACCGCATCAATAAACTCACTGTCAAGCTTTTCAAGCCTTGAAAGATATTCTGCGGTATTATTTTCATAATCAGATTTGTTTTTTTCATCCTTATCCATAACTGCATTTGAAATAGCAGTTACTATTCTTTCGCTGTTTCTTACTGAGGTCCAGATATGCTCGTCTTCCTCATCGCCGTCTGTATGGTCAGGATTTTTTTCATTTAACAGCGAAACATAATCAACCATTTTTAATACAGTAATGCTTTTGTTTTCAAGCGAGTCAAGTACATTTTCAACCCACTCGTCGCTCTCTCCGCCGTTATAGATAAATATATCACATTCCTCAATAGCAACTATGTCGGACGGTGACGGCTCATAATGGTGAGGCTCGTTGCCCGGTGAAAGCAAAAGCTTTACATCTGCCTTATCTTCAACAATATTTCTTGCAAAATCATAGTAAGGAAAAATTGATGCTACTATGCTGATTTTGTCAGATTTAACGGCTGTGCTCTTATTATCTGAGCATCCGCAGAGCAGTGTTGAAACAGCTAATGTAAATACTAATAAAAGGGAAAAAAGTTTTTTCATAAATACTCCTATAATTATACTCAAAATACTCAAACATTACCCAAAAATAGTTTTACCTGAAAATTCACAATAATTTGTAATAAAACAGGGCTGCGAAAATTATTCATATCGCAGCCCTGAACTGATAAATAAACTAAAATAAAATATTATTTCTTACTGCTTTTCTTTCTCTGCCAGAGTACCCAGAGTGGACCTGCAATGCAGATTGAAGAATAACAACCTGAAACGATACCGATAATCATCGGAAGTGCGAAAGCCTGTACTGACGAAATATTATATACAAGTGCAACAACATATACAATAATAATTGCAGAGAGAGTTGTTACAGAGGTAATAATAGTTCTCTTGAGTGACTTTGTAGCACTGAGGTTAAATACAATGCCTGCGTCTGTCTTTCTGCCGAGGGTTTTTCTTACTTCACGGACACGGTCGTAAATTACGATTGTATCGTTAAGAGAATAGCCGAGAATCATAAGAACTACCGCAATAAAGTTTGAATCAATCGGCATACGGAAGATTACATACATAAAGTAAATCATTGCAACATCGTGGAAGAGCGCAATAAGAGCAGTAACACCGGCTGAAAGACCGCCGATTTTCTTAAATCTGAGTGTTACATAAATTACCATAAGAACGCTTGCAATCGCAACGGCAGTAAGGCACTTAAGAAGGAAGTTAAAGCCCATTGATGCGTCAATAGAGCCTGACTCGAGAATCTTAAAGCCGGCGTCAGGATACTGCTTATTGAGATCGTCAAGCAGAGTTGACTGAATGTTTGTGTCAATAGCCTTGTTACCCGAGAACTGAACAGCAACATTATTGCCTGAGTTACCGACCATATCAGTTGAGTAAGATGTAGAAATTCTTGCCTCTGTATGAGTCTG
This sequence comes from Ruminococcus sp., assembly GCA_051880895.1. Taxonomy (GTDB): domain Bacteria; phylum Bacillota; class Clostridia; order Oscillospirales; family Acutalibacteraceae; genus Ruminococcoides. Next base: position 16,319 of record JBJEOV010000029.1, on the reverse strand, counting down.
GATAAAATCTGTAAGCTCTGACTCCGGAATATCTGCTGTGTAGCTGTACTTTACAGACGCGCCGCCCGAAAACTGAATATCAAGAGTAGTGCCGAAGATACAGTTACAGATGATACCGATTACAATAATTGCAATGGAAATGCCAAAGAAAATTTTGCTGCGGCCTGCAAAGTCAATGATTTTTCTGCCGCCGTTGAACTTTTCGCTTACCTCTTCAGCAGAAAGCTGTGCATTAGCCTTAGCTTTTGTGGTTTCATTAGCCATTCTTCACACCTCCATACAAGCCTTTTTTGCGGAATACCTTAAAGCCCGAGATGCTTCTGAGCATTACACGGCTGAGGAATACGCCCATAATAAAGTTAGCAATTACACCAACAAGGAGTGTGTAACCGAATGAGTAGATTGTACCGGTTGTTGACTCACCAAAGATGATTGAGAGAATATTTGAAGGACCGAATACAAGCATAAGAATAACAGATACAATAATAACTGTCATATTACCGTCAATTATAGCAGAAAGTGAATTCTTTGTACCACGCTCGAGTGCTCCGTCAAGAGTTCTGCCCTGCTTTAATTCTTCCTTGATACGCTCAGCCGTAATTACGTTACAGTCAACACCCATACCGATTGAAAGAATAAGACCTGCAATACCGGGGAGCGTCATTGTGAATGAAGAAATTGTAGTGAAGTAACCAGATACAGCCGCAATAGCAAGTCCCATCTGACCTGCAAGAGAAATAACGGCAATAACGCCTGTAAGGCGGTAAAGCACAATCATAATAATTGAAATTACAGCAAATGCAATAATACCTGCATAAGCCATAGCTGTAAGTGAGTTCTCGCCGAGTGTCGGGCTGATGTTGCTTGAGCTTACGGTTTCAAGCTTGAACGGAAGAGCACCTGCGTTGATTTTGTTTGCAAGAGCTGTTGCAGATTCTGCGTCAAAATCGCCTGTAATCTGAGCCTTGCCGTCTGTGATTGCTGCATCTACTGTCGGCGCAGAAATCATAACCTCATCCATCCAGATTGAAATTGTCTGTTTAAGATACTTTGTTGTAATATCGCCGAAGAGCTTTTTGCCTTCATCGTTAAACTCAATGCTTACTGCATATGAGCCGTCCTCCTGATTAACAACTGCCTGAGCGGACTTTATGTAAGAGCCGTTCATAAGTACCTCAGTTGTGTCGTCCTTAGGAGTTTTGTAAACAGGGTTGCCGTCTGAGCCTACATCTGTAGTTTCATAGCTTTTTCCCGGTCTGAAGGTAAGCTCTGCCGTTGATGAAATCTCTTCAATAGCGGCAGCCGGATCAAAATCCTTTTCATCGGATTTCCATGGGAAACGAACAATAATTCTGTCGTTTGATGAGTCTGCGTAAAGCTCATAATCGGTAATACCGTCTGATACCATACGAAGCTCAATAATTGCTTTTGCAGATTCTAACTGCTCATCAGTGGCGTCAACATCGCCTGCCGGCTTGAATGTTGCTTCAACACCGCCTCTGATGTCTATTCCCCATCGTACATCGCCGATGCCCTTAACAACGGTGTTTTTGTTATCTCCTGTATAGTAGGATACGCCGAAAACCGCTGTAAATGTAAAAGCAAGCACCAGCAAGGCTACAACGAAGAATACAGGCTTTGGTATTCTTTTCATGCCTTTGGAACCTCCATTTTTAAATTGTCCGCAGTTGCTGTCATAAAAAAACTCTGTTATGAAAGACACACTGACAGACATAACAGAGTTATTATATAATTTTTTTGATAAAAAGTCAACTGATAAGGGAATTTTTGATAAAAAAATTCTTTTTAGTTGGAAATTTTACATAGCATTTAGATAAATTATCAACGATATGTGTATTTTCTTGCTTATTTATTGAGAATTTTTGCGCAAGCTGCGAGCTTTGCACAAATGCAGAATACATCCATTGCTTCCTTTAATTCGTCATTCGTAGGGAAGGACGGTGCAATTCTGATGTTGCTGTCCTTGGGATCGTTTCCGTAAGGATAGGTAGCTCCTGCACCTGTAAGAACAACTCCTGCCTCCTTGCAAAGACGAACAACCTCTTTGGCTGTACCATCAAGAACATCAACGCTTACAAAGTAACCACCGTTTGGGTTAGTCCACTTTGCTGTGCCTGTTTCCTTAAGCTGCGACTCAAGAGCATTTAAAACAATTTCAAACTTCGGCTTGAGTACAGCCTTGTGCAGCTTCATATGCTCCTTAACTCCGTTTAAGTCACCGAAGAAACGAGCGTGACGGAGCATATTCATCTTATCATAGCTGATAACCTGATACTGGTATCTGTTCTTGATAACCTTCATATTGTTGTCAGACGCAGCCATTGCAGCCACACCCGAGCCGGGGAATGTAATCTTAGATGTAGAAGTGAACATAATAGGAAGATCAACATTTCCTGTTTTTCTGCACTCCTCCATAAGGCTTAAAAGCTCGTCGGGAGTGTCGGTTACATCGTGAACACAATAAGCGTTGTCCCACATAATTCTGAAATCCTTAGCGGCAGGCTTTAATGCGGCAAAACGCTTAACGGTTTCATCGCTGAAGGTAATTCCGAGCGGATTTGAATATTTCGGAACACACCATATGCCCTTGACTGAATCGTCATTTTCTACAAGCTTTTCCACAACATCCATATCAGGGCCGTTCTCTGTCATAGGAACAGGAATCATCTCAAAATCAAAGTATTCTGTAATAGCAAAGTGACGGTCATATCCCGGTGCAGGACAAAGAAACTTTCTGTTCTTTACCTCATACCATGGTTTGCAGCCATCAACAACAGGCTTTGTCATAAAACCTGCTATTGTGTCAAACATCATATTCAGACTTGAGTTACCGCCTACCATTACATTTGACGGTTCAACATCAAAAATCTCTGCAAAAAAGCTCTTGCATTCATCAATGCCTGCAAGCTCACCGTAGTTGCGGCAGTCTGCGCCGTGAGCAGTAATACAGTCTGTGCTGCTGTTGAGAACATCGAGCAGCGGTCTTGAAAGATTAAGCTGATCCTCGCCCGGCTTACCTCTTGCCATATTGAGCCTGAGTCCCTTACCCTTTACCTCCTCGTATTTTGCCGCAAGGGAAGCATATTCCTTTTCGAGGTCTGCTTTGTTACAATTCACATAATTCATTTTGCTTTCTCCTTAAAATCAAATTGCAAAAATAATCTATATCACTGTTATATTGTACTCCATGCGAAATAAAAATGCAAGTGTTTTTTAAAAATCCTGCATTTTATTTTTGTAAGCAAATTCAATATCTTGTAAACAAATTCAATATCATAAAGCAACAGCCTACGAAAAGCATTTTGGAGATTTTCGTAAGCTGAAAAATAAGCTGAAATATTAATAGTAATAGTTGTAATAGTATTTGTAGTAATATTTGCCTTTTCTTCTCTCGTTCTGAGCACAGCCGACCTTGACAATTCCGAGAACCTTGGAATCTGCAAGCTTGATGCTTTCGGTAAGATTCTGCAAATCACCGTGGGTAGTGGCTCTTTCTCTTACAACTACAATAAATCCGGCAATCAGCTCCTTCAAAAGAAGTGCGTCGGCAACAACACCGACAGGCGGAGTATCGAAAATTATGTAATCATATTCTTTTTTCAACTGTTCAACCAAAGAATAAAAAGTCGAAGAGCACATAAGCTCAGACGGGTTAGGCGGTATAGTACCGGATACAAGAATATCAAGTCCGGGCAATACATTTTTCTGCACAGCCTGGCTGAAAGTACACATTTTACCCATTATATCCGATAAGCCCTTAGTGTTTTCAATTTTAAAAATATTATGAACATTCGGACGGCGCAGGTCGCAGTCGATAAGCAGTACCCTGCTCTCCATTTTTGAGAAGGAAATAGCAAGGTTTGAGGCAACCGTACTTTTGCCCTCGCCCTTTGAGTAACTTGTTACGGCAAAAGCCTTTTTCTCAGACGCTGACAGCGAGAACATAATATTGGTTCTTGCAATTTTATAAGACTCAACTATAGCAAATTTATTCTTATTGCTTACAGTTGGCTGCGATTTTTTCTTTTTATTAAAATCTTTCTTGAAAGGTAATCTTAATTTCATACGCTATCCCTCCTTAATTACCAAAATCAGGTATTTCTGCAAATATCGGAATATCGTACATTTCCTGTAAATCATCGCCGGGCTTAACGGTAAGGTCAATAAGCTCAAGCAATATAGAAATAAGTAAAGACGCTGCAAGTCCGATTATAAGACCTATCAGTGCGTTTTTAAGATTATTAGGCTCATAGGGCGCAGCGGGTACCTGAGCTGCCCTTACAACACCAATCTGACCGTAAGCAAAACGCTCGGCAAATACATCGCCTGCAGCCTCGCATATCTGGTTGGCAACATTTGCGCAGGTCTGAGGATCGGCGCCTGAAACGCTGACAGTAATAAAGAACGAGTTGTTTGTTATTGAAACATTGCAGCCGTTGTAAAGTGAAGTTATGCTGTCTGAGTTTTTGAGAAAAACTATATAAGCCTCAGCAAGAGAAGCCGAACCTGAAATATCAGAGCTGTAAATCTTACCGCCCTCCTGATTACTCTGGCTTTTAGAGTTATAGTTCTGAACATAGAGCATAGCTGATGTATTGTACATCGGAGTTATGAAAAACTTTGAATAGAGAAAAAATGAAAGCATACATACAAGCGACAACAAAATAATGAACTTTATTCTCTGCAGGATTATTGCTAATATTCTCTGAATTGTAATATTATTTGGCATTGCCCGACCTCCCAAATTAAGCATAAAAACTCATTATACTATATTATAATTCATTTATTGTCATAATTAATTCTGATTTAGAATTATCCGGTATAAAAATAAAGGAAGCCATAACAGCTTCCTTTATTGAAAATATACATATTTTAGCCGACAACATTGAGCAGAACGCCTGCTGCAACTGCCGAACCGATAACGCCGGCAACATTCGGACCCATAGCGTGCATAAGGAGGAAGTTGCCCGGATTTTCCTGCTGACCAACCTTCTGCGACACACGGGCAGCCATAGGAACAGCCGATACACCGGCAGAACCGATAAGCGGATTAACCTTACCGCCTGTTGCCCAGTACATAATCTTACCAAAGAGCAAGCCGAACGCAGTACCCATACAGAAAGCAATAAGACCGAGAACAATAATCTTGATTGTATCAAATGTGAGGAAGTTCTGTCCCGAAGCAGTAGCACCAACGGTTACGCCGAGGAAGATTGTAATAATATTCATAAGCTCATTCTGAGCCGTCTTGTTTATTCTTTCAACAACGCCCGATTCCTTGAAGAGGTTACCGAGCATAAGCATACCAACAAGCGGAGCAGCGTCAGGCAGGAAGATTGCGATAATGATTACAACAATTACAGGGAACATAATCTTCTCAAGCTTTGAAACAGGACGAAGCTGTTCCATAACTACCGAACGCTCCTTCTTTGTTGTAAGAGCCTTCATAATAGGCGGCTGAATGATTGGTACAAGCGCCATATATGAGTAAGCGGCAATCGCAATAGAGCCTAAAAGATGCGGAGCAAGCTTGGTTGTAACGAAGATTGCGGTCGGACCGTCAGCACCGCCGATGATACCGATAGCACCTGCCTCCTTAGCTGTAAAGCCAAGGAAAATTGCACCGGTAAAGGTAACGAATATACCTATCTGAGCAGCAGCACCGAGAATAAGGCTCTTCGGGTTTGCTATAATAGGACCGAAGTCTGTCATACAGCCTATGCCGAGGAAGATAAGCGGCGGGTAAATACCAAGCTTAACGCCCTGATAGAGATACCAGAGCAAGCCGCCGTTTGTAGGATAGTTTACATATTCAGCGCCGTTGAGTTCCGTTATAGGATACTGAACTGTACCCGGATGATCCTTTAAATAATCGGCAAGTGGAATCATCTCTGTTGACGGAGCACTCATAATGCCCGGATAAAGATTTACAAGAAGCATACCGAAAGCAATAGGAAGAAGCAAAAGCGGCTCGTACTGCTTTTTGATAGCCAGATAAAGCAAAATGATTGAAATACCAATCATTACATAGTTTTGCCAGTTAAGAGTTGTCAGACCCGAGCTGTTAAAGATACCTACAACAGCATCTGCAAAGCCTTGTAAAATTTCCATTAGATAACATCCTTTCCCTTAAAATATGCCTTAGAACGGGCGGGTATTATCAAGTACACCGGCTTTTGCCCAGGCAGAACGACCACCGTCTGATGACTTTTTAATACTCTTTATTTTTGCTTTTTCCGAAGAACCGTACAAGGTTGCCACCGCTGCGGAAATCACAGCCACTACCTCGTCCGAAATTCCTTCTGTTACATTTTTTGCAGCAACAACAGGAGCAGGTGCAACAGGCTTTTCAGCGGGCTTTTCTTCTGTATTCTTTTTGCCTTTTTTTCTATTGCTGCCGGAATTCTGAGCCTTCTGAACAATAGTACTGTAGATTTTAATAATAAGAATCAACAGTATAAGCATTGAGAATACAACAACAAAGCCTGTGAGTACAACCTTTGCAGATGCTATACCTTTTTCAGCAAGTGAAAGACCTTCGGTCTGTGCCGCCAAAGCTACATCGGAAAGATTCATAAAACAACCCCCATATTTATTATTATCACACAGGAATATTATACTTTATTCCCTAAACTTTTTCAATAATAAATATGGGGTGAATATTTTTTTGGCGGTTTATCTAATGATAATTTATTTTATTTAAATAATTTGTTGAATTTTTTAATTTTATAATTTTTTATAGAATTATACATATGAGTCCGTTGCAACCGTCATTGATTATTTTTTCAATAGTTTCGCCTATCTTTGCTCTTGCGTCAGACGGCATTCTGTACAGTTTATTGTGCAGTCCCTCGTTGACAAGCTCGTGAACAGACTTTCCGAATATATTGCTCTCCCATATCTTTTCGGGATTTTCTTCAAATTCCTTTAACAGATAATTTACAAGCTCCTGCGACTGCTGTTCAGAGCCGACAATCGGCGTAACCTCCGTCTTTGTATAAATCTTCATCATATGAATACTCGGAGCGCTCGCCTTGAGCCTTATACCGTATTTTCCGCTCTGCTTGATAATTTCAGGCTCCTCAAGCGATAGCTCCTCAATAGTCGGCATTACAATTCCGTAGCCGTTTTCCTGTACCTGTTCATACGCCTGAGCCATTTTATCAAAATCCTTCTGCTTTTTTGACAGATTTTTCACGCAGCTGAATAAAGCGCATTCATCGGTAATATCAATTCCCGTTTCCTCAGACAGCACCTTATAGAACAGCTTATTGTCTATATTTATTCCTATAGTAGCAAAGCCTCTGCCCAAATCAAGGCTTTTGATGTCGGTGGAATTGATATATTCGCAGCCGTCAAGTTCCTGCATAACCTCCTGAACCTGGCGGATTTTTTCAATTTTTCCCGCACTCTTTTTTATAGCATCAAAAATATTTGTTTTCAGCCAATGCTCCTTGTCAAGCATAACGAGCCACTTCGGAATGTCAACCTTGATTTCTTTTATATGAAACTCAAACAAAAGCTGGGCAAGGATTCGTTTGATTTCCAGTTCATCAAGTTCCATACAGCTCACGGGAATTACAGGCACACCGTATTCGCCCGCCATCTGAGCGGCAAGCGATTTTGCTCTTTCGCTCTGTGGCTCAACTGAATTGAGCAGAACAATAAACGGCTTATTTATCTCCTTAAGCTCGTTAATTACCCTCTGCTCACTCTCGATATAGTCTTCCCTTTCAATATCACTTATTGTGCCGTCGGTTGTAATAACAAGACCGATTGTAGAGTGGTCGGTAATTACCTTCTTTGTGCCGATTTCCGCTGCGTCATCAAACGGAATTTCCTTGTCAAACCACGGCGTTTTTACCATTCTCGGCTGATTTTCTTCACTGTAGCCGATTGCGCTGTCAACAATATAGCCGACGCAGTCAATCATTCTCACCCTGAATGTGGTATTGTTGCCGAGGTCAATTTCAACCGACTCCTCGGGTATGAATTTCGGCTCTGTGGTCATTATAGTTCTGCCGGACGCAGACTGCGGAAGCTCGTCAAGAGTTCTGCGGTACACAGCCTCGTCGGTAATATTGGGCAGCACAAGAGAGTCCATAAACTTCTTGATAAATGTAGATTTGCCTGTTCGCACAGGTCCTACAACTCCAATGTACACATCACCGTCAGTACGGCGTGAAATGTCACGATACACATTTCTTTCTTCCATCTTTGTACCTCCTAAACTCTCGGAATAAGCAGCATACGGGAAATTCCCTCATTCTGTGCTGCTGCCGGATTTTCTTCAATCAGCTTATTAAGTGCAGTATTATGCGATTTTGCAATTTCCCACAGGCTTTCCCCTGCCTGTGCAAAATACAGCGTCAATGCGCATTCCTCCGGCTTTACGGGTTTATCCTCAAATATTCTGACATCAGAAACAGCCCTGATATTTTCTCCGGAAACGGCAGCTGCGGCAAGCTTGATTTCGCATCGGATTTCAACCGTGCTGTCGTCTGCAAGCCGATAGCTTATACTTGCCACCCGTGGCTTGACAGACAGAACGCCGTTGTATTCACTGCTGGAGGTCATAAGATGAGTATAGTCAATACTGCGTTCAATAAACGCAGGCATTTTATCTTCGTTTTCTGCGAGAATACAGATATTCACCTTGCCTGAAACTGTAATTCCCTTTTCGTCACAGGAATAATCAGCGGTTATCTGATTTGATGTAATATTTATTACCTTGCTGATTTTTCCGTTGTCCACTGCAACCGAGGATTTTTCAATATGTGAATCGCTGAGGCTTGCAATATCCCCGACAACATTCAGGTTAGTAAATTCCGGCTGAGTTGCAAACCTTACGGAATAAGCGTCTGTAACTACATTTTCGTCGCCTATCACATACCCCTCTTCGGTAAGGCAAAGCTTTAAATCAAGCAACAAGAGAGGTTTATCGGACATCACATCGTTTTTGAGCCTTATGTCATACGACATAATGTCACAGGAAACGCAATTAACAGTGTTTTCGTCTATTCCCTCGCAGTCAATAATCTGATTAAAGGGCAGCAGATAATCAAGCTTGCCTGTTTCTCCGCTTTCAACATCAGTAAGATAAAGCAGCTTGAGGTTAATTTCACCGTTCACCATCAGCTTGCCCGTAACCGCCTTGGTGTCGGTAATATTGACGCTGACATCTGAGGTGAGCATAGCCTCTATAACGGGCTTATCGCCGACAGAAATTTCTTCTACAACGCTGAACTGCTCCTGACAAAGCGAGGTAAGGCTTGCACATTTTATATTCATAATCTGTGTTTCAAGGCAGCCATCGTCAGGCGGAGAATAAATGCTTGTTTTTGCAGAGGAAAGCACCTTTGCGTACAGAGAAAATGCCCCGTGCATTACAAGTCTGCGTGGGCTTAATGCCCTGCAGTTTATGTACTCGGGCTTTGTTCCGGTTAAAATCACAGGATTATCCGGCGCTTCTTTAACAGAAAAGCTCTGAGAAAAATTAACTGACTGCTCGCAGCAGCGTATGCTCTTTTTTATGCTGTCAACATACAGCACATTTACCACACAGTTTCCGTCAATCTGCAGCTGACCGCCCGACAGGGTTCGTGTCTGAATTTTAGGGATAAGAGTGCATTTCAAGATTTTTTCTATATCCGGACAATAATCGGGCAAGGTCAAATCGACATCAGCAAGCTGTTCGGCAACCGTGTCAAGCACCGCAACAGTTGTGCAAAACGATCGGTTATCCTGATTAAACTCCATATTTTATCTCTCCTTTTATATTTATACTCAAAATATATTAGAGAGGGCATAAAAATATTACAAGAAAAAAGCATCGGACTGAATTAAATCAATCCGATGCCGAAAGAGCAATGCTTACACTTTTCTTGATTTGTTTCATTGTTTTTCAAAACCTCCATAAAAATCACACATCTATATAATATTTCTTTCAAAAAACTCAATAAAAAATTAAGATGTGCATATCTTTTTGTAGAAATGCACATCTTTTGTTTAAGGAAAGACTGATTAAATCGTTTGTACATATTGCGCCGTCAGATTTTTTGTCAGGTTGCACAAACAAACCGCAGTAATGCTGTCGCATTATTTTTGAGGATTTTTTGGGCAAGCTGGCGGAAAATATGCAACCAAGATGTGCAAACAGCTTTCAGCGTGATTTATTCAGTGTTTTCTTAATTATGATATTGATAATTACCTATAAAAATTTACTATATTTGCAAATAAGAAAAATCTACTGTGTCCGGCTGACCTTTTTTATGCCGTAAATTTTCCGTAAAATTGCAGATAAGAATTTTGGTCTTTCAATAAGTACAACTTTCAAAGCAATTCTCCTCTCGTATTATCTTCTGATACAGGTCAGACTGACAATGATAAGTGCCGCAGCTGCAACCACAAGCACGCAATTTGAGGGCAGCAAGCTTGCGGTCAGAAGTCCAAGCCCGAAAAATACAGCCGACCTGAGCCTGTGTGAGTAGCAATTCACATTATCACCCTGTATCAGTTTACACAGGTTTTTAAAAAGTGTGAAAAATCGGTTGAAAAAATTTTTATAATAATATAAAATTAGTGTAATCAGCATTTAGGAGTAAAGCAAATGAGAACTATTGAAATAAAGAAAAATGACGCAAACCAAAGACTTGACAAGTTTCTTTCCAAGAGGTTCAAAGCTATGCCGAAGTCGCTTATGTATAAATACATCCGCACAAAGTACATAAAGCTCAACGGCAAAAAATGCGATATAAAGGATATGCTGAGTGAGGGCGATGTGCTTACCCTATATATTAAGGACGAATTTTTTGAGGACAGCGAGCAGGAAAACTACGAATTTTTGAAAGCTCCCGACAAACTGGACATAGTGTATGAGGACGAAAACATCATTCTGATTGACAAAAAGCCCGGAATTATAGTTCATCAGGACAAAAGCTACCACTTTGATTCACTCGTTGCAAGGGTTCAGCACTACCTTTACAACAAGGGCGAATACAATCCAAAGGAAGAAAAGGCTTTTGCACCCGCCCTTGCAAACAGGATTGACAGGAACACGGGCGGAATTGTAATAGCTGCAAAGAACGCCGAAAGTCTGCGTGTTCTCAACGCAAAAATCAAGACAAGAGAGCTTGAAAAGTACTACCTGTGCCTGCTTTACGGCAAGCCAAAGAAGGACTGCGACATTCTGCACGATTACCTTATAAAAAACGAATCGCAGAACAAGGTAAAGATTTTCAAAAAACAGGTTGATGGCTCAAAGGAAATCATAACTAAATACGAAATTCTGGATTTCAACGGCAGATACAGCCTTGCAGAGGTTGAACTGCTCACGGGCAGAACTCACCAGATAAGGGCGCATATGGCTTACATAGGTCATCCGCTTGTGGGAGATACAAAGTACGGAAAAAACAGAAAAGCACCCGATAATATAAAATATCAGGCGCTTTACAGCTATAAGCTGAAGTTTTCTTTTGATACCGACGCAGGTATTCTCAACTATCTGAACGGCAAGGAATTTTCCGTAAAAGAAGTATGGTTTGCAAAAAACAATCATATTTCTTTGTGAGAATTATTTTAAGCACATAAACGCACACATTGTACCTCTGTGACCTTTGGTTGCCCTGTGACTCCACAAAAGCTCGCTGTTGCAGTTTGTGCATACATCCGAAACTGTGATATTCTCAGCCTTAACTCCTGCCGAAACAAGTATCTGTCTGTTTGCTTCAAGCAAATCAACCATATATTTTCCGTTTTCCTTTGGGTGAACAAAATCCGAGGGGTTCACATTTTCAAGTGCGAGGAAATGCTCGGCGCAGGGCTTATCGACCTCATAACAGCAAACTGAAATTGCAGGGCCTACCGCACACATAAGGTCAGACGGATTTGTACCGTAAAGCGCAGTCATTTTCTGCACGACCTTTTCCCCTATTCTGCCTACCGTTCCTCTCCAGCCTGCGTGAGCAAGACCGATTGCTTTTTTGTTGGTATCTACAAAAAACAGCGGCGTACAGTCTGCATAATAGGTAACGAGGGTTACGCCCTTTTGATTTGTAATAAGTGCGTCAACGCTTTCCATATCTCTCGGCTTGTATATACCTGTGCCGATGTTTTCGGTTGTAACGGCACGGACAAAAGTATTGTGATCCTGAGCCGAGGCGGTGAGCGTGTTATAGTCAAAGCCTGCGCTTTTGCAAAGGCGTTTGTAATTTTCGGTAACGCTTTCGGGGTTATCTCCCCTGTTGAACGCAAGATTCATTGAGGTAAACTCGCCCTCAGACACTCCGCCGAGCCGTGTTGAAAATGCGTGATTAATAAAGCTGATTTGTGACAGAGAATTATATGTCAGATACGGCACAGACTCCGCATTATGCAGAGTCATAGTTTTTGAATTAAAATTCATTACACTTCTCCTTATGTGTAGTTTCACTTGAAAATGACAAATATTGATGTTATAATATTAAGCAACGAGGTGATATTATGCTGAAGAAAAAGCTTTTTGGCAGGAACATAACTCCAAGCTGTTCATACTGTCTGAATTCTGTTTTTGAAAACAACACCTGCCATTGCAGTAAGGGCAAGACTATTATTGACGATAAATGCAAGGGCTTCAGATATGATCCGCTTATGCGGATTCCGCAGTCTGCCCCCACGCTTCACGAGTACACCTTAGACGATTTTAAACTTTAATTTCAGAATTATCAAGGCTTTCTTATATAATTTAAGAAAGCCTTTTGTTTTGCTAAATATCCGGATTGTTTAAATCGAGCTTATCAGCCTCTGTAATTTTTCTGATTGGTTTGCAGGGATTGCCCACGGCAACAACACCCGACGGAATATCCTTTACCACCACCGAGCCTGCACCTATAACAACATTGTCGCCTATAGTAACTCCCGGAAGTACGGTTACACCGCCGCCAAACCAGACATCACTGCCCACCTTAATAGGCTTTGCGTACTCAATACCCATTTTTCTCTGCTCTGCGTCAATCGGGTGGATTGCAGTATAAAATCCGCAGTTCGGGCCGACAAATACATTGTCGCCGAAAACCACCTCTGCGCAGTCGAGTATAACAAGGTTGTGGTTTGAATAGAAATTTTTGCCTACCTTGACATTAAAGCCGTAATCGCACCAGAACGGCGGAGTAATACTGCAATAGCCCTCGTTATGCTCTGCCTGCAAAAGCTCGTCAATAATCGCCTTTCGGGCAGGCTTATCTGAAAAATCAAGGTTATTGTACTGTCGGCAAAGGGACTTTGCTTTGTTTAAATCGGCGTTAAGCTCGCTGTCTAAGCAGTAATAAACCTTGCCTGCAAGCATTTTTTCCTTTTCGGTCATTTTGCACCTCTATAAATTATGCCATCTGGAAATCCTTTATGTAGCTGTCGATTGACTTTTTAATAATTTTCTTTGCCATATCAACACCGTTTGTTTCTGTTACAGATGTTACCTTACCGCTTTCAAGGCTCTTGTAAACCTGGAAGAAGTGCTGAATTTCGTCAAAATAGTGGCGTGGAAGGTCTGTAATATCATTGTAACAGCAGTAGTTAGGATCATTGACAGGTACGGCAATGATTTTTTCATCACAGCTGTCGTTGTCAATCATATTAAGCACGCCTATAGGCTTGCACTCAACAAGAGTCATAGGCTGTATTGTTTCTGAGCAAAGCACAAGAACATCAAGCGGATCTCCGTCGTCTGCATAGGTTCTCGGAATAAAGCCGTAGTTTGCAGGATAGTGAGTTGATGTAAAAAGCACACGGTCAAGCTTGAGCATACCTGTTTCCTTGTCAAGCTCATATTTATTTTTTCCGCCCTTTGAAATCTCAATAACAGCGTAAAATTTATCTGCCGTAATTCTCTTTGGCGATATATCGTGCCAGATATTCATAATAAAGCCACCTCGCAATTTTATTATCTTAATTATAATTAAACCGCAGTTCATTGTCAAGAAAATTAACAAGACTGCGGTTTATTAATCTCTGAGGATATTTCAGTTTTATTTATTCTTTTTTATTTTATCGGCAATTACCTTAATAAGCTGAATAATCACCGTTGGAATAAATGCAAGCAGTGCTATAAAGCCAATCTGTATGCCTGTAAGCTCTGCAACCCTGAACAGCGGATGCATAAACGGTACGAAAAGTACAAATGCAAGAAGTCCCACACCTGCCGCAAAGGCAAGAAGACTGTAAACATTTGATGTAAGACCGATTTTTAAAACAGAATGACTGCTGCGGCAGTTAAAGCCGTGGAAAAGTCTGGCAAGTGTGAGAGTAGCAAAAGCCATTGTGCTTGCTGTTGCAGGGTCAGGCAATCCGATGTAAAAAGCAGTCATAGTTGCAACTGCAATCAATGCGCCCTGACCGAGCATAAGAGCAGAAAACTGCTTGGTAAGTATTCCCTGCTTTGGATCTCTCGGCTTTTGTGCAAGCAAGTCCTTTTCGGGCTTTTCCATACCGATTGCAATGGCAGGAAGTGAGTCGGTAAGAAGATTTATAAAGAGAAGATGCACTGCCTCAAACGGCACGGGCAAAGCAAGCAGCGACGCATATACAACTGAGAAAATAGCCGCCATATTGCCCGAAAGCAGGAAAAGAATTGCATTTTTGATGTTGCGGTAAACATTTCTGCCGTTAGCCACAGCCTTTATGATTGTAGCAAAGTTATCGTCCTGAAGAACCATAGACGCTGCGTCCTTGGATACCTCAGTACCCGTAATGCCCATAGCAACGCCGATGTCTGCCTTTTTGAGTGCAGGCGCATCGTTTACACCGTCGCCTGTCATAGAAACGATATTGCCCTTTCTCTGCCAAGCCTCAACAATTCTGATTTTATTTTCGGGTGATACTCGTGCATAAACGGAGATTTTCTCAATTTTCCGGTCAAGCTCACTGTCGCTCATTGCGTCAAGCTCCATACCCGTAACGGAAATGTCGCCGTCCCTGAATATACCAATCTGCCTTGCAATAGCGGTAGCGGTGATTTTATGGTCGCCCGTAATCATAACAGGCTTGATTCCTGCTCTGATTGCGTCTGCTACGGCTGCCTTTGACTCCTCTCTCGGCGGATCTATCATAGAAACAAGACCTAAGAAGGTGTAGCCGTATTCGGTATCGACGCTTAGCTCTTCATCGGATTCCTTATACGCAAAGGTAAGCACACGCAGACCGTTTTCGGAATATTCCATATTCTGTCTGAGAATCTCTGCCTTATCAGCCTGAGTAATCGGACGAACACCGTCCTTTGCAGCAATTCTTTCGCATCTGTCAAGGATTGCGTCAATAGCACCCTTTGTAAGTATATGATTAACTCCGTGGAGCTTGTATTTTGTACTCATCATCTTTCGGTCGGAGTCAAACGGAACTTCCTCAAGTCTTCTCAGACCTGAACGCAGATCCTCCTCGTTGTAGCCGAGCTTTCTGAGGGTTTCGAGCAGTGCGTACTCGGTGGGATCGCCTATTCCCTTGCCGTCAACTATGCTTGAGTCGTTGTTAAGCACCATATCGTAAAGCAGAATACGGTGGCTCGGATTGTTGAGGTCAAGCTCCTCTTCAAAAATGCTCTCGCCGTTGATGTAGATTTTCTGAACGGTCATCTTGTTCTGAGTGAGAGTACCTGTCTTGTCCGAGCAGATTACGGAAACGCAGCCGAGGCTTTCAACAGCCTTCAAATCCTTGATAACAGCGTTTTCCTTTGCCATTTTCTGAGTACCCATAGCCTGCACAATGGTAACTATTGAGCCGAGTGCCTCAGGAATAGCCGCAACGGCAAGAGCAACAGCAAACATAAGTGAATTGAGAATTGCATCGTAATTGATTACAGGAGCCTGCAAAAGGTTAAGTCCGAAAACTAACGCTGAAATTACAAGAATAATAAATGCAAGTCGGCTTGAGAACTTATCAAGACTCTGCTGGAGCGGAGTTTTCTTTTCCTTTGCCGAGTTCATAAGGCTTGCAATCTTGCCGATTTCGGTATTCATACCCGTACCCGTTACAGCGACAATAGCTCTGCCGTAGGTGACAAGGCTGCCCGAATACACCATATTTGTTCTGTCGGCAAGCGGAACCTCACCGCTTATATCACCGTCGTTTTTGTCAACATTGGTTGATTCGCCTGTAAGCGAGCTTTCGTTTACCTGTAACGAATAGTTGTTGATAATTCTGCCGTCAGCTACAACAAGGTCGCCTGCCTCAAGCACGATTATGTCCCCCTCAACAACATTTTTTGACGGAATTTCAATTTTCTGACCGTCACGAATCACCTTTGCATTCGGTGACGAAAGCGACTTTAAGCT
>JBJEOV010000028.1:8251-59026 GCA_051880895.1 Ruminococcus sp. | reverse complement strand
CCTCCTTTCCGGGTGGTTTCACCCTACTACTCGCAAAATGCGGGGGACTGGTCACTGTATTCCCTCGCAAAAGCTGCAAAGCTTTTCCTCGTTGCCGAGCATAATAAGCTGGATAATATCTCCCCTGTTCTCCGAATATTTCGGGGTGGTATCGTAACCGAGAATTTCAAAAAGAGCCGATGCAAACACTGCTGTCTTTAAAGCCTCGCACGATACAAACGGTGCGTGGTATGCGCCCATAAACAGCTCACGGTTGTTACCGAGGGTTGCGCCTATCTCCTTGCCCGTTCCCGGAGTTGTAAGGCGGTATGCGCACATCTCCACAAGCTCTCTTTTACCTGCAATGTAGCCGCCTGTCGGTGCAATTCCTCCGCCTGCGTTCTTGATAAGCGAGCCTGCCATAATATCAACGCCGACAGACATCGGAGTAACCTTTTCCACAAATTCGCCGTAGCAGTTATCAAGCATAATAATTGACTTCGGCGACGCTTTTTTGGAAATTTCGCAAAGCTTTTTTATCTCACGGTATGTAAGCGACGGTCTTGTGCTGTAGCCCCTTGAGCGCTGAATATATACCATTTTTGGTTTTTCGGCTTTTATTCTCTGCTCAACAGACTCATAGTCAACAGTGCCGTCAGGCTTTAAATCAACCATTTCAAAATTAATGCCAAAGTCCCTGAGCGAACCCGGATAGTTGCCCTCAATGCCGATTGCCGAGCGGATTGTATCGTACGGCATACCCGTTACCGACAGCATAGTATCGTTCGGTCTGAGAATACCGAAAAGCGCAACGGTCAGGGTATGCGTTCCGCTTGCAAAGCTGTGCCTTACGAGTGCGTCCTCTGCGTCAAAAGCGTAGGCGTAAACACGGTCAAGAGCATCTCTGCCGGCATCGTCATAGCCGTAGCCTGTTGAGGCTGAAAAGTGGCTTTCTCTCACGCCTGCCGCCTGAAAGGCTTTTATCATCTTCTGCTGATTGTATTCCTGAATATCGCTGATTTCGTCAAGCTTTCCCCTGCAAAGCTCCATCGCCTTTTGCGAGGCTTCAATTATTCTGCTGTCTATATCAAAAAAACTCAAAATTTATCATCCTTTAAAATGGTATTCACACCAGCTGTCAAAGTGGCTGAATTTTAAATTATCGTAAAATGCCTTGTTTGCGTTCTCCGCCCTGTGCAGAAACACACTTCTGCCCTCTTTCACAAGGATATTTGTCAGGTGATTTACAATATATGTACCGTATCCCTTTTTTCTGTGCTCGGGCAGGCAGGCAACAGCACCGATTACTGCGCCCTGACTGCTTTCGGCAACCGTCATTGCAACAGCCGCAAGTGCACCTTCATTACAAAGTCCCAGAAGCCGCATAGTGCCGTGCCTGAGCTTGTGGTTTATGTCAACATAAAAATCCTCAAATTCAGGCGGAGTAAAGCCTTTATCAGCCGAGGCGGCAATCAGATTGTAAGCATCCTTAATCTGAGGAGTGCAGATTTCAAAGCTGTTGCTTTCGGGGATTTCTTCCCTGCGCACAAGTATAGGTCCGCTTGTTTTTTCATATCCGAACAAATCAAGGCTGTAGCTGTTGCTGCATATTACCGAGGTTGCGCCTGCCACACGCATAAATGACGATATCTCGTCCAAATCGGTTTTATCCGTCAGGAAGAGAATAAAATCCGTGCCGTTCCTTGCTATTGCTCCCGTGGGATTTTTGCTTTCATCATCAAAAACAGTCCAGTAATCCACAAACGGAAGTGACGGCTGATAGCTTGTGCAGAGTGAAATTATACGGCAGGCAAAGGGATTTTGTCCGTCAAGGCTTTCTGTCGTGCTGATAAATTCGTCGCAATTATCGGCAGTCAATATCATCTTTCTAACCCCTTTGCTCAGTACTCTCCGCCTGCAATTCTGTTTGCAAGCAATGAGGTGATTTTTATAATATCGTCGCAGTCGCTTGTATTTGCTACGGTAACGCTGCTGTGCAGATATCTGCAGGGCAGTGAAATTGCAAGTGTTTTCACTCCGCCTCTGCTCTGATGAATTGCGCCCGAATCGTTACCGCCTGCAACCGCCCTCTTGTACTGCGCCCTTGCACCTGCTTTTTCGGCACATTCAAAAGCCATTTCAGCCATCCGCTTATCGTAAATTGTGCGCCTGTCCATTACGGAAATCACCGCACCCTCGCCGAGGCTGCACACCTGCCTTGTTTCCTCAACTCCGGCAATATCCGCCGCCGTAGTGGTTTCAACAACTATTGCAAAATCAGGATTCACGCTGTAAGCCGCAACCTTTGCGCCACGCAGTCCGACCTCCTCCTGGACTGCAAAAACAAAGTGCATATCGTACTCAAGCTCGCTTTTTATAAGCTCAATAAGCGCAAGACAGCCAAAGCGGTCGTCAATCGCCTTCGACTTGATTGTATAGCCGTTATTTTCGTATATAGAATTAAAATTAACGCTGTCGCCGTAGCTTACAAAGCTGAGTGCGTCCTCCCTGCTCCCGGCTCCGATGTCAATATACATATCGGTAAGCTTTGCAACAGCGGTTCTCTCCTCGCCGCTGCTCAGGTGAACAGGCTTTACGCCGATTACTCCGTTTATTTTGTTTTTGCCGACCGTAACCGTTTTGCCCAAAACAACTCTTCTGTCAAGACCGCCGACCTCGTCAAATCTAAGGTAGCCGTCAGAGGTAATATCCGTTACCATAAAGCCGACCTCGTCCATATGGGCGGAAAGCATTAGCCTTGCCCCGGGGCGGTTTTTACCTTTTTTAAAAACGATAATATTGCCGAGATTATCGGTTCTGATTTCATCGGCAAACGGCTTTATCTCGTTTATAATAAGCTCTCTTACACTGCCCTCGTCGCCTGAAATTCCGTCGGCAGTGCAGAGCTTTTCAAGTAATTTAAAATCAGCCATTAAAAGCACCTCCGCTGATTATATATTCAGCAAGCAGAGCTGCTGTATTTTCCACATCAGAAATATCAATCACTTCCACGGGCGTGTGCATATATCTTTGCGGAATGGAAACAACCGCAGATGAAACCCCCGACCTTGTAACCGAAATATGGTCTGCGTTAGTTCCCGTTGTGCCTGAAATCGGCTCATACTGAAAAGGAATATTCTTCTCCCTTGCAACAGAAATCAGCTTTTCACTCATTTTTTTGCTGAGAACGGGAGAAATACATATCATCGGGCCTTTTGCAAGCTCAATACCTGCATACTGACCGCTGACATCGGGCTGGGCTGCAAAGCTGACATCAACCGCAATCGCCTCGTCTGCGTTAATCTGATAAGCTCCCGTCTTTGCTCCCGTGCCGTAGGTTTCCTCCTGAACGCTCAGAAGGATAACCACCTTGTATGAAAGCTCCTTTTTGCTTATAAGCTCGGCGCATTTTATAAGAGCCGCAATACCGCATCTGTCGTCAAGCGCAGGAGATGTGATTCTGTTATTCAAAAGCTCTCTCGGCTCTGAGTAAAAGGTGAGAACATCGCCGATTTTTATTTTTTCGGCAACCTTTTCATACGGCAAGCCGAAGTCTATCCATAGCTTGTCAATCGGCACTGCCTTGTCCTCTCCTCCGTCTGAAAGATGCGGCGGCATACAGCAGACAACGCCCTTAATCGGGTTTTCTCCCGAAGATACCAGCACTGCATCAGACAGCACCCTTGCGTCAATTCCACCGCAGGCGGCAGCCTTTACAAAGCCCTTATCATTGATTGAAGTCACTATAAAGCCTATTCTGTCAAGGTGAGCGTCAAGCAGAATGGTTTTGTGTGCGTTTTTGTTTCCGAGCGTGGCAATTACATTTCCGTTTTTATCAATAGTTGTGTCGGCAAAGGCAGAGAGCCTTTCTGCACAGAATTCTGCTACAGGCTCTTCACTGCCCGACACTCCGCCGATACGGCACAAATCAAATAAAAGCTGTTTCATATCCATATTATTTCAAAGCGTTTACAATAGCCTTGAAATGATTTCCTCTTTCCTCAAAATTCTTGTATAAACCGAAGCTTGCACTTGCAGGAGAAAGCGAAACAATGTCGCCGTTTTCAGAGTTACTTACCGCAGCCTCAACCGCCTCCTCCATATTGTTTACATTTATAATTGTAATTTCATCCTCGTTGTAATTGTCAGACTCAACAACTGCCTTTTCAATCTTGGGAGCAGTGTCGCCCAGAAGAATAAGAACCTTTACCTTGTTGTTGATAACAGGTCCGAGCGGCTCATACGGAATATGCTTGTCGTATCCGCCAGCAATTATGATGATTTTCTCGTCATAAAGCGAAAGCGTGCCGAGCGCAGTCCTTGTAGGGCTTGATGCGATTGAATCGTTGTAGAATTTTACTCCGTTGTACTCTCTTACAAACTCGGCTCTGTGTTCAACGCCGCCAAAGGTCTTTGCAACCGCCTTTATAGTTTCAACATCAACCGTACCCCACACCGCAGAAATAGCCGCAAGGTAGTTTTCCACATTGTGCATACCGGGGATTTTGATGTCCTTGATATCCATAATCTGAGTTCCCCTGCCGTAATCGCTGTAGCACACTGTTGTGCTGTCAAGGTATGCGCCGTTGAAGGGCTTGTCCTTAACGCTGAATTTTGCAAGCTGACCTCTTACGCTGTTGGAAAAAGAATTTGCAATATCGTTGTCGAGGTTAAGCACAGCCTTTGAAAAAGCATTCTGGTGAAGTACGATATTTTTCTTTGCGTCAACATACTCCTGCATATCCTTATGTATGTCAAGGTGGTTCGGCGCAAGGTTTGTTACAACGGCAACATCGGGACTTTTTCTCATTGAAATAAGCTGAAAGCTTGAAAGCTCAACCACAGCCACATCGTCCTCGCTTATACTCTCAATCTCAGGGAGGAGCGGCTTGCCTATGTTTCCGCCAAGGCGTACATTCACGCCGCTCGCCTTTAAAAGCTCTGAAATAATTGTTGTGGTGGTTGTTTTACCGTCCGAGCCTGTAACGGCAATAATCTTACAGGGGCACAGGTCAAAGAAAACCTCCATTTCAGAGGTAAGCACTGAGCCCTTTTCTCTCAAAGCAACAAGCTCAGGTCTGAAAAACGGCGTGCCGGGACTGCGAAAAATAATATCTCCGTCAAGCCTTGATAGATAGTCCTCGCCCAGAACAAGCTCTGCGCCGTATTCCTTTGCCTTAACTGCATTTTCGCCGAGCGACTCAAAATCCTTTTTATCATACGCAGAAACTACTGCGCCTTTATCCGAAAAAAGCTTTATAAGCGGTAAATTGCTTGTACCTATACCGATAAAGCCGACTTTTTTACCCTTTATACCATCAAAAAATTTATCTGCTAAGCTGTTCATAAAAATATCCCCTTTGTTAAAAAAGTAAGCATACATATATAATTATACCCTTTTTAAAAAGAAAATTCAACCATAATCGGCATATTGCAATACTATTTCTTACAGGATTTTTCAAAAGTAAAATTCTAATCAAAATTCTGTTTTATTATTGACGCCGTACTTGAAAAATATATAATTGTGTGATATAATATTTGCATAATTAAAATTAACAAAAGGAGTGTTTTTTATGTATAATTTAAAAGGTAAAACTGCTGTCATTACAGGCGGAAACTCGGGAGTGGGCGCAGCAACTGCTATGCTCTTTGCAAAAAGCGGAGCTAATGTTGTAATCAGTGCCCGCCGTCAGGCTGCTCTTGATGAGGTTGCAGAGAAAATCAGAGCCGTGGGCGGCAATGTTCTCACAGTACCAACGGATATTTCAAAGGACGAAGACTGCAAAAGCCTTATGAAAGCCGCTGTTGACGCATTCGGCGGGATTGATATTCTCGTAAACAACGCCGGCGTTCTCGACACAGGTCTTGCCCCTATTGACAAATTTGACGACGCTGAAATCCAGAAAATCATTTCAATCAATCAGGTCGGCACTATGCAGTGTATCCGTGCGGCTCTCGAATATATGCAGGAGGGTGCGTCTATTGTAAATGTTGCTTCTGTAGCAGGCGTAAACGGCGGCGGCGGTGCGGCTTATGTTTCTTCAAAGGCTGCAATCATCGGCATCACAAAGCACACAGCACTTCTCCTTGCCGACAAATACATTCGCTGTAACGCAATCTGCCCGGGTACTATCGTTACGCCTATGACAATGAATATGAAGCCCGAAAAGCTCGATATGAGAATGATGGGTGCAATGAGTAAGCACGCTGACCTTAAGGTTAAGCCCTGTATGGCTGAGGATGTGGCAAATATCATTGGATTTTTTGCATCCGACAATTCAAGGGCGCTCACAGGTCAGATTATTGTAAGCGACTTCGGAGCGTCGCTCTGATATATTTTAATAAGCAATTCCACAGGAGTAAGTCAAAAGCTTACTCCTGTTTTTTGCTCCTGTTTTTTTATAAAACAGCGTATTGCCTAAACGGTGTTTAAATGTTAATATATTCAAGGGTGATGATATGCTCTATGATTTTATAATTATTGACAAAGACTCAGACACACCGCTTTATATGCAGATTTACGCATCAATAAGGCGTTCGGTTGAGAACGGAAGTCTGGTAAAAGGCACTAAGCTGCCCTCGGTACGCCGACTTTCAAGCGGACTTGAGGTTTCAAAAACCACAGTTTCCTCCGCCTACGAACAACTCTGCGTTGAAGGCTACATAAAAAACAAACCTCAGAGCGGTTACTATGTTGAGGCTCAATTTGAAAACGCTCCTAAAAAGACGGAAAATGCACACAGCTCAGCCGTTGCGCAGATAAGAAGATATGACTATGATTTCAGCGGCAAGAGCATTGACGATAAAATAATTAACATTGACGAGTGGAAAAAGTATGTTAAGGAGGTAATAAACACAGGCTATATGCTTATGTCATACGGCGAGCCGCAGGGTGAAACCGCACTGAGAAATGCTCTGCAAAAATACAGCCTCGGCGTGCGGAGCGTAAATACAAGCGCAGAAAACATAGTTGTGGGCGCAGGCACGCAGGTTCTGCTCTATCTGCTCTGCTCCCTTGTCGGCACTGACAAGAGCGTTGCCATTGCAAAATCAAGCTATATTCAGGCTGAATTTATTTTCAGAACCTTAGGTATGAGGGTTGAATATTTTGACGCCGACAGCAAGGGAATAAAAATTTCCTCCCTTGAAAAAATCAAGCCCGATATGGTGCTAATCAATCCGAATTTCATTGCAGAAAACGGTATGAGTATGCCCGTGAGCAGACGGCTGGAGCTTATCAAGTGGGCAAAGGAAAACAACTGCATCGTCATTGAGGACGATTACAACGGAGAGCTGAGGTACAGCACACATCCGATTCCCTGCGTACAGAACTATGATATTGAAAACACCGTATATCTCGGCTCTTTTTCTAAGATACTCCTGCCGTCGGTAAGGATAAGCTATATGGTACTGCCCGATAAGCTGCTTGAAAAATACAGGAAAATCATCCCGTATATAAATCAGACAGCCTCAAAAACCGAGCAGAATGCTCTCGCAAAATATCTTGAAAACCGCAGACTTGACGCTCACCTCAGAAAGGCAAGGAGAGTTTATCTCGAAAAAAGCAGACAGATTACGGAAAGCATATATAAATATTTTGGCAGCGATACTAAAATCATATTCAACGAAACCTCGCTATATATTTCGGTAAAAATAAAGGGTATTGCCGATTACTCCAAAATACGCCAAAGACTTAGAGATTCGTCTGTTGCAGTTATGCCCGAAAGAGCAGGAATAAACGCCTTAAACCTCAGCTTTTCGGGTATTTCCACCGACAGGATAGACTCGGGAATAAAAAGAATGTATGAGATTGTAAGCAGTATATGAATTATTCCTCTTTTAACAGATTTTTCAGTCAAAGCAAGCATAAAAAGAGTACCTGCCGTTTCTGACAGGTACTGTTTTATTTTGCTATCAATCATCATAGTGACCTTTGCACTGATACACAATAATATAATCGTTACTTACACTGTAAACAAGCCGGTCTTTTTCATTAATTCTTCTGCTCCACATACCGCTTTTATCATTCTTCAGCGGTTCAGGTTTTCCTGCACCCTCAAAAGGAGTTCGTTGTATGTCTTTGAGCAACGCATTGATCTTTTTTAAGGTTTTTTTATCCTGCGTTTGCCAATACAAGTATTCTGACCATGCATCATCGGCAAAAGAAATATTACTCATCACACATACTCTCCAGCTCTTCCAGAGATTTTGTTACTACCTGACCTTCTTCAACCTGTAGCTTAGCCTTATCAAGCTGAGCCATATTTGACTTTGAATAAAAAGGTTCACGAGGTGCGTCAATTTCAAAAGGAATACTCCTTTCACGAAGTGCCTTTTTTGCATAAATCATAAAAAAGGTAGTAAGATTCATACCCATTTCAGCGCACATTTCATCAAGCTCTTTTTTTGTGTTATCATCAAAACGAAGACTTACTGTTGTCACAACAATCAACTCCTTTCGTTACTAATATTATACGATAAAAGAATTAAAATTTCAATAGTTTGAAGCAATTTTAATTAATTTTCTTTAATATATATTCATTTTCTCAATATTTAAAAGCAAACAGGTGACCTTACTCTGTGTAAAGTCACCTGTTTTAATGGTAGGAAATAATATAATAAAAACAATCAAGCAAATTTATAGCCACCGCAAAATTTTGTGCGGTGTTGTCTTAATTTTTAATCTTCTCATCTCTGCCGAGAAGATAATCAACAGACACCTCAAGAATGTCGGCAAGAGCAACAAGCTCAACATCTGTTACAAATCTGATCTGTCCCTCAAGCTTTGAAAGACCGGATGCGTTCATATCAACGCCGCTTACCTGCAGCTGTGCAAGCAGTTCCTTCTGCTTCATACCCTTTTGCTTACGAACGCTCTCAACTCTGTGTCCGATTAAGTTTCTGTCTCCCAAATCCTGTTTACGAAGTCTCATTTTTTCTCTCTCCCAAAAATTTATATTTCTTTTTTAAAATTCTTTAAAAACATTGTAGCCTTATTATATTACTTTATCAGAAAAAAAACAAGGCTTTTTTGTAAATATTTTTAAAAAATTGAAATTTTTTTGAAAATTAAATTACAACCGTATAATATTTAGCGAATTTCTACAAATAATAGTAGATTATATTGTCGATAATATATAGATTTTTAAATTTTTAGTGCATATGTGGAAAAATGTGAGTTATGTGGAAAGTCGGTTTTTGAAATGTTAAAAGATGTTAGTAATGTTAAAAACTCGCATTTCAGCCGTATATTATGTAATTGTTACAAAAGATTACAAAAAGTAATTTTTTAAAATTCAAAAATTCTCTTGACTTTTAAGAACATCTGTTCTATAATTTAATAAAACATTTGTTCGAGATGGTATGTATGAAAATTTGTGACACAGTAAAATCAGACAGATATAAAAATGACCGTGCCATTCTGCACAGCGACTGTAACTGCTTTTACGCAAGCGTGGAATGTCTTTTGAATCCGAATATAAGAGATTTGCCCGTTGCGGTAAGCGGTGACGCAGAGAACAGGCACGGAATTATCCTTGCTAAAAATGAGGAGGCAAAAAAATACAGCGTGAAAACAGGCGAGGCTATATGGCAGGCAAAGAAAAAATGCCCTCAGCTTTTAACCGTGCCTGCACGGCTTGATGTTTACAAAAAATTTTCCGACAAGGTGCGCAGAATTTACGCTGACTACACAGACAGAGTAGAGCCTTTCGGGCTTGACGAGGCGTGGCTTGATGTTACTCAGGATTACAAAATGAACGCACTTGCCATCGCAAAGGAAATTTCAAAGCGGATTAAAGACGAAATAGGTATAACTGTAAGCATTGGCGTGAGCTTTAACAAAATCTTTGCCAAGTTTGGCAGTGATTACAAAAAGCCTGACGCTATCACCTGCATTACAAGGGATAACTACAAAACGCTTGTATGGAATTCTCCGGCAAAGGATTTGCTGTATGTGGGCGGCTCTACACGAAAAAAGCTTGAGCAAATCGGGATATACACCATAGGCGATATTGCAAACGCTCCGATTGGTCTTCTGAGAACACATCTCGGCAAATGGGGCGACTTAATCTACGGCTTTGCAAATGGCTACGACTCCTCCCCTGTTGCAAAAATCGGCGAGCTTTCCGAGGTGAAATCCATCGGAAATTCCACCACTGCTGTCCGTGATTTAAAAAATCTTGACGATATTAAGGTGATAGCCTATGTTCTGTGCGACAGCGTATGCAGGCGAATGCGTGAGCAGGGCTTTGTGGGCAAAACAGTGTGCGTCAGTATGCGTGACACGGGGCTTTACACAATTACAAGGCAACGCACACTGAACAACTACACTGCTCTGACAAGCGACATCACAAAAGCGGCTATGGCACTTTTCAAAGAAAATTTTGACAGCAAAACACCTTTGAGAAGTATAGGAGTATCCGTTACCGATTTTGCACACAACACCGTTCCCAGACAAATGGATATTTTTTCGGACGAAAAAAAAATAATTGCAGAAGAAAAGCTGAATAAAACCTTAGACAGGCTTAAACAGCGTTTCGGCAATTATATTATTCGTCCTGCCTCACTCCTGACCGACAGGGGGCTGTCTGCCTTTAACCCAAAAGACGAACACACAATTCACCCTGTCGGTTATCTGTGAAATAGAGCTTGGAGGTAGCTATTATGTTCAAAAAATATGTTAAGGTAACGGCAACATTTGACTGTGACGGCAGTCTTGTACCCGATTATTTATTCTGGGACGATAATAAGCGCTACAAAATTGACAGAGTAACAGATGTACGCTATGCATCGTCACTAAAGGCAGGCGGCTGCGGAATACGCTACACCTGTAGGATTTTAGGTAAGGAGAGATATATTTTTCTCGAGGAGAATAAATGGTTTGTTGAATGTAATAAAGCATAGGAAAACAATGATTTGTTGTATTAATAAAACAGGTGATGCATAGCTTGCGTCACCTGTTTTTAATAATATCATTTCAAATACAATAACGGCTTTAAATACTGACCTGTATATGACTTTTCGCTCTGAGCCACCTCTTCGGGAGTACCCTCGGCAATTACAGTACCGCCCATATCTCCGCCCTCAGGGCCGAGGTCAATAATATGGTCGGCTGTTTTGATGAGGTCGAGGTTATGTTCAATTACCACAACGGTATTGCCGCTGTCAACAAGCTGCTGCAGAACATCAATAAGACGGTGGACATCGGCAATGTGCAGTCCTGTTGTCGGCTCGTCAAGAATATAGACCGTCTTGCCTGTCGGCCGCTTTGCAAGCTCTGTAGCAAGCTTGACACGCTGAGCCTCGCCGCCCGAAAGGGTTGTGGCAGGCTGACCGATTTTGATATATCCAAGACCGACATCGCACAGGGTTTTCAGCTTGCGGTAAATTTTCGGAATGTTTGCAAAAAACTCCGTTCCCTCCTCGGCTGTCATCTCAAGCACATCGTTAATCGACTTGCCCTTATATTTTACTTCAAGGGTTTCTCTGTTGTATCTTTTTCCCTTGCAGACCTCGCACGGCACATAAACATCGGATAAAAAGTGCATTTCAATCTTGATGATACCGTCGCCCTGACAAGCCTCGCATCTTCCGCCCTTTACATTGAATGAAAATCTGCTCTGAGAAAATCCCTTCATCTTAGCGTCCTGAGTAGATGCAAACAATGCTCTTATGTCGGTAAAAACTCCCGTATAGGTTGCAGGATTTGAGCGTGGCGTTCTGCCGATAGGACTCTGGTTGATGTCGATAACCTTATCAAGATGCTCTATCCCCTTTATCCCCTTGTTTTTTCCGGGAATAATTTTTGCCCTGTTCAAATCTCTGGCAAGTGTTTTATAAAGAATTTCATTTATCAGCGAGCTTTTGCCCGAGCCTGAAACACCCGTTACGCATACAAGCTTACCCAGCGGAATTTTTACATTGATATTTTTTAAATTGTTTTCGGCTGCGCCCAAAATCTCGATAAATTTTCCGTTGCCCTCTCTGCGTTTTTCAGGCACGGGAATAATCCTTTTATGGCTGAGATACTGACCTGTAATTGACTTTTCACAAGCCTTTATTTCATCAACATTTCCCACGCATACGATTTCACCGCCGTGAACTCCTGCGCCGGGTCCGACATCAACAATGCAGTCGGCGGCGTACATAGTGTCCTCATCGTGCTCAACAACTATAACCGTATTGCCGAGGTCACGCAGTCGCTTTAGGGTGCTTAAAAGCTTTTCGTTATCACGCTGATGAAGTCCGATGCTCGGCTCGTCAAGAATATAAAGCACACCCATAAGGCTGCTGCCTATCTGAGTAGCAAGCCTTATACGCTGACTTTCGCCGCCGCTGAGCGTTCCTGCCGAGCGTGAAAGAGTCAGATATCCAAGTCCTACACGCTTTAAAAAGCCAAGTCTTTCACGGATTTCCTTTACAATTTCGGCAGAAATAATTTTTTCTTTCTCTGTAAATTCAAGCGTATCAAGAAATTCAAGAGCCGATACTACTGATTTTTTACAGAAATCCGATATGTTGATTCCGCCGACCGTAACTGCAAGGCTTTCACTTGAAAGTCTGTCGCCGTGACATTCATCGCAAACAATTTCTGACATATATGACTGGATTTCCTCTTTTATCCAGTTGCTCGAGGTTTCCTTATATCTTCTTTCAAGATTATTGATGATACCCTCAAACTTCTGCTCGTAGCTGCCGCTTCCGTAAACAGATTTGCGTTGAACTGTAATAGTTTCTTCACCTGTGCCGTAAAGCAATACCTTTATAGTTTCGGGCGAAAGCTCGTAAAGCGGAGCATCGAGAGAGAAATTATATTTCTCGGCAAGAGCCTCAAAATACATAGCGGCAATAGAGCTGCCCTCCATTGCCCAGCCGCTACCCTTTATTCCACCTTGGCGAATGCTTTTGCTCATATCGGGAATAATTTTGTTTTCATCAATTTTAAGAAAAACGCCCAGTCCGGTGCATTTAGGACAAGCTCCGAACGGATTGTTGAACGAGAACATTCTCGGCGACAAATCCTCAATACTGATTCCGTGGTCGGGACAGGAGTATTTCTGCGAAAATACAACATCCTCACCGCCGACTATATTCACAAGGATAATTCCGTTAGAAAGCTTTGAGGCAGTTTCTATGCTGTCAGAAAGTCTTGACGATATCTCAGGCTTAACCACAAGTCGGTCAACTATTATTTCAATATTATGCTTTTTATTTTTCTCAAGCGGAATTTTCTCGGATAAATCATATACTATTCCGTCAGCTCTCACCCTTGCAAAGCCCGATTTTCGTGCGTTTTCAAGAACCTTTGTATGTTCGCCCTTTCTGCCACGCACAACAGGAGCTAAAACCTGGATTTTAGTACCTTCATCATATGACAGCACCTTGTCAACAATCTGGTCAACAGTCTGCTGGCGGATTTCTCTTCCGCAGACGGGGCAATGCGGAATACCCACCCTTGCATAAAGCAGGCGCAGATAATCATAGATTTCAGTTACCGTGCCGACGGTGGAACGGGGGTTTTTTGATGTGGTTTTCTGGTCGATTGAAATAGCCGGCGAAAGTCCCTCAATACTCTCAACATTCGGCTTATCCATCTGCCCCAGAAACATTCTTGCATACGAAGAAAGGCTTTCCACATACCGTCTTTGTCCCTCGGCATATATGGTGTCAAAGGCAAGCGAGCTTTTGCCCGAGCCCGAAAGTCCCGTTATTACAACAAGCTTATTTCTTGGAATTTCAACATTAACATTCTTCAGATTATGCTCCTTAGCACCTCTTACAATAATTTTGTCGTGTTCCATCTCTTTCCCCTTTTATCTTATACTAAAACCTAATTAAAAACTCAAATATCTATTTGGCAGATTTTAGCATTAATTTGCAATTATAGCCTCTCAGACAGAGAGGCTATAAAAATAATTATTCTTTTTCAGCATTATCGGCAGCAGCGGTGTTTTCGTCCTCTGACTCAACCTCTTCAACCTCAACAGGCTCAACATATGTGCCGTTCATAACAGACTCAAAGTCTTCGCTGCCCATTTTTTCGTGCTTAATAAGGTAAGCCGCAACCTCGTGTAGCTTATCAATATTATCCTTCAAAATGGTTTCTGCTCTGTTGTAAGCGTTATTCACAATTTCAAGAATAAGCTCGTCAATCTTAGCGGCAGTCTTTTCAGAGTAGTCCTGAGTATGTCCCATATCTCTGCCAAGGAATACCGCACCGTTATCCGTGCCGTAGCAAATACAGCCAAGCTCCTTGGTCATACCGTACTTTGTAACCATAGAACGGGCAGTCTTTGTAGCCTTTTCAATATCGTTTGACGCACCTGTGGAAATATCGTCAAGAATAATTGCCTCTGCAACACGACCGCCAAGGCATACTACTATATCCTCAAGCATCTCCTTGCGTGAATGGTAGGACTTGTCCTCAGACGGCAACGGCATTGTATAACCGCCTGCCATACCTCGTGGAATAATTGAAATTTCGTGTACAGGGTCCTGAGTAGCAAGCTCGTGGAAACAGATTGCGTGACCTGCCTCGTGATAAGCGGTAAGCTTCTTTTCCTTTTCGCTCATAACTCTTGTCTTTTTCTCAGTACCGACTACAACCTTGATTGTAGCCTCCTCAATCTCCTCCATAGTAATGGCTTTTTTATTCTTTCTTGCCGCAAGAAGAGCCGCCTCGTTAAGGAGGTTTTCAAGGTCTGCGCCTGTAAAGCCGGCAGTTGTCTTGGCTATGGTTTTAAGCCTTACATCGGGAGCAAGCGGCTTTTTACGGGCGTGAACCTTTAAGATTGCCTCTCTGCCGTTGATGTCGGGATAGCTAACAATTACCTGTCTGTCAAATCTGCCCGGACGCATAAGAGCAGGGTCGAGAACATCCGGTCTGTTGGTAGCGGCAATAAGGATAACTCCCTCATTTGCACCGAAGCCGTCCATCTCAACAAGGAGCTGGTTAAGAGTCTGCTCACGCTCATCGTGACCGCCGCCAAGACCTGCGCCTCTCTGGCGACCGACAGCGTCTATCTCGTCAATGAATATAATACAAGGTGAATTTTTCTTTGCCTGTTCAAACAAATCACGAACTCTTGACGCACCTACGCCGACAAACATCTCAACAAAGTCCGAGCCGGAAATTGAGAAGAAGGGAACGCCTGCCTCACCTGCAACAGCTCTTGCAAGCAGGGTTTTACCTGTACCCGGAGGGCCTACAAGGAGTACGCCCTTTGGAATCCTTGCGCCAAGCTTGTTGAACTTTTCTGGGGCTTTGAGGAATTCAACGATTTCCTCCAGCTCTTCCTTTTCTTCATCTGCACCTGCAACATCGTCAAAGGTTGTTTTTCATTTTTCGTCATTGGTGTTCTTGATTTTAGCCTTGCCGAAATTCATTTCCTTTCCGCCAAGACCGCCGCCCATCTTCTTCATAATGAATATCCATAACGCAATAAGGAGAACACCCATTACAATCAGGGGCAAAAATTCATAGAGAAGAGTGTTGTCGCTGCTTCTGATGTAATTGTAAGAAACAGCCTCGTCTGCTGAGGCAGTGTAAACGGAAACATCATCAATAAATCTTTGAACATCGGCAAGAGTACCCTTTACAACTACCTTTTTATTGTTGCTTTTAGAGTCCTTGTCAGAGGGACTTGTAGCCGTGAGCTTGTTTTCAGGCTTTGTTGTATCCTGAACAATGCTGTCAGCAGTAGCAGTAATATCCTTTGCGGATTTAAGCTTTACACCGTCCTTGAGCGTAATTTCAACCGCACCTGTTCCGTAGTTTATTATATAACTTGAAACCTTGTCCTCTTTAAACAGATTGACAAGCTGAGAGGTGGTGTAGCTTTCGGATGAATTCATATTCATCAAAAAGCCTATTCCAAGCACAATCATAACCGCAACAGTGATATAGATAATTATGTTACGCAATTTTTTGTCCAATAGGAATCACTCCTTCTATATTATGAATTTAAAAGCGTAATTTTATGTATTTTTATGAGTAAACAGACTCTTTAAGAATGCCGACATACGGGAGATTTCTGTAACGCTCGGCATAATCAAGTCCGTAGCCGACAATAAAAGCGTCGGGGATTACAGCGCCGACATATGCAACATCAATATCGGCAACCCGCCTGTCAGGCTTGTTGAATAAGGTACAAATCTTAACAGACGCTGCTTTCTTTGCATACAGATACTGTGAGATAAACGCAAGCGTATTGCCTGAGTCGACAATATCCTCAACAATCAGAATATGCTTTCCCTCAACGGAAGAGGAAATATCCTTTTGAATATTGACTCTGCCTGAGCTGACCGTTGAATTTCCGTAGCTTGAAACAGAAAGAAAATCAATGGCAAAATCAAGGTTTACTTCCCTCATTAAATCAACCATAAACGAAACGCAGCCCTTTAACAGACCAACCATTATAAAGTCCTTGCCATTATAATCCTTTTCGATTTGTTTTGCAAGCGATTTCACAATATTTTCAATATCTTTCTCGCTGAAAAGTAGTTTTTCAATATCCTTATGCACAAAAAGCCCTCCCTTGTCATATAATAATAAATTTTCTTAAATCTGAATTATAAGAAGTCTGAGCCGATTTAATTCCCTTACACCACAGGATTTCGTTATCAACCGCAACCAAAGGAAGTCTGTCCCTCAGCTCAGACGGAATTTTAACCTCATTCATAGCCTTTCTCAGGGGCTTGGTAATATTTCTGTCTTTCAAAAAAATCCTGTCGCCCTGCCTTCGTGTGCGAATCACGGCTGTTTCAGTTTCGTTTTCAGACAGACAAATAATCTCTTCGTTTGTGCAGTCGGAGTCTGAAATTTCTTTTACAGAATATTTCTGACCGCACAGAGTAAATTCTTTATTTATAACACTTCTGAATAATATTTCCTTACAGGAATTATTATCGCCGTCGGTATTTTCTAATCTTAGTATTCCCTGCTTTGCAACTGCACGAAAGCTGCCGCACAAATCAACAGCTCCGCCGTATAAAAGTATATTGTCAATCAGCTCAATATGGATATGCTCGGGAATTTGCGCCCCGTTTTCAAGGCATATTTTCTTTATGGCGTTCTGCCTGATGATTTTATCCTGCTTATAAAGGCTTTCGGTGCTGTAGCCGTACTCAAGCCTGCACTCTGAAAGTGCTGAGTCCGTCTGCCTGTCAAGATAATCTGTCAAAAGCTTTGCGTCATCGCATAAGCGTTTTAATGAGTCTTCAAAGCTTGGATTGAGCTTTTTTAATTCTGTAATGACATTATGACGGATTTTATTTCGTGTGTAATCATCAGTAAGGTTTGTACTGTCCGTTACAAAACTGAGTGAATTTTCCCGGCAATAATTCTCAATATACTTTCTGTCGCAAAGGATGAGCGGTCGGATTATATAATCCCGCCTTTCGGGTATTGCGCAAAGACCGTGCAAGGATGTACCTCTCACAAGATTTATCATCAGCGTTTCCGCATTATCCGAAAGAGTGTGCGCAGTGGCTATCTTGCAGCCAAGTCTTTTTGAAAGCTTTTCAAACGCCTTGTATCTGACATTCCTGCCGCAAAGCTCCATACTTATTTTTTGCTGTGCCGAAAGAGCAGGAACATCAATTCTCTCTGCAAAAAGCTCAACTCCAAGTCTTTTGCAGTATTCTCTGCAAAAAATCTCGTCACGCTCCGCCTCTTTCCCCCGTATCATATGATTAATATGTATTGCATACAAGGTAAGATTGTATTTTTCTTTTACAGAATAAAGCATGTGCAGAAGTGAAACCGAATCTGCTCCGCCCGAGAGCGCAACAGCTATTGAGTCGTTATTTTCAATCAGCCTGTAGGTATTTACAGCCTTTAAAAAAGGGTTACTCACGCCTGTCCTCCGTACCGGTAAATCTCATAAACTCACCCTGCCAGTGCATTTTAACCGTACGAGCTTCGCCGTGACGGTTTTTTGCCACAATACATTCTCCCGAGTTCTGGTCTGCGCCCTGCGGCGAATCGTCCTCATTTTTATCGTAATAACCCTCACGATAAAGAAAAAGTACAATATCTGCGTCCTGCTCAATAGAACCTGAATCACGCAGGTCGGAAAGCTGCGGTCTGTGGTCGGTACGCTGTTCACTTGCACGGGAGAGCTGTGAAAGCGTAATAACGGGTACATTCATTTCCTTGGCGAGTATTTTCAGATTTCTTGTAATTTCCGAAATCTCCTGAACTCTGTTTTCAATTCTTCTTCCGCTGCCCATAAGCTGTAGGTAGTCGATAATTACAAGGTCAAGCTTTCTCATTCGCCTGAGCTTTGACTTCATTTCGGTAATCGTAATACCCGGGGAATCATCAAGATAAAGCTCAGATTTTCCGAGAATATCGCTTGCAGGAATAAGTCTGCTCCATTCCTCATCGTTGAGCTTACCTGTTCTGAGCTTTGTACCCTCAATCAGCGCCTCAGACGAAAGCAGACGGCTTGCAAGCTGTTCCTTAGACATTTCAAGTGAGAAAAAAGCAACAGTCTTTTTGGCTGTGCAGGCAACATATCTTGCAATGTTAAGAGCAAAGCTCGTTTTACCCATACCCGGACGGGCGGCAAGAAGAATCAGGTCGCTTCTGTTAAGTCCGGTAATAACACGGTCGAGGTCGCCGATGCCTGTTGAAACAGGCTTCATACTGTCGTCTGTTGTGCTGTTAAGAGCGTCAAGTCTGTCGAATGTCTGCATAATTACAGAGTTAATCCGTTCAAGACCTTTTTTCTCGTTGCCCTGTCTTATATCAAATATCTTCTGCTCGGCGGAATCAATGATGACCGAGGTATCCTCAGTTCCCGCTGTGGCATCGTCAATAATTTCCCTTGCGGCGGTAATAAGCCTGCGTGTATTATATTTATCCCTTATAACCTCTGCATAAGCCTCGGCGTTGGAAATTGACGGACAGTTGTTTGCAAGGTCATAAAGGTATGTCTTGCCTGTCGTTTCATCAAATGAGCCTGTCTGCTTGAGCTTTTCAAGCAGGGTGACAAAATCAATTCTGCCGCCGAAGTTGACCATTTCGGTCATAGTCTTGAAAATCAGCTTATGCAGTGACACATAAAAATAATCGGGTGACTTGATATATTCAATTACCTTGTCAAAGACATCGCTTTCAAGAATAATTGCACCGAGCAACGCCTGTTCAGCCTCGGGACTGTACGGCATATGAAGACCGTCATAGCTGCTCGGAATCTGATTATCTGCCACTTGTCACCCCTCCTGTTTTTGGATTAATTAGTTGATTTCAAGCCTTTTAAGCCTCAGAAACCTTAACGGTAATGCTTGCGACAATGCCCGTGTAAAGCTTTACCTCAGCCTTGTATGAGCCGAATTCCTTTATATCGCTTTCAAGCACAACCTTACGCTTGTCAATATTTATATTATACTGCTTTTTGATTTCCTCGGCAATCTGCTTTGCGGTGATACTTCCGAAGAGTCTTCCGCCCTGACCTGCCTTAGCTTTCATCTCAAAGGTTTTGCCCTCAAGCTGAGCCTTGAAATCCTCCGCCTGCTTTTTCTCGGTAGCAATCTTAAAATTCCTTGAGTTTTCAGCGTTTTTATATTCATTCATAGCCTGTGCATTTGCCTCTCTTGCAAGGTTTTTCGGAAAAAGAAAATTTCTTGCATATCCGTCGGAAGCGTTTACAAGGTCGCCCTTTTTGCCGAGCGCCTTAACATCCTGCAAAAGTATTACTTTCATATAATCAGATCCTTTCTGTTATTTGCTGCTTGCATCCTCAAGATTTGAATCAATGACCTCAATAAGCATCTTGAGCGCCTGTTCTTTATTTATATCACTAAGCTGAGTAGCAGACATTGTCTGATGTCCGCCGCCGCCAAGCTTTTCCATAATTATCTGCACATTCACAGCTCCGAAGCTTCGTGCGGAAATGCAGATTTTTCCTCCGCTTTCATATATCACAAATGACGCCTTTACATCTTCAAGGGTGAGCAATTCATCAGCAGCCTGAGCCGAAGCCAGTCTTACATCACCGTCCACACCCTTTGCTATTGAAATGGCGCAATTCTTATATATTTTAGCATCGCACACAATCCTTACCTTTTCACGGTAGGTTTCAATCGAATCCGAGAACATCTGCTTTACATTAATTGTTGTTGCGCCCCGTCTTCTCAGATATGCGGCTGCCTCAAAGGTTCTTACGCCCGTTTTCAAGACAAAATTCTTTGTATCAAGCATTATGCCTGCAAGCAAAGCGTCAGCCTGCGCATATCCTATAGCCTTGTCATCTATACAGCTGATAATTTCACTGCACATTTCGCAGGCAGATGAAGCAAACGGCTCGTGGCAGAAAACAAGCGCATTATCAATGTAATTCACCGCTCTGCGGTGGTGGTCGATTACTATTACCTTTTTACATTCATCATAAAGCTGTGGACTTTCAAGAGAATTTCTCAGATGAGTGTCAACAATAATCAGCATAGTCCTTGGAGTAACCTGCCTGAGCGCCTCCTGAGGAGTAATGAAAATATCCTTGCCGATGTTTTTCTCTGCGTAATCAATCAGCTTTTCAGCCATAGTATTGTTTTTGTCAATAACAATTTTTGAATACAGGTTAAATGTTTTTTCCATAACCGACTGCATACCGATTGCAGAGCCTAAGCAGTCAAGGTCTGAAAAACGGTGTCCCATAATAAGAACCTTGTCGCAGTCATTTATAGTGCGCTTAATTGCGTTTGCAATAACACGCATACGCACCTTGCTTACCTTTTCAGAGGTTGCGGCAGTACCGCCGAAAAATTCATAGGAATTATTGCTGATTATTGCAACCTGATCTCCGCCTCTGCCGAGCGCCATTTCAAGAGCTTTTCTTGCGTTGGTTTCGCTGTCCTTAAGCGAGTTGATACCTCTGCACAAACCTATGGATACGGTCGCAAAATGCTGTCCCGCCCTGATCGAATGAATTTCCTGAAGTATAGGGAATTTATTTTCAACAAGCTTATCAACATCGGTTTCCTTAAAAATTATCATATAGCGGTTGTTGCCGATTATCTTGAAAAGGGCGTTGTATTCGTTTGCCCACCTCTGCAAAAACGACTGAACATTCAACGAAACCTCGGAATAAATTTCATCGGATTCATTTGAGAAGTCGTCGCTGTTGTCAAAGGTGATGATAGCAACGCAGGGACGGGTTGCGTGGTACTCACGCATAATTTGCTTGTAATATGTATTCTCTACAAAATAGCAGACATATCCGTCATTTGTAGAAATCACAAAGGCTACAAATTCATTGCCGTTGCAGGCTGTTTCAAATGGGTCGTGGTCAGCCACAGCGGTGATTTTTTTGCCGCCTATGTATGGCGAAATCATATCGCCCTCGGGATTTTTGCCGTTGCAGAACTGCTTTCTGAAGCGTGTATTACTCCAGATTATTTCACCGTCAGCTCCGAGTACGGTGACGGGAATTTTGTATTTATCAAGAAATTCAGAGTTAAAGCCGTTTATTCTTTCGGCAGTACTGCGAACGACAGACGCTATATAATTATGAAAGCGAAGGGTTGAAAGCACAACTATACCTGCGGTAACTACCGAAACTGCAATTTCAATGTAACACAGTACCGGATTATAGCCGTATGACGCAAAAGACATTGCCAGCATAGCAACAGAAAATATAATAAAGGTCGGCAATGTGGTATATTTTTTCTTTCTCAATTCAAACCCTTCCTTTCATATTTTATATTTACTAAATAAATTACACTTCCTGAAGAATCGGAAGAATCATCGGTGACCTGCGAGTTTTTTGTGCAATCAGCTTAGAAACATCATCCTTGATTCTGTTCTTGATAACACCCCACTCGTGAATGTTATTATCGGCGCAGTCCTCAAGAATGTTGCTTGCAACCTGTCTTACCTCATCAAGCAAGCCCTCGCTCTCACGGACATACACAAAGCCTCTCGACACAATATCGGGACCGCTGATTACATGACCGTCATAAACATCAAGTGAGGCAACGATAATAATAAGTCCGTCCTGGCCTAAATGCTTTCTGTCACGGAGCACTATACTGCCCACATCGCCGACTCCAAGTCCGTCAACAAATACCTTTCCTGCAGGTACGGCAGGCAGCTCCTTCATATAATTCTCGTTAATTTCAATGCAGCTGCCCACATCTCCGATGTAAATATTCTTTCTTTCCATTCCGAGGAACACAGCGAGGTCGGCGTGCTTTCTCAGGTGCTTCTGCTCGCCGTGAACAGGAATAAAATATTTAGGCTTTACAAGCTTATGAATAATTTTAAGCTCCTCCTGACAGGCGTGTCCTGATACATGAACCTCATACATTGATTCATAAACCACCTTACAGCCCTTTTTAAGCAGCTCGTCAACAACATTGCCTACGGTTTTTTCATTGCCCGGAATAGGATTTGCCGAGATGATAATAAAATCGCCTTCGCCTACCATAACCTTGCGGTGGTCGGAATAAGCCATTCTTGACAGTGCGCTCATAGGCTCGCCCTGGCTGCCTGTAGTAACAAGCACAACCTGCTCTCTCGGGTATCTGTCGAGCATATCAAGGTCAATCAATATATTTTCCGGCACTGAAAGATACCCAAGCTCGCTGGCAACAGCCATATAATTTACCATACTTCTGCCCGAAAAGGCAACCTTTCTGCCGTATTTTTCTGCGCAGTTAATAATCTGCTGAACACGGTTCACATTTGACGCAAAGGTTGCAATTATTATTCTGTCGTGCTCAGCTCTTCTGAAAAGATTATCAAAGCTGTCTGAAACCGTGCGCTCTGTCTGGGTGTATCCGGGGCGCTCGGCGTTTGTGCTTTCTGCAAGAAGAGCGAGAACGCCCTCGTCGCCGACTCTTGCAAAAGCCGATAAATCAATCATATCACCCGTAATCGGTGTGCAGTCGATTTTAAAGTCGCCCGTATGCACAATAGTGCCTGCCGGAGTGCGGATTGCAAAGGCAACGGAGTCGGGAATCGAATGATTTACATGTATAAACTCAACGCTCATACAGCCGAGCTTGATTGTTTCTCCCGCATTTACTCTGTTAAGGCTTGATTCGTTGTAAAGGTTGTGCTCCTTGAGCTTGTTTCCCACAAGTCCGAGAGTAAGCGCAGTTCCGTAAATCGGAATATTCACTCTGCCGAGCAGGAAAGGAAGTCCGCCGATATGGTCCTCGTGGCCGTGTGTAAGCACAATACCTCTGATTTTGTCCTGATTCTGTTCAATATAAGTGAAGTCGGGAATTACAAGGTCAACGCCGAGCATATCTCCGTCAGGAAAAGCCATACCGCAGTCAATGAGAATAATGTCGTTCTCACATTCAAGCATAGTAATATTTTTACCGATTTCATTAAGTCCGCCAAGAAAAGAAATTTTTACAGACGGCTTACTTTTTGTAATTTTCGACTGCTTCTGATAAGGCTTTTTGCGGTAATTTTTGGAATATTTAAAACTTTTATTACCGCTCTTAAAGGTCTCCGTCTCACTCTTGTACGGTGACGGCTTATAGGAAGTCCCTCCGTAATTCTTTTTACCCTTTGAGTACTTGCTGAAATTATTGTTTTTTCTTCGATTGTCGTACCTGAATTCTGTACTCACAAATTTACCTCCATATTTCTTTATTTTTATTAAAATTAATATTTCACACAACACAGGCATAAATTCCTTTTGTATGTATCGAAAAAAGCCTGAAATTTCGTAAAAAATACAAAGTCCTGATATAAAACGGTCATATCAGAAGATGAAACATTAATAATATATACAGTATAAATATATTTCAAATCCGTATTCCATACAGATTAAGTCCTGATTGTAATCTTCTTTATTTTACCTCAAATTGAAGAGTAATGTCAAGCGCATAAAAGAATTAAAAGCCGATTTTAAGATTATATTTCAATAAATATTACAAATATTTTGTTTTAAGTTAGTATTTCTTTATCTAAGCTGAATTTATCAGCATATATTGTGTTTTATGGTTATTATGCTCCGATATCAAAATTCAAAACATAAATATACAAGATTTTATATTCAGAATTATATATTTAATAATTTTCGCTAATAATAAGCTAAAATGAAAAAATAAACATAAAATATGGTTGCATTTGGTGATTTTGCGTATTATAATATAGGTTGGACATCAACTAAGGAGAATTGCAAATGAAACAGGTTGAAATATTTACAGACGGTGCTTGCAGCGGCAATCCGGGTCCGGGAGGCTGGGGTGCGATTTTGAGATATAATGAGCACGAAAAGGAAATCTCGGGAGGAGAGGCTGTCACTACAAACAACCGTATGGAAATCAGCGCCGTAATCGGTGCGCTTTCTCTTCTTAAAGAGCCTTGCAATGTAACTCTGTACAGCGATTCTCAATATGTTTGCAACGCATTAAAGCTCGGTTGGGCTAAAAAATGGAAGGCAAACGGCTGGATGCGCAACAAAAAGGAAAAGGCGCTTAATCCCGAGCTTTGGGACAGGCTGCTTGCACTTTGCGACATTCACAATGTTGATGTTGTATGGGTAAAGGGGCACGCAGGCCACCCTGAAAACGAGCGGTGCGACCGTCTTGCGGTTGCGCAGGCACAGAAGTTTTCAAAAGGCTGAGTGACCGATTTTATATAGATTATTATATAGATTGGAGATTATCAGGTATGAGATATATTTATGCAGACAACTCCGCTACAACAGCTATATCGCCTACTGTGCTTGAAAAAATGATGCC
The DNA here is from genome assembly GCA_051880895.1 of Ruminococcus sp. Classification (GTDB taxonomy): domain Bacteria; phylum Bacillota; class Clostridia; order Oscillospirales; family Acutalibacteraceae; genus Ruminococcoides. The sequence goes on along the minus strand of JBJEOV010000028.1, from coordinate 34,336 downwards.
CGTACTCACCGAGTGCTACGGCAATCCGTCAAGCCTTTACAGAATAGGCGGAAAAGCCAAGGAAATTCTTGAAAATTCAAGAGAAAACATTGCTAAAAACCTTGGCGCAGCTAACGCAAACGAGATTTACTTTACCTCGGGCGGCAGTGAATCTGACAACTGGGCGTTAAAAGGCGTATGCAAAGCCCTTAAGGCAAAGGGTAAAAAACATATTATTACAACCAAGTTTGAGCATCACGCAATCCTTCACACCTGCCAGACTCTTGAAAAAGAGGGCTTTGAGGTTACCTACCTTGATGTGTATGAAAACGGTATTGTTCATCCTGAGGATGTAGAAAACGCAATCAGAGAGGATACAGCCATTGTATCAGTTATGTATGCAAACAACGAAATCGGCACAATCCAGCCAATCGCCGAAATCGGAGCTATTTGCAGAAAGCATAATGTAATTTTCCACACCGACGCCGTCCAGGCTGCCGGTTATATAAAAATCAATGTTCAGGAGCAGAATATTGATATGCTTTCAATGACTGCTCATAAATTACACGGTCCTAAGGGCATCGGTCTGCTCTATATAAGAAAAGGTATCAGGGTTGAAAATCTGATCGACGGCGGTGCACAGGAACGCAATAAAAGAGCAGGCACAGAGAATGTTGCCGGTGTAGTTGGTCTTGACGCCGCTCTTCAGGAGGCTGTTGACACAATAGACGCACGAAGAGAAAAGCTTTCTAAAATGCGTGACAGACTCATTGACGGTCTGTTAAAGATTGAACGCTCAAGAGTAAACGGCGACAGAGTTCACCGCTTACCGGGTAATGTTAATATGTGCTTTGAGGGCATTGAGGGCGAAAGCCTGCTTTTAAGGCTTGATATGAACGGAATTTCAGCGTCATCAGGCTCAGCCTGCACCTCAGGCAGTCTTGACCCGAGCCATGTTCTGCTCGCAATCGGTCTTCCCCACGAAATTGCACACGGCAGTATGCGCCTTTCATTCTCAGACGATCTCACAGACGAGGATGTTGACTATATGCTCGATGTTATTCCAAATATTGTTGAATATCTCAGAAATATGTCACCCCTCTGGGAGAAAATTAAAAAGCAAGAGACTCAGGATGAGCTTAATAAATAAACAGGAGGCTTAGCTATGGCTTATTCAGAAAAGGTAATGGATCACTTTGCCAACCCGAGAAATGTCGGCGAAATTCCCGATGCTGACGGTATCGGCGAGGTCGGCAATTCAAAATGCGGAGATATAATGAAAATGTATATCAAGGTTGAGGACAATACTATTGTTGATGTAAAGTTCAAAACCTTTGGCTGCGGTGCTGCTATCGCAACAAGCAGTATGGCAACCGAGCTTATCAAGGGCAAAACGATTGACGAGGCGTTAAAGCTTACAAACAAAGCAGTCATGGAGGCTCTTGACGGACTTCCGCCGGTAAAGGTGCACTGCTCAGTTCTCGCCGAGCAGGCAATCAAAGCCGCTCTTGCAGATTACTATAAAAGGAACGGCATTGACCCTACACCGATTATCGGGGATATAGGCGATTGTGACGATTGTCATTGTCACTGATACTTATTACCGTAAACAGAATATGCGTAATTGCACAAAATTTCGGACAGGCTTTTCGCCTGTCCTCTTTTTTTGTCAAAGTCGGGTGTTATCATCTACTATCTTTTATATAATAGTTGATTATTTTTAGATATTTTGTTGACATTTGCCGAATAACAAGATATAATAATAAAAGTAGTTATTTTTTGGCAAATAAACAAAAGGAGCATATTTAAAAATGAATTTTATAAAAAAAGGAAAAATTATCGGAATTTCTCTGACCGTAGGAATAATTACCTTAGTATCAGCTGTTTCAGCGGCTGCGGAAAGCTATGATTTCAACCAAGACAGCAGTTTTGATGTTCAGGATGTTACATATTTTCAAAATATTGTATCAAACGGTGCAGAGATTGAAGATTATTCACTATATGATATTAATAATGACGGAACAGTAAATGTCAATGATGTTTCTGCATTGCAAATAAAAATAAGCGAAAACGACCCGACAAGCAATTTAAATATTACAAAAAACACGAAAATTTCACTACAGGCAAACGAATACAACAAAAATGTCGGCGATACCTTTACTGTTAATTTCAGCACTAATAACAGCATTTCCCCTCTTACCTGCACAAGCTCAGACAGCAATGTTGCAGAAATCATTTCTTCGGACGAAAGCACGATTGACATAAAGGTTAAAAAAACCGGCTCGGCTTTAGTCACAATAAAGCAATGCTCTCAGAGTGCAACTGTAAGGGTAAATGTCAACAAGGCTAAGTGTATAGATCTTTCGCTGTGGAACGGAGATGTCGATTTTAACAAGGTGAAAAACTCAGGGGTAACCTGCGTTATTCTCAGAGCAGGCTATGGCAAGGATCCCGATCAGGAGGATGAAAAATTCAACGAATACTATGCAAAAGCCAAGGCGGCCGGTCTGAATGTAGGCGCATACTGGTACAGCTATGCAACTTCAGTTGACGCAGCAAAAGCCGAGGTCAGAAACTGTATGAAAACAATAGCCGGCAAAAGCTTTGAGCTGCCTGTATTTTATGATGTAGAGGAGTACAGAATGGCGGTACTGCCGAGAAGAACTCTGACAGATATTATTTCTGCATTTTGCGACGGAATTAAAAGCAACGGCTTTGAGTCGGGCTTATATAGTGCAAAAAGTATGCTTGTTGACAGTGCTTATCCAGACGAGCTCACTGCAAAATACTGCATATGGCTTGCAGATAATTCCGGAAACCCTATCCCCTCTTATGTTGATATACATCAATATTCATGGTACGGCAGAGTAAACGGCATTTACGGAGATGTTGATATGAATTATATTTATAGCATAATCCCTTAATAAATACATATTCTTTATATCAAAGAAAATAATATTATCGGTGATATAAATGTATAAGTATATGCCGTTAGGCTTTGTAAATGCACTTGCAAAAAATGAAGATGCAATGAAAAAATTTGCTCTTATGGAAAAAGACGAAAAAGAAGTGCTGCTTGAAAAAGCCCACACTGTATCGTCAAAGGAAGAAATGCAGAGCCTGATAAACAGTATAAGTGTATAAATTTTTCATACACATTAAACGCAAGGAAAAAGACGGTCTTAAACGGCCGCCTTTTTTCTGTTATAGAATTTTATAGATTTGAACTGCTGTCAAAGCGTTTTCGTAGGAGCTTTAAAGCCTTTGTTTCAATTCTGCTTACGTATGAGCGTGAAATGTTCAGCTTTTTTGCAATTTCCTTTTGCGTAAGGGGTTCATTGCCGTCAAGACCGTAGCGCATAATAATTATCATCTTTTCCCGTGGTGAAAGCTCTTCATTAATAAACTGCCCGAGCTTTTTGCTGTTAAGTTCAAAATCAATGCGGTCAAGAATGTTATCATCAACCGCCATAATATCAAGCAAGGTCAAAGGATTTCCGTCCTTATCACTGTCTATGGTTTCGTTGAGCGAAATGTCCTGTGCACTCTTCTTTGCATTTCTAAAGTGCATAAGCACCTCATTTTCTATACAGCGTGAAGCGTAGCTTGAAAGCTTGATTTTCTTGTTTAAATCATAGGTGTTTATCGCCTTGATAAGTCCGATTGTGCCGATAGACACAAGGTCATCCTGCTCGCTCTGGCTGCCGTAGTATTTCTTGATAATATGGGCGACAAGCCTGAGATTATGCTCCACAAGAATATTTCTTGCCTCAATATCGCCGTCAGCACTCCGCACAAGATAATCGTGCTCTTCTTTCTCGGAAAGCGGTTTCGGAAAAGAGCCGTTTCCGCAGATATGAAGAATAAAAAAGCAAAGATATTGTCCCAGAAAATTAATCAATTCAATCAAAAAATCACCCCTGACTCTGACTTAAACTTAGGTCTGCCCTTTGTTAATAAGTATTCAGTAAGGGGAATATTTTTGCCTGTACAAACTCAGATTTCGTATGAAATAATTTTTTTATTCTGTATAATAATCTCTTTGTTGCATATCTCCTTAGCCGCCATTTTGTGAGAAATAAGAATACAGGTTTTATTCTTAAGCGTCTTAAGATTCTTGAGCAGCTGCACCTCTGTATCAGCGTCAAGCGCAGAGGTTGCCTCATCAAAAATAATTATCGGCGCATTGCTGTAAACTGCTCTTGCAATGGCAATTCTTTGAATCTGTCCTTCGGAAAGTCCTTTGCCGTTCTCGCCCACAACAGTGTCAAGTCCGTCAGGCAACCTGCTGATAAAATCGTACGCACACGCAATTTTAGCAGCCTGTATGATTTTTTCGTCATCATACTTATCTGAAACAAAAGCAATATTATCTCTGATTGTGCCGGAAAGCAGAAAATTTCCTTGAGGTACATACGAAAACATACTTCTGATATTCTTGTCAATAAAAATCTTCCCGCCGCTTGAAAGACTTAAGTATATCTCACCCTTGTCGGGTGTGATAACGGCAAGCAAAAGCTTTGTGAGAGTGCTTTTGCCTATTCCCGAAATACCTGCAAGCAGAGCAAAATCCCCTTTTTCGAGAATAAGACTTGTATTTTCAAGCACATTTTCCCTGCCGTAGCTGAAGGTTATGTCATCAAATACAATTCTTTCCGTCATACTGTAAATATCAGATATATCAACATCAGATTTATTTACCACATCTTCATTATCGAGGTTTTCAATCTCCATAAGTCTTTCGGCAGACGCAAGCGCAGAGTAATAGGACGGCAAAATACTGCTTATTCCACGCACCGGAGCTTGAATTTGCGACACAAGCGCAAGAATAGAGGTAAGCATTCCATAGGTGATAGTTTGGTTTGAAATTGCAAATGCACCCCAGATAAGCGCATACATATATCCAAGTGCAAACACAAAGGAAAAGCCTGTGGTTGCAAGAATGGAAATGTAATTCCTTTTTCGCCTGATTTTAAAATTATTCTGCTGCAAATTCATTGCATTTTCGGAAACCTTGTTTTCTGCGTTAAAAACCTTTACTACGAGAAGACTTGAGAAAATCTCCTGAAAAAATGACCTTGTCTTGCCGTCTGATTCCTGTGCTGATTTATGCAGAGCTTTCATTTTTGACTTAAAAAGCAGAACAAGAGCAAACATAAAAGCGCCGCCAAATATGAATACAAGGCAGAATGTTTTATCAATGGCAAACAGCACAACGAAAACGCCGACAAGCTTTACAATGAAATACACCATATTCGGCACAATTGAAATAATGGAGCTTACAACAACCGACACATCGCTCGTTATTCTGTTTAAAAGCTCGCCGGTATGTATATCCGATATTTTTTCATATTTTTTTCTGATAATGCTGTCAAAAAGACTCTGTTTCATTGATATTTCAAGCTTTGCTGAGATATTGAAATCAAGCACCTTGCTCACAATTCTCACTGCAAGCTGTGCCACAGTAAGAGATACAAGAATAACAGCATAAAATACAATTCCGCCGATATCGGAATTAACGGCAGAGTCAACTATACCCCTGGAAAGCGTAGCGACTGCAACTCCGAGATAAGCCATTGAGCCGAAAATTATTGAAATAATAACGATACTGAGCAGCTGCGGTCTTGCTTTTTTTATTATCCATTTGTTTGTATCGGAATCCAATATTTTTCTTAGCCTATTCATAGCTCTCTCCCATCGGTCAAAAATTTTTCGCAGATTTCGGCGGCTTGAATATCGGTGTTGCACCTGAGCAGATAAAAAGGAATTTCATCGATCAGCTTGCTTGCAGTATTCAGCATATAGCCGGCGTACTCGCTGTCAAGAGAAAACTTTATTGTGCCTTTATACAGTCTTGTAAAAACCTCGTTTTTATTCAGGTTAATAATACTGTTTTCCTCTGCCCTTTCAATAAAAACGACGCCACCTAAGCGTGCACGGATGTTTTTATTTATACCCGAGCCGCCGTCAAAAGGAGTGCCGTAAGCGTACCAGTCATTATCGATATATCTTACAACAGGCTTGTCATCATTTATAATCATTACATTTTCCCTGCCGAGTTTCTGAATCCACAGCCTTGTGTGAGTTGATTTTCCTACACCCGAATCGGCAGAAAATAAATATGCTTTTCCTTTATAGACTATCGCTGAGGAATGAATAAATATTGCGTTGAATTTCAAAATCCGTTTGTTGAATATATCAGCTAAAAATACGGATTCAATTTCACCGAGTGAAAGATGTTTATTTTTAATGGCTTTTTCTCTGATATATTCCTCTCGGATAGCAAGTTTAATCTGAGCCGGCTCGTCACCCGTATATAAATAATCTCTTGCCTGATTTTCAAAGGCATTGAAATTCGGACGGATTTCTGTAATAATATCTGCAATTTTATATTTTGGCATAACATCACCACATTATATTATATTACAAAATAACAAAATAATCAACAAAAAAGCACAGATGGAAAACACCTGTGCTTTTTGGATTAAATTTTAATTTCATCTGCTTGCGATAAAATACTGAATTGCTGTAACATCAATTACATCAATCCGATCGTCCTGATTGAAATCGGCAGCTGTAAGAGCGTCTTCATTTAAGATAATATCAGGTGCGCCGGCTAAATACAGCTGAACTAATGTTACATCATTAACATCAACAGTTCCGTCTGAATTAACATCGCCGAGCGTGATTTTTTTATCGAGATGAATAAATGGAATATTATTTGTTTCTGCATAGCTTTCTGCAACAGAATCATAATAGCCGTACAAGGTCAGGTTCTCGCAGTTGTAAAATGCGCCGTTTGCAATTTCTGTAATATTCTTTGAAAGCGTAAGCTCGGTGAGTGATGAGCAGTTATAAAAAGCATAACTGCCGATTGATTTTACCGTACTCGGAATATTGATATTTTCAAGAGAAGTACAGTTGCCGAACGCCTGCTCGGGAATTACAGAAACATCACTGTAAATTGCCACATTTTTTAATGCTGTGCAATCCTGAAAAGCAAACTCGCCAAAGCTGTTGAGCCAGCCCGGAATCAAAAGGTTTTCAAGAGAAGTACAGCCGTAAAAAGCGTACTTGCCGATACTTTTTAATGACAATGCGTCAGAAAACGACACGCTTGTAAGCTCGCTTTTATTTGAAAAAGCACGGGGGGCAATTTTTGTTACAGGATAATTACTGATTTTATTTGGAATTACAATATCAGACGGACGATTTTGAAAATCATATCCGTAAATTACCGCCTCTGAATTTTCAATTAAGTAATAAAATCCATCTTCGCTCACAAGGTAAGACGCAGCACTGAACTGCGCAGCGGTTGCAGTAAGTAAAGCTATTACTAAAACAAATACAGAAAGCTTTTTTGCAATGGTTTTAATCATAAAATCACCTTTTAAAGTAAGGCAGCCAAAAGACTGCCTTACCAAAATTATTATGCGGTTATCCGAGTTCTTCTTCACCGTTGGATTCGTAACCGGTATTTTCACCCGTACTGTATCTCATTTCCGGATCATCTGTACCTCCGTTGAGAATAGCTTCAAAAGAAAATTTCTGAATCTCAATCTCTGGAGAAATATATTCTTTTTTCATAAATGCCTCCTTTTTTACCGCTTAACCTTTGTAAGTCTTATGACCTACATTATAGAACTTAAATGTCTGAGGAGCAGAAATGCTGAACTCTTCAGTTACAGTATTGTAGATATAAGAATAAGCAAGTATTGTGAGATTGTTGTTGTTGTCAGAATTGTTTACATTCCAGCTGTACTCAAGTCTGTTCTTGTTGTCAATTTTTGATTTGTTAATCTTATAGTTATAAACAATAGAATCGTTGCTTAATACTTTATCAGTTGATCCATTGTTAAGGTCTTTAACCTTTTCAAGCAATTCTGTTGAGTTAACAATTAATTCCTGAGTTGCATCTGATGGTGAGCTGACAGCTTTGTTTATAACAAAAGCAACACCACAGATAACATTATCATTATTATCAGCACACAGCATTTTGCCGTTGTAGTTATAAGAAACTGCAAAGTCTGCGTAAACCTTATCCTTATCTGTATCATACTGATTTCTTGAATACTCAAGGAATGTCATTGTAGCTGATACCTTTTGCTTTTCTGATTCAACATTGTCCTTACCATAGCAAGCAGTTACAGTGTAGTTATCATAAGCAACATAGTTAAACTCATTAAAGTAGCACTTAGCTACCTCTACACCATCATCATTTACGATAGTCCAGTAGCTGAACTTCTCACCAGCTGTGTTAATTACAGGAGCAACAATAAGGTAACCTTCCTTATTTTCAGGATTATTGATAAGGTTTTCGCCTGTAACAAGGGAAGCATAATTTACATCATAGAGTTTCTTTTCGCTTCCGTCACCCAAATCTGCGGTTACTGTTACATAATCGTTATCATATGTTGCATTAATTGTAGCTACAATATTATCATCTGCCTGTGTAGTATAATCTACATTTTCACCAAGCTGCCATTTGATGGTCTGAACAAAGTTATCCTCATAAGGAGCAACCTTGAGGAGGAATGCGTCCTTAAATGTATTGTTCGTGGTATCTACATAAGTATCAATTTCTGCACCGTAGAATTTACCGCTAACTGTGTAATTCTTCCACCAGTTTGATTCTGGATTAATAATCGGACTCTGTGTATAACCATTTTCATCATAGTAAGCTCTGCTCTCATAACCGAGGTATTTAAATGTCACATTGTAATTAAATTCTTTAGCTGTAAAGTCAGTGTAGAAGTTAATGGTGTTAGTGTTAAATACCTGATTAGTAGTATCAAACAAAGCTGAAAGCTTAGCTGTATATTTGCCGTCTGCATAAGTCCATGTGCCGGTGTCAGCTGTAGCATTAGTATATGTATATGTACCGACTGCATCTACATTCTGGCGATATGTTGCACCGACATCACAATGTGAAGCCGCAGTTGCCTTAAGAGTAATTGTTACTGTATAGTCTTTGCTATTAGTGGTATAATCTTCAAGTATATCCTTGAGATCTGTATTACCCTTGAGTGTAAGGCTGGCAGCATCAGTTGTAGTTTCGTAAACAACAGTTCCGTCACTATCTTTAGTAATAGTTAAGGCAAATTTAGTTGTACCTGAACCATTCATATCAGGAGCAGGATTTGGATTTGGAGCCTCTTTGTAAGGATTGTAGTTGAAGGTGATGTTAGAAGCTACCTCAGGTAATTTAAGGTCTGAATAATAGTTAAGAGCCATAATTGCCTGTGTATCATCAACAAAGAGGTCGGAAACCTTAACCATAAATGAATTTGTTGCCTGGTTGTCAGCAGTACATTCCTTATCGTAATAAGCAGCAAGATTACCGTCCTTAGTTAAGGTAGTTGTGCCGTTGCTTACATTCGGATAATAGAAGTTAAGGAAGTGTGACTTAGCGTATGACTGAGTATATAATGTAACTTTAACATATGCATCTGTTAAATTCTGAATATTAAGAGTTACAGAATCCGAAACGCTTGCAGTTGAAACAGCATATCTGTCAACAGGATTACCGTTTTCGTCACAAAGATAAGCTTGAATAGTGAACAAACCAAGACCGTTGTGAGCGTCAGCACCAACATACTTTGAATGTGTGAGAGTAAGCTGACCGCTGGCGTATGGCTCATACATAGCATAAATCTTTGTTGCTGTTGCAACAGTATAAGTTGCATTATAATCTGTAAGACCTAACGGAGTATATCCGGTCAGATTACCATCTGCATCATATGCAGGAACAGCCCAGCCTGTGAACTTATACTTTGTGCCGTTAGTAGCGTTGATTGAAAGCACTGTATTTCTTTCTACAGAATCAGAAGCAAGGTTAGTGTGAGTATTGCCGATGGTGTCTGTATAAGAGAATGAAGCAGTACCGCCTGTTATTGTACCAGTAATAGCTGAGTCCTCAGTTGGTCTGTCAACAGTCCATACTGTGGCTTCTTCATCAGTCTTGTAGATAATGCCAAGGTCAACAGCTACAGAATCGGCAGAACGAGCATAGTACCAACGACCGTCGCAACGGATACCTGTACTTGTGTAAGCAGCATTAGTTGAAGTAGCATCCTGCTCAGCTTCATATGAGATTAATGCTGAATTGTACTGTAAGCTTTTTTCAACAATTTTCTGATAAGCTTTAGACTGTGATTCTAATGGAGCCTCTTCAAACTTACCCTCTGCATTAATTGAACCCGAGGGGATAAAATCAGACGGCATACCGCAGGTTATATATTTTCCGTCAGAATCATATACATACCAGCAGGTTGCCCATTTAGCAGTACCGCCGTTTGGTATGTTGTTCTGGTTACCTACAGAAATAATATGAAGCTTTTTATTCTTGTCTAAGCCGGTAACTTCCTGATGGTCTGCAAGCTGTTTTATTCTGATGGTTGCATCATCATAGCCGAGAATACTTACAAGCTCGCCGTCGATGTTTGTTAGATTTTCGTACGGAGTAGCATTATAAGTTTCTGCAAATGTCAGCTTACTACCTGAAGGAGCTGTACCCAATGTTTTATTATTGCTCATGAACTTGCTCTGGTTAGTACCGGTTTCAGCGCTGTCATAGTACTTAACATCAAACTCAACTGTATCGTAACCCATCTGAGCAATCTTTACGAAATCATTGTAGTCATAAGACTGACGGTTTTTCTGTTGAGTTGTATTTAGGAATTTATCGTGAACATCGCCCTGATTTTCGTGATAGTTGTTGATTGTAATACCGGCAATGTTCTGAGTATTCTGTCTTACAAATTTACCGTTTGAATCTTCAGCGTATGCATATTTTGAAATCTTGGCAATATATTTACCCTGAGTATCACGCATCATAAGCTGACCGGGGTAATCGCCGTCCATATTTGCACCGTCATTTTTGTACCATGAATAAATTGCAATTGAATTGCCCCACTTAGGTTCAAGATCCGACGGTGCTTTTACATAGAGAGTTACATAATCGCCGTTTTTCTCAATATTAGTATTGTAGTAAACAGGTGTGATTTCTGTTTTTGTTTCTGTGAGTGTAAGAGGTGCGGCTGTCTGATATACATTGCCGTTCTGAACAACATCAACCTTTGCACCGTTTACAACAAAAGCATAAACATAATAACCAAGCTTAGCCTTAGCGTCGTCCATTGTACATTCAACTGTTACCTTATCGCCAAGCTTTGCTCTGTACTTAATGTAGCTTGTATGTGATTCTTCCTTAAGATAATTCTCGGTAATACCGCTTGTAATCTTGGTTGAACCGTACTTCATACCTACTAAGTTACCGTTAGTAACATATACATCAACTGCGTCTTCAAGCGGAGCTTCAGCAACAGCAGAAAGTGTGTAGGTGTGTGTGTCAGGTGTATATGTAATTTTTACACTGAGTACCGTACTTGCATCTGTGAATTTGAAATGTGGGAAATTATATCCGCCCCAAATCTGTACTCTTTTTTCCTTAATTAATGAAGCTGTCGAAGCATCAACCGTAAAAGTCGGAGCAGTACCATATTGCGGAATACCCGTATTTTTACCGGTAGTTGAGAAAGCAAAATAATTGCTTCCGGTTGAACTAAAGGTTGCGGTCGGAACAGTTACACTGTAGGTAGCTACATCATTTTCATCTGTCGTCTTATAAAATGTAAGATTTTTGACTTTAGTTGAACCGCTGCTGTCCTGTGGAATACCACTGTCAGATGAAGACAACATAAGCTGATATGTTGTATCAACTTCACCCTGCTTTACCTCGAACATAGCAGTAAATGTTACATTACCGAGAGGGGTAACATTAATTTCTTCACTGGTGAGTGTTCCTGATGAAAGAGTGTAGTTAGTTGAGTTTACTTCCCAACCCTTAAATACATAATTGTTAGATGAATCAGGAATTGCTTTAAGTGTAATTACATCGTTTGAAGCTACAGAGATAGCATTTGATACATCCTTTTGAACACCGCCTAAAAAAGCAGTAACGCTACCGCCGTCCTGAGCCTTGACTGTAACATTATAATTAACAATTTGTTCGTAAGTAGCAGAAACTTTAATTGGATCTGTTCCTGTTACTTTACTGAGAGTAAATTCTTCGCCTGTAGTGATTGTGCTGTTAAGGCTTGTCAGCCATTTTACATAGTAGCCTTCAACAGCATCTGCCTTAAATACAACATCTGTATTTGGTTTTGCATTTACTGTTGTAACACCCGGGTTAGTAACAACACTGCTTGTATCGTTATCGGTGTAAGAGTAAATATACGCATTACCGCCCTCAACAGATGAGTTAACTGTAAGACTTACAGGAACAGGCTCGGTTGCTTCCTTTTCGTACCAGACTTTGTTTTCGCTTGTATCAACACAGATGTAGTATGTGCCTGTTGTATCAGGATTAATTTGAAAGTTTTTATCATAACCTAATCCTGTCCAAGTTGATATACTACCATACTTAGTATTTTCAACCATCTCTAAGTTAGCAATAGAAGGCTGATGTGCTGCACTGTTAAAATACAAACCAAAGTAAATTTTATTAGATGGGTCTGTTACTTCAACAGGGAAGTAATACTGATTAGCATTGCCCTTGTAGCTTAATGCAATAGGTTCACCGCTTGCACCTTCACTCCATCCTTTATTAAAGTAACCATATGTTGTGTCACCGTAAATTCTCCAAGGAGTGCTAATTTGTTCAAGACTATAAGTAAGAGATGTTCCAGGGATAAATTCAGTGATTGTCAGCTTATAGAAAGTAGAAGTAGATGCTGAAATCCACGAAACACAACCGCTTGCAGGAGCATTATCTACTTTATTTACAGTATAAGTATTTCCACTTGATACTTGAGTATTAGTTGATACATTGTAATAATTGCCGTTACTGTCAACAAAACCAAACCAGTTACTATCGCCGCTTACCTCAATTATTGCCTGATTATTTACAAAGGTAAGTCCATCAGTAAACTGATTAGAGGTTGAAGTTGTATCAATAGTAATAGTTTTACCGAGAAGTGCAACCTCAACAACTGGCTTTTCTTCAAAAGTTACCGATACGGTAGTGTCTTCTGATACGGTTGTTGTGTATGTAAGTTCTGTGGAGGCTGTGCCGTTCCAGGACGCAACCTGATAACCGGAGTTTGGTTCAGCTGTGAAGGTTACGGCTGTATCCTTTTTAACAGCTACAGATTTAAGGCTTGTGCTTGTCTTCTCTGTATTGTTTACATCATAGTACTTTGAGATGTAAGCAGTACCGTTTTCACCAGCCGAAACAGATACTTTAACCATTTCAACAACATTTACTGTAATTGTAGCTGAACGAATATTACTCATATTATAGTTGTCTGTATCGTTAGTTGCTGCAATAACATAAAATCCGTTTTCGCCTACTGCGAGGAAGCTTGAAGGGATTGTTACCTTCTGACCATAAGCGAAGTCAGCAACCTTATTACTGGAAGAAGTATACAATGAGTATGTCATTGTATCCGGGTAATTACCGGTTGACTCGTTGCTTACATAAAGATTTACGGTGTCGCCATAAGCAACTGTGTTGTTACCACCTTCAACAGCAAGAACAGGTGTTGGTAATGATGTTTTATCAGCGAGTTTGCTTTTTGCATCATCAAGAGCTGATTTAGCAGCTGTGTTGGCAGTGCCGTCAGCGTCAGGATAGCCTGCGTCCTTAACAGTAACAGCTGCATCATATGCAGTTTTATAAGCTGCTACGGTTGCAGCAGTTTTGCCTGTATATGTGCTTGGATCAGGGTATGTAGATGTGCCCAAGCCTGCAAGCAATGCCTTATAAGCAGTCTGCTCTGTTGAATCCTTTGCAGTGATTGTTACAGATGCGGAATCTGACTCACCGTTGGAAAGAGTTACTGTGTAAGTAACTGTATATGCAATTGAAGAAGTAGCATCTGCACCTACAGACTTTGGAACTTCAAAGATACCAGTATCCTCGTTTACAGTAGCAGTGTTAGGTGATACAGAGTATGTTCCGGTTGCTGCAACAGAAGAACCTTCAGGACTTATTGTATAGCCCGGCGCAAGTGTAACACTCTTACCGAAGAAAACCTCATTAGAACCTACAGTGAGTTTAGCTGTGGGTTTAGCTTTTTCTTCATAATCACTCCATGTACCTGAAGATAAGTCATATATTCTGCCTTGTAAAGTTACACCATTAATATCAGAAGTACTGCCATCATTCCATCTAAAGATAATACTATCATAATTACTTAACAGCTTACCGTCAGTAGGAGCAAAAGAATAAACGCTGATATTATTACCCTCGTCCTTAACAAGAGTCATAACATTAGAATTATCAGTAGCATTCCAATTAGTAAGAGCGCTGCCTCCATCTTTCCAGATATGCACTTTATAAGGTGAGGAATATGTGCTTGTATTAACCCTCAAATATACAGTATTTGAAGATGACGGTGTAGATGTAGATTCAGTGGTTACATTGATAGTTACATTTGAATTACCCATAGTCAATGAGTATTCATTTGAGCCTGTAGGATTGTTGACATCCTTAGAATCAGTACCAACAGTTACACCGGTAATTTTATAGCCACTAACAGGCTCAACCGTAAAGGTATATGTACCACCCTCAGCTACTGATGTAGTTTCAGTACCATTTACTTTAACCGAATAGGTAGTGTTAGGTGCATTTACGGTTACGGTGCGTTTTGTAGTTGAACCTCCGCTGTAAGTTGTCCAGGTAGGATTACCATTTGAATCAATTTTTAGGCAGTTTAAGCTTGCATCAGTAACATTTTCAGTTTTACTACTTGTACCATTCAAAGCAACTTGAACAGACTGAATAGTCTTACCCTCTGTTAAATAACCGCCAACATTAAACTGATATATTCTTCCACCGAGATCCTTAAATTCAGTATTACTAGTGCTTAACCATGCTATCTGATTTTGACCATTTTCATTTTCATAAATATTGATTCCATTAAGAGTAATATCAGAATTGCATTGAGATAAATCAATATACAAATAATCACCAGTAAACTCAGCCGCATTCGATGTGACCATACCGACAAGCATTGTGGAAACCATCATCATAACAGCAAGGATGACGGAAAGCGACTGTCTGCCGATACGCTTGAATTTCGTTTTCATTATTATTACCTCCATTTCATATTGAAGAAACACGGGCAGGAAAGGACTTAACCGCCAGAGAGGGAAAAATTACTTTGACGGCGACTGCTTTTACCGGCTGACCTCCGGTGGACTTGCTGTATCCGCAGTCTTACCATATACTTACCCATATTTTTATTCCTATATATTATAACATTTTAAGTGTTTTATTTCAATAATCTTTTGCGTTTTTGTAGAATCTGATAAATATTTGTGTAATTTATCCCATTTTCATTGTATAATTTTGTGTATTTTTTATATGTATTTTTTTCTATCGGAATTATAAATATATCAGTTTTTTACAATTTAAGAAAAAATATGTAAAACTTAACAAATCAAGCAATTATTCATTATTCATTCTTCATTTTTCATTAAAAAAATCCTGTCGAAAAACGACAGGATTTTTTTAATTTATGGCGGAGAGAAGGGGATTCGAACCCCTGGTACGGTGATTACCGTACACATGATTTCCAATCATGCTCCTTCGGCCAGCTCGGACATCTCTCCAAAGACAATGGTTATTATATCAAATATAAAACAGAAAATCAAGGGGTTTTATAAAAATTCTGATAATTTCATTTACTATTCCTTATTTTATTATTAATAAAATTCAGCACACGCTTTTTGTCTGCGCTCCACATAGGCGCAACAAGGATTTTTTTATCTCCGTCGCCCGTCAGGCGGTGAATTACCGTTGTTTTCGGTATTACTTTCAGGCATTTTACAAGTATATCTGCGTACTCCTCAAGTGAAAGCACCCTGACATTGCCTTTTAAATATTCATCACACAAATCGGTATCCTTTAATATGTGCAATAGCTGGAGCTTTACACCGTTTGAGCGTTCGCCTGCGTATTTTGCGGTTTGCACAATCATTTCTTCCGTTTCATTCGGCAAGCCGATTATTATGTGGGTTATAACGCTTATTCCCTCTTTGCGCAGACGGTTTACCGCATCATCATACACGCTCAGCGGGTATCCTCTGCGTATATATTCTGCGGTGCTGTTATGTATAGTCTGCAAGCCAAGCTCCACCCAGACGGGCTTGATTTTATTCAGCCTTGAAAGCAGGGCAACGGTTTCATCGGGCAGACAGTCAGGTCTTGTTGCCACCGACAGTGCGACGATTTCGCTCGGCGCTATCGCCTCGGTAAAGATTTTTTCGAGGTATCGGGCAGGCGCATAGGTATTTGTAAACGGCTGAAAGTAGGCAATGAATTTTTTGCAGTCGGTCTTTTGGGCAATTCTCTGCTTAGCCTGCTCTATCTGCTCGGTTATTCCAAGGTTTCGGCTTGCCGAAAATTCTCCCGAGCCTCCCCTGCTGCAAAAAATACACCCTCTTGTATCAATTCTGCCGTCACGGTTCGGGCAGGTCATTGAGCCGTCAAGAGAAATTTTATACACCTTTTCGCCAAAGGTGTCTTTTAAATATTCGTTTAAAGAATAATAGTACATATTTACTCCGTTTTCCCTAAAATAAATGCAAAATGACCGACTGAGTCGGTCACTGCTGTGGTTAATAAATTTAAAAAGAGGAAATCTATGAAAACTTCTTGTTAGCTTTATTGTGCTTATATAATAACATGCTTTTGTGACGATTATATGAATGGAATTACAATAATTTGTGAATGTTTGTGAATAATACAAAAAACATTTTGAAAATAAGCATTAGCTAATGTAAAAAAACATAGATCATCTGAATAATTCCATATCAGAATTATATAAATCCTCTCTTGTAATGTCGGCGTAAAACTCTTTGCCTGTTGCATTTTGCAGAGCAGTAATAACAAGGCTTGGATTTGCGTTGTCGGTACTTCCTGCCGATAGTGTGATTTCAAGCTCTGCAAAGTCGAATTTTTCTGTTAAGGAATATTTCTTAATACTTTTCTTTAAATCAACGGTCTTGTAGCCCGACTTTGACTTCTTTTCAAGCATAATCTCTTCGCTCTCCAAAAGCTCCTTTAAGGCTGTGTAAACCTGATGTGAATTCATATTATCGCAGCTTATTTTAATATTAAAGCTTGCATAGGCGATTTTGCCTGCCTTCATTATCGGCTCGGTCACGGCAAAAACTCTTATGCCCTCGGGCAGACAGGCGTTGAGATTATCAATTAATTCCCTATCAGAAATATCTTCAACCAGCTTAATGTCCATACACTCATTAATTCCTCTGAAACCGAGCGAAAGCGGCAGAGGAAAGGTTGCAAACGGGTGGGGATTAAAGCCCTCTGTATGCCATATGGGAGCTTTGCTCTTGTGCAAGGCTCTGAGCATACAACGGTTGAGGTCGAGGTGCGAAATATAGCGGCACTCGTCATCCTTTTTAAACCATACTCTTGCGTTTTTCAAAGCACACACCCTCCCCGTATTTTGCCGCACCGCAGTTGTTGCACTTTAGCCTGCAATGCGGTGTTGTTGTATTTTCATATGCTTTTTTACATTCCTTTATAAGGTAATCCTTTGTTACGCCGTAATCAATGTGATCCCAGGGCAGTACCTCGTCAAAGGAGCGTCTGCGGTTAGCGTAAAATGTCGGATCTATTCCGCATTCATCAAAAATATCAAGCCATTTCTGCAAATCAAAGCAATCGTTCCAGCCGTCAAAATGAAAGCCTCTTTCGCAGGCAAGCTCCATTGCCCTGCAAAGTCTTCTGTCGCCACGGGCAAATACCGCCTCAAGGTAGCTTGTATCTGCATCGTGGTAATTAAACTGAATTTTGCGGGTTGTAATGCTCTCCTTGATATGCTCCTGCTTTGCGTGTAAAGTCGGGATTGTATCCTGCGGCTCCCACTGGAACGGAGTAAACGGTTTTGGCACGAATGACGAGGCAGAAACCGTCACCCTCACGGACTTGCCCTTCGGCTTGGTCGGACAGCGGTAATAGGTATCTACAACAGCCTGTCCGAGGTCGGCAATCGCCCTTACATCGTCCATTGTTTCTGTGGGCAAGCCAATCATAAAGTAAAGCTTGACGGTAGTCCAGCCGCCTGCAAACGCTGTGGCGCAGGTCTGCATAAGCTCATCGTGCTGAACATTTTTATTGATAACATCACGCAAACGCTGACTTCCTGCCTCGGGGGCAAAGGTAAGACCGCTCTTGCGCACTGTCTTGATTTTATTCATTATGTCGTCGGTAAAGCTGTCAACACGCAGTGAGGGCAGAGAAATGCTGACCTTTTCGTCCTTGCTCCACTCGTTGAGCCTGTCGAGCAACGGCACAATCTGTGAATAGTCGCTTGAACTGAGCGAGGACAGCGACACCTCGTCATAGCCGGTGTTATCGCACAAGGCTCTGCACTGTCTGTTGATTACCTCGGGCGATTTTTCCCTTACAGGACGGTAAATAAAGCCAGCCTGACAAAAGCGGCAGCCACGGATACATCCTCTGAATATCTCCTGAACTGCTCTGTCGTGTACGATTTCTACAAGCGGCACTACGAAATTATCGGGATAATAGCTTTCGTCCATATTCTTCATAAGGCGCTTATGGATAACGGACGGCGCATTGTGCTTTGGAATATACCTTTTTATTGTGCCGTCCTCGTTGTACTCAACCTCGTATAGTGAGGGAACATACACGCCCTCAATCTGTGCGCACTCAATGAGGAACTCCTCTCTTGTTTTGCCCTCTGCCCTGCACTTTCTGAAAAGCTCCATAACCTCAAGGTCAACCTCTTCGCCCTCGCCGATAAAGAAAAGGTCGATAAAATCAGCTATCGGCTCGGGGTTACACGCACACGGACCTCCGGCAACAACAATCTGTTTTAGTCCCTTGCGGTCCTTTGATTTAATCGGCACACCCGAAAGCCTGAGCATATTGAGAACATTTGTAAAGCTAAGCTCATACTGGAGTGTAAAGCCGATAAAATCAAAATCAGCTACGGGATCTCCGCTTTCAAGAGCGTAAAGCGGAATATTATTTTTAATCATTTCTTCTTCCATATCTATCCACGGCGCAAAAACTCTTTCACACCATATATACGGAACCGAATTAAAAAGGCTGTAGAGAATTTTCATTCCGAGGTGCGACATTCCCACCTCGTAGGTATCGGGAAAGCAGAAAGCAAACCTCAAATCAACATCCTTTTTATTTTTTACAACTGCATTAAGCTCTCCGCCCACATATCGTCCGGGCTTCTGAACCTTTAGCAAAAGCTTTTCAACTTCCTTACTGACCATTGTATTACCTCCGTCAGAAATACCTGTTATTTTTAAAAATCAATGAAAGTATAATATAACCGCACACAAAAAGCAGTGAGAAATTATAATCAGAATTGAAAAGTATTACAAACCCCAACACCGCTATCGGAAAAAGTGCGATAAAGGTTATTATATTGACTGCCTTTTCCGCCGTCTGACTGCAAAATCTTGTACTGAGCAAAAGATACAGCAGCTGCCCTCCGTCAAATGACATTACGGGCAGTAAATTCAATATGCACAGCGAAAGATTTACATAAGCAAATTTCAAAAAATCTGTTCCACTACATAAGTATAGCAGAAAAATCAGAATAAAACAAATAAAATTAGCAAACGGGCCGAAAAAAATTATAAGAAAATTCTGTAAATTGCTTTTCTCCTGCCGACTATCGTCATTTATAGCAATTTCAAACAGTGAAATACTGATTTTCCTCGGTTTACAACCAAAAATCAGCATCATAATCAGATGCCCCGATTCGTGAATAAGCACCGCAAAGCAGCACATCACAAATCCGTTGAATATATCAAGAATAATGCAGACGGCTATAAGACAAAGCAGAGCGTATGAAACAGAGAATTTAATTCTGAATAATTCAAATTTCATCTTCTGTAGAAGTGCCGAAAAGACTTGAAAGGCTGTAATCCTCTCCGCTGCTTTCGGCTATAATGGACTTGTTAAGCTCGCCGTAATACCACTGCCTTGATTTTGAATAAAAATCTCCGCCAATCGTCTTGATAATCAGCGCCGCTAACGCAAGCAATATGCAGATTATAAGCTGTGCGGTCACAAGCACCTGAGTATTACGGTGTTTTTCAGCCTTTTCGGGATTTTTCTCAACCTCTTTTTCCGATATTTCATCGCTCTCAGAATTGCTTGCAGGAGTTGAATATTCGGGATAAGATGCATCCTGCCAGCCGTCCTCATATGTAATCTCATTTGTATTTTTTTCGTCTGTCAAAACAACCACCTCAATGCAATATATGCACCGAGGTGGACAAAATTAACCTGATACTATCATAACTTTTTAAATTCGCCTTTTACAAGATTTATAAAGAAGCAAATTGCAATCGCAAGTGAGAATATCTCGGCAATCGGGAAAGCATACCACACTGCGCCGAGTCCCCATATTTTTGAGAAAATAAAGGCAATCGGCAAAATAAGCAAAAGCTGACGGGCAAACGACATAATAAGACTTCTGATACCCTTTCCGACAGCCTGAAAAAGCGTGGTGAATAATATACCTGCAGCCGCAGGAATAAAGCAGACGCTTATAGTTCTGAATGCAGGTACACCTATATTCATAAGCTCCTCAGTGCCGCCGAACATTGAAATAAGCTGCTCGGGAATTGTCCACATTGCTATTGTACCTGCCGCCATAATTACAACGCCTATGATAATTCCATGCTTGAGCGCAGAGTACAGTCGCTTGCGGTTTCTTGCGCCGAAGTTGTAGCCGATAATCGGCATAACACCCTGATTAAGACCAAAGCAGGGCATAAATACAAAGCTCTGCAGCTTATAATAAACGCCGAGAACGGTAACGGACGCCTCGGACGAAGCAAGTATTCCGTTAAGACCTACTATCATAACCGAGCCAATCGACTGCATAATAATTGACGGAAAGCCGACAGCGTATATATTCTTTACAGTCTGAAAGCTAAGCTTGAAATTTCTGAAAGAAATCTTTACAATATGAGATTTAAAGAAAATAACAAGAACTGCAAACAGCATACCGCAGAACTGACCGAATACCGTTGCAACAGCCGCACCCGTTACCCCAAGCTGAGGGAACGGGCCTATGCCGAAAATCAGAAGCGGATCAAATATAATATTCACAACCGCACCCGTAAGCTGAAACAGCATAGGAAATATCATATCACCCGTAGCCTGCAAGGTTTTTTCGATTGTAACCTGAATAATTGCAAAAAGAGAAAAGCAAAGCACTACCGTGAGATACTGAGTGCCGTATTCAATTATGCTTTCATTTGAGGTGTAGAGCGCCATAAACGGTCTTGATATAAAAAGACCAAGTATGAGAAATAATGCATAGCTGAAAAAGCTTAAAAGCATTCCGTGCGTTGCCACCTCGTTCGCCTCGTCAAAATTCTTTTCGCCGAGTTTTCTTGAAACAAGCGAGTTGATACCTACGCCCGTACCCACCGCAACGGCAATCAGCAGCATTTGCAGAGGATATGCAAGAGAGGTAGCATTAAGCCCCTCCTGGCTGTACTGACCGATAAAAATACTGTCAACAACATTGTACATTGCCATAATTGTCATTGAAAAAATGGCGGGCAAAGACATTGAAAGTATCAGCTTTGTCATAGGCATAGTGCCCATTTTGTTTTCTTTTATATTTTCCATTCGTTTCCCTATCCTTTCTTTTTGTTAAACATCATCTATTTTTGCTTTTAGAAATAAAACACTTTTTATAAATCAGAAAGGCCACAAGCATTACAAGAGAACCGAGCATTACTCCCGAAAAATCAAGCAGTACATCACTAATCATTCCTGCCCTGCCCTCCACATTAAGCTGTATTGTTTCGTCACATACGGCTGTGGCAAGTCCGAAAAACATAACATTTATATAGTATTTATAAGGCTTTAGTTTATTAAACGAAAAAGCACAACTCATAAGCATTGCGCCGATTGCTGCGTATTCGCAAAAATGAGCCGATTTTCTTACAATATGGTCTGTAATTTCAGGCTTAAAGCCTAAAAAATCGCAAATCTCCTGCAAAAACGACAAAACACTTCCGCTTTCCTCGGCAGATATATCCGCAGGCATAGAGGAATGAATAAAAGCAAATGCCATTAGTCCTGCCGTTATAATAAAAAGTATTGCTCTCACTTTTTTACTGCACTTGTATGTTTCCATTTCAGTCACCTCGTATTATTTTACACAAATCTGCATAATATGTCAATCTTCAAAATCCGAACAGGCTTATTTAAATGTGTGTTAAAAATATACTGAAAATGTGCTGTTTTTTAGATAAAAAATTAATTGCATTATATTTGCATATCTGTTATACTAATTTAGTAATTTATAGAATTGAAAGGGGTATTGTTTTGCTCAACTATATCTTGGTTTTTTTAATTTCGATGATTCCTCTTATTGAGCTGAGAGGCGCAGTTCCCTTTGGCGTGGGAATGCAGCTTGATTTATTCTGGGTATATGTCCTCGCCATTATAGGAAATATGCTCCCTGTTCCTTTTATATTTTTCTTTGCAAGAAAGGTACTTGTCTGGGGCAGTGACAAAAAGTTTATCGGTAAATTCTTCAGATTCTGCCTTGAAAAGGGCGAAAAAGGCGGCAAAAAGCTTCAGGCAAAGGCAGGCAAGGGCTTATTCTTCGCTTTACTTTTATTTGTAGGCATTCCTCTGCCAGGCACAGGCGCTTGGACAGGTACTCTGGCGGCAAGTATGCTTGATATGGACTTTAAATCAAGCGTAATTGCAGTTATGCTCGGTGTTCTCCTTGCAGGCATAATTATGGGACTTGCGAGTATGGGACTTTTCGGCGGACTCAGCGCAATCTTTGCTCCAAATTAAAACTATTAAGGGCAGCTGCGGCTGCCCTGTTTTTTAGGATGATAGCTTTGAATAATACAAATTATGATGTGATAATTGTAGGCGCAGGTGCGTCGGGACTTGCCTCTGCAATTTCTGCAAAACGGAATAATAAAAACCTTAAAATTGCTGTGCTTGAGGCTCAGAGCAAGGCAGGCAAAAAAATCCTTGTAACAGGCAACGGCAGGTGCAACTTAACGAATACAAATGTAAATAAAGACTTTTATCACGGCAGCTTTGATGTTATTCCCCTGCTGAATAGATTTTCGGCACAAAAGCTGACGGATTTCTTTTCATCTCTCGGACTTGTATGCGCTGTTGAAAGCAACGGACTTGTTTATCCACATTGCAGACAGGCAAGCGCAGTGCTTGATGTTCTCCTTATGGAAATAAAAAGGCTCAATATTGAAATCATATGCGATTGCAAGGCTGAGCTTATACGCAAAAAAAGCGGAATTTTTATGATAAAATCTTCAAAGGGAGAATACACAGCCAAAAAGGTTGTGATGTCCTGCGGCGGAAAAGCCTTTCCGACTGCGGGAGGGACTGGACTCGGACTTGATGTTCTTAAAAACCTCGGTCACAGAATAACTCCTCTCTCCCCTGCCCTGTGTCCCGTTCAGGTAAAAAGCGACTTCATAAAGAGCCTTAAAGGAATCAGAGCAAAAGCTGAGGTAACTCTGTATGACGGCAGCAAGGCAGTTAAATCAGAAAACGGCGAGGTACAGTTTACCGATAATGCTTTGTCGGGAATATGCATTTTTAATCTGACTACGCTGTTGCCGAAAATTAAGAATCCGGTAATATCGGTTAATCTCGCAAGAGATTATTCTTATTCGGAATTATTAAATTCACTTTACGAAAGAAAAAGGCTGTTTTCAAACGAACCGCTTGAAGAATTTTTTACCGGATTTTTTCATAAAAAAATCGGTATTGCTCTTTTAAAAAGCGTTACAGACAAGCCTTTGACCGAAATATGCAAAAGGCTGAGTGAAAGGGAATTAAAATCGCTTGCAAATATAATTCTTAACTGGAAATTTGAATGTAAACAATGCAACGATTTTTCAAAGGCTCAGGTAATGCTCGGCGGTGTGAGCGGTAACGAAGTAAACAATAATACCTTTGAAAGTAAAATAGTAAAAAAACTATATATCTGCGGTGAAGCACTCGATGTATGCGGCGACTGCGGCGGCTTTAATCTTCACTTTGCTTTTGCGAGCGGAATAATTACAGGAGAAAACCTATGATAAGAATCAGCAATATACATTTGCCCCTTGATTACACAAGCGAAACAGTTTTAAGCAAAACAGCTAAGCTTATAAATATAGATAAGAAATTCTTTAAAAGCTGTACGCTTTTCAAGCGGTCGGTTGACGCAAGAAAAAAGGACAACATATTTTTCCTTGCAACAGTTGAGGCTGAGCTTTTTGTAAATGAAGAAAAGGTTTGCAAGAAATGCAAAAATGCAGAATTTGTTGAAAAGTACGAATACCATACCGAAAAATTCAGGGGAACTGTAAGCCCTGTTGTAGTCGGTGCAGGTCCGGCAGGACTTTTTGCCGCACTCATTCTTGCGCAAAGCGGAGCAAAACCGATTCTTATTGAGCGTGGCAGAGATGTTGACAGCAGAACAGAGGATGTGCAGAAATTCTGGAAAAGCGGCGTCCTTGATACTGCGAGCAATGTTCAGTTCGGCGAGGGCGGTGCAGGTGCATTTTCTGACGGAAAAC
The DNA here is from genome assembly GCA_051880895.1 of Ruminococcus sp. Taxonomy (GTDB): domain Bacteria; phylum Bacillota; class Clostridia; order Oscillospirales; family Acutalibacteraceae; genus Ruminococcoides. Next base: position 9,748 of record JBJEOV010000028.1, on the reverse strand, counting down.
TGACTACAGGCACTAAGGATGTCCGTCAGCGCAAGGTGCTTATTGAGTTTGTAAAGCACGGCGCACCCGAGGAAATACTGTATAACGCAAAGCCGCACATCGGCACGGACAAGCTCAAGCCTACCGTAAAAAGCATCAGAAATGAGATTATAAAACTCGGCGGTAAGGTAATGTTTGAAACAAGGCTTACCGATTTTTGTGTAAAAGATAATGCTGTTACAGGCGCAGTGATTGAGCATAACGGAATTAAGGAAAGTATTGAAACCAACGCAATAATTCTTGCAATCGGACACAGTGCAAGAGATACCTTTGAAATGCTTTGCCGAAAGGCTGTTGTGCTTGAGCAGAAAGCTTTTTCAGTCGGTGCACGAATTGAGCACCACAGGGAAATGATTGACAAATCTCAGTACGGGAAATTTGCAGGCAACAAGGCTTTGGGTGCGGCAACCTACAAGACAAATGTTCACCTTGAAAACGGCAGAGGGGTTTATACCTTCTGTATGTGCCCGGGCGGAAAGGTTGTAAATGCCTCAAGCGAGGAAAAAAGGCTTTGCACCAACGGAATGAGCGAATTTGCAAGAAATGATGAAAACTCAAATTCAGCACTGCTCGTAGGCGTTACTCCTGCCGACTTTTCTTCTGACAATGCCCTTGCAGGAATGTATTTTCAGCGTGAGCTTGAAAGCAGGGCTTTTATTGCAGGCGGAGAAAGCTTCAATGCTCCCGTTCAGCGTGTTTGTGATTTTCTTGACAGAAAAGGCAGTACAAGGGTTGGTGATGTAAAGCCGTCAATCAGCCCGAATTACACACCGTCAAATCTTGATGATTGTCTGCCTGAATTTGTTACCGACTCAATGCGACAGGCTATTGTGCATATGGATAAAAAGCTCCACGGCTTTGCCTACGGTGACGCTGTTCTTACAGGCGTGGAAACCAGAAGCTCCTCCCCCGTAAGAATTATGAGGAACAACGATTTACAAAGCGTTGCCATAAAAGGACTGTACCCCTGCGGAGAGGGTGCAGGCTATGCGGGCGGCATTATATCCGCCGCTGTTGACGGAATCAGATGTGCCGAAAAGATAATTGAAAATTCCGCAGAGGAATAATAAAAAATATTAAAAAATTTTTTAGCTTTTGAAAGGATTTCATATTTCCAATCGTATTATAGGTGAAATCATCGATGAGGACAGAATAAATCACATCACTTATTTTACGGAGGAATTATTATGAAAAGAATACTTATTACACTTATTTCAGCCGCAATGGTAACAGCAATTGCAGCAGGTTCAACTCTTGGATTCAGCGCAAAGGAAAACAAAAACGGTAATTCTGTAGGCTATGTAGATGCCGATAATGACGGTATCTGCGATAACAGAAGCTCGGGCAAGGGCTTTATTGATGCCGACAATGACGGTATCTGCGATAACAGAAATTCAGGAAAAGGCTTTGTTGATGCTGACAATGACGGTATCTGCGATAACAGAAACTCGGGCAAGG
>JBJEOV010000028.1:0-8151 GCA_051880895.1 Ruminococcus sp. | reverse complement strand
CGGGCAAAGGCTTTGTTGATGCCGACAATGACGGTGTCTGCGATAACAGAAACTCAAACAAAGGCTTTGTTGATGCCGACAATGACGGTGTCTGCGATAACAGAAACTCGGGCAAGGGCTTTGTTGATGCCGACAATGACGGTGTCTGCGATAACAGAAATTCAGAAAATTGCAATAACGGCGGATGCAAAAACGGCAGCGGCAGAAATTGCAGAAGATAAAAATATTTGACAACACCGTACATTATATTTGTGCGGTGTTGTCTTAATACGAAAGGAGGAGGGCAGTGCGAAGTGAATTTGAAGTAAATCAGGCTATTGAGAAGTATTCGGATACGATAAAACGAATTTGTGTTCTGTATTTGAAAAATCAATATGATACCGAGGATATATTTCAGAATGTTTTTATAAAGTATATGCTTTCCTCCAAGAAATTTGAAAATCAGGAGCACGAAAAAGCTTGGTTTATCAGAGTAACAATAAATTGCTGTAAGGATTTTTTAAAAAGCTTTTTCAGAAGTAAAACCGTTCCGCTTGAGGAATTAAGAGAGCAGGCGGCGGAAATGTCTGAGGAAAGCTCAGAGGTGCTTGAGGCGGTTTTATCCTTGCCGAAAAAACACAAGGAAGTAATATATCTTTTTTATTACGAGGACTACTCAGCAGTTGAAATAGCCGACATTCTGGGCAAAAACACAAACACCGTATATACCAATCTTTCAAGAGCCAAAAAAATGCTAAAGGATATACTTGGAGGTGAATCGGATGCAAAGTAAAATAAAAACAGCCTTCAACAGCGTGACTGCTGACGAGCAATTAAAAGAAAAAACAAGGCAGACCGTACTTTGCAAGGCGGAAAAAATGCAGACTGCCAATAGCTTTAATTTCAGAAGATATGCGCTTACTCCTATAGCGTTAGTGCTTACTTTCTCATTAGCCTACTTTTTATTTTCGTATAACATTCAGGTCAGCGCAATCAGCGTTGACATCAATCCCTCCATTGAGCTTGGCATAAACCAATACAGCAGAATTATAAGTACAAAAGCCTACAACAGCAACGGCGAGGAATTGCTCAATTCTACAGAAATAAAAAATCTGACATATGAAGAGGGCATAAACAAGCTGCTTGAATGTGACAAAGCAAAGCAATATATCAACAATGACAATGTTGTTGTGATTACTGTTGATTCTCAGAATAACAGTGATGAAATGATTGAAAGCATAGAGCAGAATGTAACTCAGGATGTAGATATGTATTGCAATAAAAGCGACGGCTCAACCTCAGAGGATGCACACGCAAACGGCTTATCGTTCGGTAAATATAATGCCTATCTGGAATTAAAGGAATATGAGCCTGACATTACTACCGACGAAATAAGCAAAATGACTATGAAAGAGATAAAAAACAGAATTCTTCAATATAAAGATGAAGACAGTACAGAAAACAATGCCTGCGGCGGTAACTGCGAAAGCGGAAACACAGAAAGCACCGGCTGTGTTCAGAATCAGGGCGCAAACAGCGGTAATAACTGCTCAGAGAATAAGCATGAGCAGAGTAAAAATTCCGATTCACAAGGAAAGCATTACGGCAAGGCAGATAGATAATATATTTTAAAACTTGTATAGCATTGAAATTTTGAATTGTAGTTTTTCTTCAAAAATCACAAAACAGGGATTGTCCAAAGCGGATAATCCCTGTTATTTGTTTAAATTAATTGCGATATTGACCTAAGCAGCGGTAAAATAAACCTCGTAATCCTCATAATTCAAGGAAATTGAGTCTATTTTTTCTCCGCTGCGGTGAATGTAAAAGCTTGTAGTGGTTTCTCCGTCATCAAATACGGCTGTAATTGTATCTTCCTTTACGGAATATCTTCCTGTATGTGTTCCGTCCTCAACTGCGCCGGGAGTAAGCCAGAGCGAAAAGGTTCCGTCTTTTCTGAACGAAAGCGAGCCTTGATATGACGAATAGCTTGTATTGTAAACCTCAGCCATTGCCACCTCGTCACCGCTTGCATTGACTGCGCTTGACGACACCCACTCGGTATCCGATAAATCATTGGCATTACTCTTCATAGTTATAACCACCGCACCGATAGCCACGGCAAGCACTAACATAACAAGAGTTGCTGTAATCGCTTTTTTTCGATTGAACTTACTTTTCTGAACTTCGGCAGAATTAACCTTATTTTTCTTTTTTGATTTTTTACTTTTGCTCATTATTCTGCACTTCCAACCTTAAAATACACTTCATAACCAACAAAATCAATTACTATTTCGCTCGGTACACCGTCTTCATATGAAATAATCTGCGCCGTTGCGTTTTTATCATTTGAGTAGGTCATATTGATTACACCGTCAGTAACGGTATATGCACCGTAGTTATACTCGGACTGGGTGATGTTATCTGCAAACAGACCGTTTTCGTCAAATGTCAGTCCCTCGCCGCTATATACTGAACCAAAAACCTCTTTTACCGAGGCATTTCTGTTGCCGACTGTATCAAAAGCCTTGTACGGATACAGCTCCGCACTGAAATAAAGCTCTTCGTCAGCATTCTCTGCGCCGCTTATCGCAATAGCCTCTGTCGTTGACTGAACAGAGCCTTCTTCCTCCAGCTGAGAAGCGGTTGTAGTTTTTTCAACCTCCTGTCCATCAGCTCCTGCCGATGGAGAAACGGAAGCTTGCTCTGTTGTCTGAGCGACAGACGAGGTTGTATTATTGCTGTTATTTGCGTTAAGCTCTCTTTGCACGGAATAATAGGTTATACCGAGAATCAGCAATACCATAACTGCAATAATTGTTATAAAAAGCCAAAGGCTGATTGTAATTTTCGGTCGTTTTTCAGCGTGCTTAGCTTTCATCGGATTTTCCCTCTGCTTTCTCTCTTTCCTTTTTCATTCTGATAATTACACTTCTTTTTACCATTTTTCCGTTATAGAAAATATATTCATCGCCGTCTTTAGTTTCTTCAATATCAAGATCGAGAAATTCATCTGCAACATTGTTTTCCTCGTCGTCATCATCATCAATGAACTGACCTTTTCTGCGGTTGTCCATCTTCTTATCAATCTTTTTGGAGCGCTTTTCCTTTTCTGTCATAAGGTTATACATACCCGGATAAACCGAGGCATTAATAACATAAGATACAAGCGCAGGCACAAGCACGAACATAAGAACTGCCGTTGCTATAATAACCGCAATACTGCTGTTTGCATTGCCTACAAAAAGAAGTATTGTTGCACAGAACAGAGCGATTATAAACAATCCGAAGGTTGCAATAATATTATGCTTAAATTCGCCGAAGGACATCAACGCACTGTTTTTATAGATATTTTTAAGGGATATATCAAATGTGACGGTCATTGACGGCACATAAAAGAAAATAAAAAGGAATGCTGCTGCAATAATAATTGATACAATCAGGCAGATGTATAGCATTACAAGAATGAATGAATCCATATTCGGCTGAGATACCAGCGAGCTGTAGAATTTTATTGAAAAATAGCTGAATACCACTGCAAAATAAGTAATCACGCCGTGAAACAAAAATCTTTTCCAGTTGTTTTTTATGCCCTCAACAAAGGTTGCAAAAACATTCAGCTCCTCCTCTCCCCTTGCAATCCTCGATGTAACAAGAGTTACTCCTGCATAAAACGGAGAAAGCGGAATAATTGCAAGCATAAGAATAAAATATCCGCCAAGCTTTAACGCATTGTCAAGAAAATAAAAAGCCGTAACCAGCACCGCAAGCGGTACGGCAAACAAAAGATTGGTAAAAATTATTTTACCGAAATTAGAAAATAGGTTGCCGAAAAAATCAGCTAAAGCAAACTTTGCTTTTTTACCTGCCATTGTTTTACCTCCAAAGGTTAAAAATTAAAATTCCCCGCAAAAACTCCCCATAACGCAGCGTCAAGCACAGCAGAAAGAAATGCAAGTATAAGACAGCTGACTCCCTTTGAAAGAAAGTCCGATATATACCTGTGCGAAGAACCTCCGACTTTTTTATCTGCAATAAGTTGAAAAAACATTTTTCCCGATGCATTAAAGGCAGCTACAGAAAATAAAATCAAAGCCATACAGAACAGGAAGGTTCCCGGCAACAGAACGAAAAGATAAAATACTATTCCCTTTAAGGAATGTACCGAAAACAAATATCCGGCTGTAATTCCCGTGCCAAAGCCTCTTAAAAGAACAATAAAGGGCATTACGGGTATTCCCCAGGGGGTGAGTCCGAGCAGAAAAACTGCAAACAGAAATACAAAATCCGATGCAAAGCAGGCGCAGAAGGTACTCAGAACATTCTGCGAAAGCCTTGCCTCAAGATTAGTGAAAAACAAAAAGTCGAGCGAGTTAAGCATTTCCCTGTCTGCCGACAAGGCATATACAGTTCCTAAGGCAAGTCCGACAATCAGCGAAAAAATAAACAGCGCATACACTCCGTACCTTTTTATGTAATACTTTATATCCTGTGCTGAAAGCGAAAATCTGCCCTTGCGCATTAAATCTGTTTTTCTTTTTAACGAAAATATAAAGCCTTTCACAAAACATTCCTCCACATAATTATCATTAATAAAAATATGCGGAAGGTTGTGCTTGTATGCTAATCAGTCAGCCTGCAAAATCACTTGCCAAGCTCTTCGGCTCTCTTTGTGCAAGCCGCCATACCCTTTTTAACTGCATCATAAAATCCAAGATCTTCAAGGCAGTCAAGAGCCGCAATGGTTGTACCGCCCTTTGAGCTTACCTTATTTATGAGGGTATCGGCGCTGTCGCCGCTTTCCCTGAGCATTTTTGCAGAACCCTCAAGGGTAGCGCAGATAAGATTCATAGCCTTATCGTAGTCAATGCCGCATTCCTGAGCATAGTCAGCCATAGCCTTTGCAAAAAGATAAATATATGCAGGACTGCTGCCGTTTACGGAGATAATCTCGTTCATATGCTCCTCGGTGATGTATTCGCATACGCCGCTGCCTGCAAACATATTATAAACAATCTCCTTATCCTCATCGGATATATTATCAGACGGGCAAAGAGCAGACGCACCCTTACCGAGCAAAAGCGGAGTATTGGGCATTACTCTGACTACTGGACATTTGCAGTCAAGTAAATTCTGAACATATGAAATTGAAATTCCTGCGGCAATAGATACAAAAACCTTATCGGCTGTTACCTGCGGTTTTAATGCTTCAAGCACCTCAGGATAATTCTGCGGCTTTACTGCAAGCACAGTAATATCACTTGCAAGCATAACATCAACAGCAGAGTCTTTTATATTAATACCTTTTTTACTCATAATATCACATTTTTCTTTATCAAGGTCAAAAACATTGATAAAATCCACCCTGCCGTCATTCTGTCCCATAAGACTGCCGATAATTGCGGTAGCCATATTTCCTGCACCAATAAAACCGATTTTCTTCATTACAAAAACTCCCTTTCAAATTATATCAAACCTGTTTATACTCCAAAGCTCGGGTTACTTGCGCAAGTATAGCTGAAGTCATACTTATTTTCATAACCGTCCCTTATGTAATCGCCGTAAAAGAACACCTCAGCCTCGTCAACTCTTCGGTACAAAAGTCCCTCATAGCATCCGCCTGCCGCATGGTGATAAGCAAAGAAATTTTTTGCATATGCGGATTTACTCACATTATCAAGGCTTTTGCCCGATGCCGCAATCGACGCATAATCTGAATAAATATAGCCGATTGTTCCGTCGCTCAGTCTGATTTTATACCAGCTGTCATTATACAGCTTGCCGTCAACAAAGGTAAAGCTCGTGCCGTAAGGCATAACGGTAATTACCGGATAAGAGGTTGACGCACCGCTCCTGAGATTAACTCCGTCATCATTTACATAGCCTGAAACATTCGCCCCCACACTTACATCGGAAACTGAGGAACTGTTAAGCAGTGTATTAATCAAATCACTGTCATTTTCTATGGCGTAAGCTCCTACATTATACGAAAAGCATACAAGTGCGTCAAACTGCCGTTGATTGAATTTTACATTGTTGCGAAGTAAAAACTTATTAACCCTTGAAGTGTAGCCGCCGCTGTTTACCGTCTGGCAAAGGTAAGCGTATGCCTCTGTCTTTGAAAGATTATTGTAAAACTGCTCGCCCGACCATACTACCTTGCCATAGCCGAGGGTTGCGTCCCCCGTTATATAATCGGGGGTAACCTCAGGCAGAAAGCCCTCATAGTTTGCAATAAGAGAAATAATCTCATCGCTTGCCCTGCGTTCGCCGTTTACAGCTGTAGTCGTATCGGTTGACGATGTGACAAAAACCTCTCCCGCGCCGTCATCTTCCGCTGTGGTGTAATTTATTTCACCCTCGGCAAGAGAGTAAGCCTTATAGCTCCAGCTGCCTGATTCATCAAGCACAACTCCTGCCGACCATATAACATTACTGCCGTCCTTTTTGATTGAGTCGGCGTGAAGAGTATAGCTTTTTTTACCGTTGGTAAGCTCGAAGTACAGACCTCTTTTGGTGTTGTCGGTTATAGCTTTTAGTGTAACAAGGCTGTTAAGCGGTGCAGAGTTGGGCGAGGCATAAACAAAGCGAACAGGAGCAGTCTTGCCGACCTTTACAATACAGGTGCCTGCACCATAGCCTGTTTCGGCAGAAATAACAGCCACACCCTCGCTTTTGGCATAAACAATGCCGTCGTCAACTGTTGCAACATTCGGATTTGAGGTTTTCCAGTCAACATATGTATCAGTAGTGAGGAAAACTGATTTATCCTTATTTATATTAACCGTTGAATTTGAAATATCAACATAGTTGCCGTTTGTTACGGTAACAGTGCAGGTTTCGGTTTCATTGCCGTATTTTGCAGTAATAACCGCTGAACCGATAGAATTAGCATAAAGAAGTCCGTCTGATGCAACAGTTACTACCGAAGTGTCCGATGATGAATAGCTTACGCTGTCTGCGCCGTTTACATACAAAGTGCTGTAATTTCCCTTATACATACTAAGGCTTGTTTTTGAGAGTCCGGGATTCTGAATTTCGTTCTTATCAAGCGTTACATAATCAGCATAAACATAGCCTTTTGTACCGTTTGCAAGCTCAACATAATACCAGTCGCCGCTTTTGGAAATTGCAGTCAATTTTGTGCCGTAACCAAGCGTTGTTATTACAGAATAGCCTGTGCCTGCGCCCGACCTCATATTGACATTACTTGCATTTATGTAGCCTGTACCAAGCGTTGTATTATTATCATTCACTGATGCATACTCATAGTAAATATAGCCTTTAGTGCCGTTTGAAAGTGTAATTTTATACCACTCGCCATTATACAGAGTACCGTCGTCAAAGGTAAATTCCGTTTTATAGCTCATAACGGTAACAACGCTGTAGCTTGTACCTGCACCTGAGCGAAGATTTACTTCGCTGTCATTAACATAACCCGACGCACCGGCATACACATCTGCACTTACGGACTGCTCTGAAGCAGTAAGCTCAGCCGCATTTACAGGTAAGGAAAAAAGCAGCAGTGCAGCCGCAAGTATGAACGCTATTAAATTTTTTACGCTTACTTTTTTCATAGAATTTACCTCAATCATTTTTTGTACTTAGACTTAATCAGCTTATTCCTCAGTGCACATATGTAGTATGTGACAAGCTTTGTAGCCGCCTTATCATAGACAAAGAAAAATATATTTCCTGCAAGCAGAAATACCCACGGCACATACATTCCTGCTATTATGTATTCCTCCATTGGAACAGCGAGCAAAAATGCGGCTATAAAAAATGCCGATATTACAGCCGCATTAAATACACTGAATTTTAATATATACTGTATCGATTTGTTTTTTATTTTCCCTTCTATTACTCCCTTTAATATCGGATAATAGCCGAAAAACATAATGTAATACACAACAGCCTCCTTGTCGCCTGCAAGGAAGAGCGAAAGCAGGGAAACGCAAAGAAACGCACCCCACGCCCATTTATGACCTGCCTCAATTACAACTACCATCAGTACAATTCCCGCCATACAGGGAAAAGCAAAGGTTCCCAGAGGGACTAAGGAGGTGAGCGTCATAAGAACAAGCGAAAGTGCGGAAAGTACGCCCGAAATCGTTACCTTAAAAGATGCTTTAGTGGAATCATTAAATATTGATGGTGATCAAATTCAATTAG
>JBJEOV010000027.1:0-16583 GCA_051880895.1 Ruminococcus sp. | reverse complement strand
TCACGGGCTACACCGCATCCTACATAGCGACTGTCCTTTAGAGTACGACTCTAAATAATTTACTTTTTTTAAATTAAAGAGCATTTTTGTTGATAAATGGATTGTTTTGTGATATAATGCTAATTATTATGCGGTAGTATAGGCTAAAATGCCGACGCTGTAATTTTGGAGGTAGTGCCTTGGTAATTTTCGGGATTGACCCCGGTTATGCAATAGTCGGTTGGGGCGCAATCAGCTTTAAATCAAACACCTATAAGGCACTCGGCTTTGGTGCTGTAGAAACGCAGGCGGATATGGATTTCAACCGCAGACTTGAGTATATTTATGATGAAATTTTTAATGTGCTCAACCGCTGCCGTCCCGACGCTCTTGCTATTGAAAAGCTGTATTTTCAGAATAACCAGAAAACTGCTATTATGGTAGCGGAGGCAAGGGGAGTTATTCTGCTTGCGGCGCAAAAGCTCAACATACCGATTTACGAATATACACCACTACAGGTAAAAACTGCTGTTACAGGCTACGGCAAGGCAAAGAAACCGCAGGTTATGGAAATGACACGCAGACTTCTGCACCTTGCAGAGGTTCCAAAGCCCGACGATACGGCAGACGCACTTGCTATAGCAATCTGTCATGCGCAGGCGGCAGGCTCAGTGCTCAGAAGAAAAATGTTTGAAAGGGGATAGGCAAATGATTTATTCCGTAAGAGGAAAGCTTATACATACAGAAAATTCGGCTGCGGTTGTTGAATGCGGCGGAGTGGGATACCTTTGCCAGACTACAATGAACACCCTGAAAACTCTCAGGCTAAATTCTGAGGTTACACTCTACACCTACCTTAATGTGCGTGAGGACGCCGTGGATTTATTCGGCTTTGCAACTCAGAGCGAGCTTGCTACCTTTAAAACCCTGATAAGCGTAAGCGGAGTAGGCCCTAAAGCAGGACTATCTATTCTCTCTGAGCTTACAGCAGAGCAGGTGGCAATGGCGATAGCTACAGACGATATAAAAACAATTACAAGAGCGCAGGGCATAGGCAAAAAGATTGCCCAGCGCATTATACTTGAGCTTAAGGACAAGCTTGCAAAATCAGAACAGGCACAGTCGGGCAGTGTGCAGATTCCTCAGGCTGTCAGCGGAAATATTCCAAAGGCAGTTGAGGCTCTCGGGGTACTTGGATATACTCCTGCGGAGGTTTCGCCCGTGCTCTCGGCTTTTGACGCAAGCCTGCCTGTTGAACAGCTTATAGCAATGACATTAAAGCAGATGGGAAGGAATTGATAAATGAGCAAGCCTGAGTTTTCGGATGAATTTGACTTTGAAAACAGAATACTTGATACATCGGAAATTCCTGAGGATAATACAGAGGGAGATAACCCTCTGCGACCGAAAACCCTTTCGGAATATATCGGACAGGAAACTGCCAAGGAAAATTTAAAGGTGTTTATTGAGGCGGCAAAAATAAGAGGAGAGTCGCTCGACCATGTGCTTTTATACGGTCCTCCAGGTCTTGGCAAAACAACGCTTGCCGGCATTATTGCAAATGAGCTTGGGGTATCACTGCGAATTACCTCAGGCCCTGCAATCGAAAAGCCGGGCGACCTTGCCGCTTTGCTTACGAACCTCAATCAGGGCGATGTGCTGTTTATAGACGAAATACACCGTCTGAGCCGTGCGGTAGAGGAAATTCTCTACCCGTCTATGGAGGATTTTTCAATAGATATTATAACGGGCAAGGGACAGATGGCGGCGTCTTATCATTTGCCGCTGCCAAAGTTTACGCTTATCGGCGCAACCACAAGGGCAGGTCAGCTTACCGCCCCCCTGCGTGACCGCTTCGGAGTAATTTTAAGGCTTGAGCTTTACACTCCCGAACAGCTTGCGCAGATAGTAACAAGGAGTGCGGGTATTCTCGGCATCGAAATTGAAAATGACGGTGCGCTTGAAATTGCCTCACGCTCCAGAGGTACTCCACGAATTGCAAACAGACTCTTAAAGCGTGTGCGTGACTTTGCGCAGGTTATGTCTGACGGAGTTATCACCTGCGACACCGCAAGGCTTGCGCTTGACAGGCTTGAAATTGACGAGCTGGGACTTGACAGAAACGACAGGCGGCTACTTGAGGCTATACTCAATTTCTACAACGGCGGTCCTGTTGGTGTGGAAACTCTTGCGGCGGCAATCGGCGAAGAGGCAGTTACTATTGAAGATGTTTACGAGCCGTATTTACTGCAAATCGGCTTTTTGAGCAGAACGCCGAGGGGCAGATGTATTACTGCGGCGGCTTGCCGTCATCTTGGTTATGATTTCCCTAAGGGTGCAGTAAATGCAATGCCTACTCAGCCTAACCTTTTTGACAAAAATTAATAAAAATAATATATAAAAAATCGGAGGAAATATAATTATGGGCAGACTTTTTGGTACAGACGGAGCAAGAGGCGTAGCAAATGTTGAGCTTACAGCTGAGCTTGCAATGAATATAGGCAGAGCAGCGGCAATGGTGCTTGTTAATGACGAGGTAAAGCACCCGACAATCCTTATCGGTAAGGACACAAGACTTTCGGGCGATATGCTCGAGGGTGCGCTTATCGCAGGTCTTTGCTCAGTTGGCGCAAATGTAAAGCTTTTAGGCGTTGTTCCTACTCCTGCCGTAGCTTATCTCGTAAGAAAATACAACGCAGACGCAGGCGTTATGATTTCTGCGTCACACAATCCTTTTGAATTTAACGGAATTAAGATTTTCAGCTCAGAGGGCTATAAGCTCCCCGACGACCTTGAAAACAGAATTGAGGAAATCGTGCTCGACCACGCTGTTCCTTATGCAACTGCAAAGGACGGCGAAATCGGCAGGGTGACAACTCTTGAAACCGCTGTTGACGACTACATCGACCATGTTGCAGAGGCTGTAGGTGAGGATTTAAGCGGTATGGAGGTTGCTCTCGACTGCTCAAACGGCTCATCATCAAGAACTGCCGAAAAGCTCTTTACAAAGCTCGGTGTTAAGGTGCATATGCTCTTTGACGAGCCTGACGGCATCAACATCAACAAGGACTGCGGTTCAACCCACACCAAAAAATTACAGGAATATGTACGCAAAAATAAGCTCAGCGCAGGTCTTGCCTTTGACGGCGACGCCGACAGATGCCTTGCTGTTGACGAAAACGGCAACCTTGTTGACGGCGACTTTCTGATTGCTATCTGCGCAAACGATATGAAGAAGAACGGCAAGCTTAAGAAGAATACCGCTGTAGGCACTGTTATGACAAATATGGGATTTTCAAAATTCTGCCAGGCAAACGGAATCGACTTTGTTTCAACAAAGGTAGGCGACCGTTATGTGCTCGAGTCAATGCTCCAGAACGGCTACAATATAGGCGGTGAGCAGAGCGGTCACATTATTTTCCTTGACCACTCCACAACAGGCGACGGCGAGCTTTCAGGCGCAATGGTGCTTTCAATTATGAAACGCACAGGCGAAAAGCTCAGCGAGCTTGCAAAGGTTATGGAGCGCTATCCTCAGGTGCTTATCAATGTCAAGGTAAGCAACGAGGGCAAGCTTTCATTCTATACAGATAAGGAAATCAAGGCAGAAATAAACCGTGTTACAGAGGAACTTGGCGATACAGGCAGAATATTGATTCGTGTATCGGGCACAGAGCCGCTTGTAAGAGTAATGCTTGAGGGCGAAAACCTTGAGCAGATTCAGAGCCTTGCAGAAGAGGCTGCACAGGTAGTAAGGGAAAGATTGTCATAATGCGTTTATCTGAAAATTGGAAGGATTACGAGCTTATAGACGCCTCTGACGGAGAGCGCCTTGAGCGTTGGGGCGATGTAATATTAATTCGTCCCGATCCGCAGATTATCTGGTCAACAGAAAAGAAAAATCCGCTTTGGTATTCTGCCCACGCCCGTTATCACCGCAGTAATAAGGGCGGCGGCAGCTGGGAGCAGTATAAAAAAATACCGTCACAGTGGAGTATTAATTACGGCGGACTTACCTTTAATATCAAGCCTATGGGCTTTAAGCACACGGGAGTTTTCCCCGAACAGGCAGTAAACTGGGATTTTGCCGCCGAAAAAATAAAATCAGAGGGCAGACCGCTTAAAATACTCAACCTTTTCGGCTACACAGGCTGTGCCACTCTTGCGTGTATGAAAGCAGGCGCAAGCGTTTGCCATGTTGACGCTTCAAAGGGAATGGTGCAGTGGGCAAAGGAAAACGCTGTTTCAAGCGGTATTGAGGACAAGCCTGTAAGGTGGCTTGTTGATGACTGCGTAAAATTTGTTCAGCGTGAAATAAGGCGAGGCAACCGCTATGACGGCATCATTATGGATCCGCCGTCATACGGCAGAGGTCCCGGCGGCGAGGTATGGAAGCTTGAGGAGCAGCTTTATCCGCTTGTTGAGCTTTGCAGACAGGTAATGTCCGACAATCCTGTTTTCTTTATTCTCAATTCCTACACAACAGGTCTTTCACCTGCCGTAATGGAATATTTACTCGGCGTTCTGCTGAAAACAAAATTCGGCGGCAGGGTTTCAAGCAGTGAAATCGGACTGCCCGTAACTGACACAGGACTTGTTTTGCCTTGCGGCTCAACAGCTATCTGGGAGAAGTAATTAATGAAGTTTATCTCTATTCAAAATATATTTTTTTCGTATATGTCTGAGGATGAGGGACAGCCTGCGGTTAATGCTGTTGACGGCGTTTCGCTGGATATAGAAAAGGGCGAGTTTGTCGCCCTGCTCGGTCACAACGGATGCGGAAAATCAACTGTTGCAAAGCACCTCAACGCAATGCTCGTACCCGACAGCGGTAAGGTATTTATTGACGGGAATGATACGGCAGACGAGGACAAAACCCTTGAAATCCGCAAAAAAGTAGGTCTTGTACTGCAAAACCCCGACAATCAGCTTGTTGCAAGCGTTGTTGAGGAGGATGTGGCTTTCGGCCCTGAAAACCTCGGAGTTGAGCCTGAGGAAATCCGAAAAAGAGTTGACGAGGCTTTAAAGGCTGTGGGTATGTACGAATTTCGCAAGGACGCACCCTATAAGCTATCGGGCGGTCAGAAGCAGAGAGTTGCCATTGCAGGAATACTTGCAATGCAGCCTGACTGCATTGTGCTTGACGAGCCTACCGCAATGCTTGACCCGAACGGAAGAGAAGAGGTTACGTCAACCCTTTTAAAGCTCAATAAAGAAAAGGGCATAACTATAGTACTGATAACTCACTATATGGACGAGGCAGTGCTTGCCGACAGGGTAGTGGTAATGGACAGCGGCAGAGTGCTTACAGAGGGTACTCCCGACAGGGTATTTTCACAGGTGGAGCTTTTAAAAAAGCACAGGCTTGATGTTCCGCAGGCAACGGAGCTTGTTTACAGACTTATTGGCTGCGGTGCGAAAATTGACAGAATACCGCTTGACGCAGAGAAATGCGTCGATTTGCTTATGGAGGTGCTTAAATGAGTATTCTTGAGCTGAAGAATATCAGCTACACCTACGGTATCGGCACTCCGTTTGAAAAAAAGGCGGTCAATGATGTAAGCTTTTCCGTAAATAAGGGCGAGCTTATCGGAATTATCGGTCATACCGGCTCGGGCAAGTCAACGCTTGTGCAGATGCTTAACGGACTTATAAAGCCTACAAGCGGACAGGTTTTGCTTGACGGTGCTGACATATGGGAAAAGCCTAAGGAAATCCGAAAAATCCGTTTTAAGGTCGGTATGGTATTTCAGTATCCCGAGTATCAGCTTTTTGAAGAAACCGTATATAAGGACATAGCCTTCGGACCTGCCAACAAGGGACTTTCACAGGAAGAAATTGATAAGGAGGTTCGCAGGGCGGCAAGATTTACCGATTTAAAGGACGAGCTGCTCGATAAATCTCCGTTTGATTTGTCAGGCGGCGAAAAGCGCAGGGCGGCTATTGCAGGCGTTATTGCAATGGACCCCGAGGTGCTTGTGCTTGACGAGCCTACAGCAGGACTTGACCCTATGGGCAGAGATGTTCTTTTAAGTCAGATTGTCAATTATCACAAGGAAAGACAGAACACAGTTCTGCTTGTTTCTCACAGTATGGAGGATATTGCCCGTGTGGCTGACAGAATTGTGGTTATGAATAAATCAAGGCTTGTTATGTTTGACAAAACCGAAAAGGTTTTCGCAAAGGGTGACGAGCTTGAAAAAATCGGTCTGCGTATTCCGCAGATAACAAAAATTATGTTACAGCTCAGAAAAAGTGGAGTAGATGTGCCCGAGGGCGTACTGACTGTTGAGAAAGCGGTCGATTACCTTCTTCCTCTTATAAAAAAGGAGGGCAAGCAATGGTAAGAGATGTAGCGTTCGGTCAGTATTTTCCTGCAAAAAGCCTTATCCACAGGCTTGACCCAAGAGCAAAAATTATTATGCTCATTGCTTTTCTGGTGCTTGTGTTCTGCACCTTTAACTATGCCTCACTTGCTATTGTGGCGGCTTTTACTGCTGTAATAATCGCACTCAGCGGAGTGCCCTTCAAATTTTATTTGAAAAGCCTGAAGGTAATAATTTTTATAGTAATTGTAACATCGGTGCTGAACCTGTTTTACGGTACAGGAGAGCCGATATGGCAGTGGGGTATAATCAAGGTTACGGAAAACGGAATTAACCGTTGTGTATTTGTAACGGTGAGAATTATATGTCTTATCCTTGCAAGCTCCTCGCTTACCTTTACAACATCTCCCACAGAGCTAACAGACGCAATCGAAAGGCTGATGAAGCCTTTGAATAAATTACATTTTCCTGTCCACGAAATCGCAATGATGATGTCGCTCGCTCTCAGATTTGTACCTACCCTGCTTGAAGAAACCGATAAAATTATGCAGGCGCAGAAGGCAAGGGGAGCAGACCTCGAGGGCGGAAATATAATTGCAAGGGTAAAGGCTCTTATTCCGATTCTTGTACCTCTGTTCGTATCGTCGTTCAGAAGAGCGTACGACCTTGCCACAGCAATGGAATGCCGCTGTTATCACGGCGGAGAGGGCAGAACCAGAATGAAAATTATTCATATGACAAAACGGGATGTTTTTTCTCTTGTCACAGTCGGACTTGTAATCAGCGGAGTGGTACTATGCAACATTTTGATTCCTGCGGCGCTTTAAGGAATTTTAAGCTTACAATTTCATATGACGGCAGGCAGTTTCACGGCTGGCAGATTCAGAATAACGCCGTGACGGTGCAGGAGACTTTTCAGAATGCCCTGTCAAAAATTATCGGTGATGATTTTGACTTAAAGGGCTGCAGCCGTACAGACAGCGGAGTTCATGCAAATATGTACTGCATCAGCCTTAAAACTACTCATCCCATTCCTGCCGAAAGGCTTAAGGCTGCGCTGAACCGCTGGCTGCCACTTAGTATAGCGGTGCTTGACTGCGAAGAGGTCAGCATTGATTTTCACGCAAGATACAGCTGCACAAGCAAGGAATATATTTATAAAATATGGAACACCGAGGTGCGAAATCCTTTTCTTGACGGATACGCACTTCACTACAGATATAGGCTTGACGAGGATATGCTGAATAAGGCTGCTCAGGCTTATGTCGGTACTCACGATTTCACCTCCTTCTGCACTCTTGACAGCAGGGAAAAGGGGGATATGACACGCACAGTCAAGGCTTTTTCGGTTACAAGAGAAGGGGAGCTTGTAACAATGAGGGTAGAGGCTGACGGATTTCTCTATAATATGGTGAGAATTATGGTCGGCACTCTACTCAGAATTCAGCAGGGCAAGATACCTGCCGACGGAATAGCGGGTATAATTGAAAAAAAGAACAGAAAATTTGCAGGCCCTACGGCACAGCCCTGCGGTCTGTATCTTAACAGGGTTAATTACGATTAAGAGGTTATTTACCTGAAGGAGTGAACAGAAATGTTTTCCGGTAAATTAAATAAATCCAAGAATAATTCAAAATCTAAATCCAAAGGTCATCATTTTGCAGAAACAAAGACAAAGAAAACTGACCGTAATGTAATAAGCTACGAAGATGTACCGCTCGAGGACTATGAGCTTGAAAAAACTGAGATGTCGCCCGATGCGGTAAAGAAAATAATTATTTCCGTATGTATCGCACTTGCGGCAGGTCTTATAGTTTTCGCTTTCGCAAACAGGGACAGACTTTCTCCCGAAAGTATAGCAAACTGGTGGACATATGATGTGCTGGGTAATGCAGGCAACGGATATCCCGTAAATGTAACGGGAACAGAGGTAAACACAAATAATTTTGTGCTTTCCGACGGTCATATTGCATATGCGTCAGATACCTCGTTTGTCACTTTAAATTCATCCGGAAGTGAGATATTCAGTGCACAGCTCAAATATTCAAAGCCTGTACTTGTCAGCAATAAAAATATGTTTCTTACATACGACCTCGGCGGTAAGGGATACGAGGTAAATTCGCTTGATAAACAGCTCTTTGCGTCAGATACCGATGATGATATTTACACAGCAGACATCGCCTCTAACGGCGTATATGCTATTGTTACGGAGGGCAACGGCTATCTTTCAACACTTCTGGCTTATAATAAGGACAATAACAGAATATACAAATATTCTTTTTCGGAATATTACATCACCTCGGTTACTCTTAACAGCAACGGTACAGCCTGTGCCGCAAGCGGTATTTCCACCGAGAACGGCAAGGTGGTATCAGCCGTATATATGCTTGATTTTTCAAAGAAAGAGCCGGAGCAGATTATAAAAATTGAGGGTGACGCAGTTATTGCGTCAAAATATCTTACAGATAACAGAGTTGCTATTGTTGGAAATACAGCGTCCTACATTATAAGAAAGGGTGACGAAAGCTTTGTAACAAACTCGTATGACTCAATGACGCTTTCAAACTATTATTTTAATATGGATACATTAACATATGCGGTTGCCCTTTCAAGAAGCGGCGACGGCAGGAGCTGTTCAGTTTACACCTACGACTCAAACGGCTCTCAGAAGTCAAAGATAGACACTGAAAGCAGAGCAGATTCGATTTCGGTTTATAAGGACAAAATTGCTTTGCTTGACGGTAATACAGCCAATGTGTATAATACAAACGGCGAAATAATATTTTCAACAGACACAGGCGCCGGCTCAAAGCGCATTGTCCTTTCTTCGGATACAACAGCTTATGTATTGAGCGTTAATCAGATAAGATTTGTTGAGCTGAATAATAACCAAAGGGCAACCGATAAGGTTGCAACCGACGATAATGCCTGAAGAGGGTGAATTATGGTACTTGACATAATATTTCTTGCTGTTATAATTATTTTTATTATCAGCGGAGCTGTACGAGGCTTTGCAAAGGCAATTATGAATATTGCCGCAATTGTAGCCTCTTTCATACTATCAAATATTTTTTCAAATGTAATTGCAGAGTGGATATTTAATTCTTTTGTACGCACCGACTTAATATCAAAGCTTAATACTGCGGTTGCTCATACTGAAATCTCGGTAAACAGCGCACTCGGTGAATTGCCCGGCTGGGTATCCTCGGTTGTATCATTTTTCTGCAATCTGTTCAGCTTTGACGAGAAAAGGCTTATTGAGTGCTTTGCAGGCAATACAGAAACCGCAAAAATGTCTGCTGTTATGATAACCGATAATTTTGTTAAGCCGATAGTGACAGGAATATTTGCATTTTTTATTGCAATAATAATGTTTATATTACTGATTATAATTTTCAAATTAATTATCAGGCTTGTGAACAAATTATTTGAATTGCCTGTAATAAGTCCGATAAACAGAGTGCTTGGCGGTATATTCGGCGCTGTTGAGGGCGCTGTACTGGTATTGCTTTTCCTTGCCGTGCTTTCGTTGATAATGGACTGGACAAATTCAACGGCAGCCCTGAATGAGGGAATAAGCGGACTTGCTTTTTCAATTTTCAAACGCTGATATTATAAAGGGGAATGAAAATGGACAACGATAATAAAATGATAATTGCACACAAATCAGATTTATGGACAGTTCCGAATCTGCTTACATATCTGAGATTTGTGCTTGTAGTGCCGTTTGTAATTCTATTTTTAAGTGAAAAATATCTGCTGTCAGCAATATGTATCGGATTATCCGGTATTTCAGATTGTCTTGACGGATTTTTCGCAAGAAAATTAAATCAGGTTACTCAGCTTGGAAAACTTCTTGATCCGATTGCAGATAAAGTTACTTTGATTTCGGTTATGCTTTGTATGGCTTTTTATGCACCGAATGTAATCCCTATTCTGGTTGTGTTGATTGCAAAGGATGTAGCAATGCTTATCGGCGGTATTTCGCTTTTGAAAAGAAAAATTACTCCGCCTGCCGCTGAATGGTTTGGCAAGCTTGCGACCATTGTTTTCTATTTTGCCGTGTGTATAATAGTCTTTATGAAGGCTGCTATAAATTACGAGAATCTTTTGTTAGACGATATACTGCTTTCTGTTACGGCTGTTGCTATGCTTTATGCCCTTTACCGTTATGCAAAGATATACAGAGAGCTTATTAAGGAGGACAAGGCTAAAAAGCAAAATAAAAGTAAGCAATAACCTGTTAATAGAAAAAATTTTAGAAAAAACGACAAAAAAGAATTGCAAAATTTTCAGTAATGATATATTATATATTCTACAGAACTATATAAATGACATATAAACTGCGGTTTTATCCGCTTTAATAAATTATGTATAAAGGAGCAGACTATGCTTTGTAGCAGATGCGAAAAACGACCTGCCGTCGTTTTTGTTTCAACAAACAATCCACAGGATAATGCCACAAAGGGCTACTGCCTGACCTGTGCCAAGGAGCTTGGCATTAAGCCTGTTGAGGACTTAATAAATAAAATGGGAATTTCTGATGATGACCTCGAAAATGTGCAGAATCAGATGGATTCCCTTATGCAGAATATGGGGGAGAACGGCGACCTTTCTCAGCTTATGCAGCAGCTCGGCGCAGATAACCTTGCCGAGAGTATGGGCGAATTCGGAGAAGAGGTTGGCAGTGAGGACGATGATTTTTCTCACGGCGCACCTACCTTCCCGGCTTTTTTCAATAATATTTTCGGAGGACAGAACGGCGAATCAGACAAAAAGGACGGTTCAGCCAAATCCGGCGGAAAAAAGAAGGATAAAAAAGAAAAAAACAGAAAGCACCTCAACCTCTACTGCGAGGATCTTACCAGAAAGGCGAGAGAGGGCAGAATTGACAATATTGTCGGCAGAGATAGGGAAATTGAGCGTGTTATTCAGATCCTTTCACGCCGAACAAAGAATAACCCCTGCCTTATCGGTGAGCCGGGCGTTGGTAAAACCGCCATTGCAGAGGGACTTGCTTTAAGAATTGCAGACGGCAATGTGCCGCAGCGCCTTAAAAATAAAGAAATTCATCTTCTTGACCTTGCCTCCCTTGTTGCAGGCACACAGTTCAGAGGTCAGTTTGAAAGCCGTATAAAGGGACTTGTTGCCGAGGTCAAGGAAAACGGAAATATTATTCTCTTTATTGACGAGGTACACACCCTTGTAGGCACGGGCGACAACGAGGGTACAATGAATGCGGCTAATATCCTCAAGCCAGCTCTTTCAAGGGGCGAGGTTCAGGTTATCGGCGCAACTACATTTAATGAATACAGAAAATACATAGAAAAGGACTCTGCTCTTGAAAGGCGTTTTCAGCCCGTAAAGGTCGGCGAGCCTACTATTGCGCAGTCAGTAGATATAATTGCAGGTGTAAAGAGCTACTACGAACAGCACCACCGTGTAATTGTTGATGATGAGATAGTACGCAAAACCGTCGTACTTTCCGAGAGATACATAACAGACCGCTTCTTGCCCGACAAGGCTATTGACCTGCTTGACGAAAGCTGTGCCTGTGCTGCTCTTCGCAACAAAAATGTGGAAAAGCACGACAAGCTTATTGAGGAACAGCAAAAGCTTAATTTGCAGAAGGAGTCAATCTCCACTGCTGATGAAATCGACTATGAAAAGCTTGCAAATGTCAATACTGCTCTTGCAAGAGTTGATTCCGAGCTTGCAAAAATTGATCCCGATACCCTTGTTTCAAAGGTAACGGAGGAGGATATAGCCACAGTTATCGAGTTGTGGACAGGTATTCCGGCGTCAAGAATCAGAGAAAACGAGCTTGCAAAGCTGGCTGATATTGAAAATGCACTTAAAAAGAAAATTATCGGTCAGGACGAGGCTGTTGAAGTGCTTGCTTCTGCGATTAAGCGCAGCAGGGTGCAGATTTCACCAAGGCGCAGACCTGCATCGTTTATTTTTGTCGGTCCTACAGGCGTTGGTAAAACCGAGCTTGTAAAGGTGCTTAGTCAGGAGCTTTTCGATACTCCCGAAACACTTATCAGGCTTGATATGTCAGAGTTTATGGAGAAACACTCGGTGTCTAAGATTATCGGCTCCCCTCCGGGATATGTCGGCTATGACGAGGCAGGCCAGGTGACCGAAAAGGTAAGGCGCAGACCGTACTCGGTACTCCTTTTTGACGAGATTGAAAAGGCGCATCCCGATGTACTCAATATTCTTTTACAGATTCTTGATGAGGGAAAGGTTACCGACGCACACGGCAGGGCAGTTAATTTTGAAAATACTGTTATAATAATGACCTCAAATGCAGGCTCTGCAAATAAAGAAAATGCGCTCGGCTTTGGCAAGTCGGCGGAAGAGGCGTCTAAAGAAAAGGTTATGAAGGCTCTTTCGGAGTTTCTCCGTCCCGAGTTTATTGCCCGTGTTGATGAGATTATTGTATTCAACAGCCTTAAGGAAGATGATTTTGTAAAGATAGCCGACCTTATGCTTTCCGAGTATATTCCGACTATGGAAGAAAAGCACATTAAGTTCAGCTTTGACGAAAAGGCTTGCGAGTATCTTGCAAAAAAGTCCTGCAACGGCAGCAGCGGCGCAAGAGATTTAAGAAATACAATAAGACGAGAGGTAGAGGAGAAGATTGCCAACGCAATGATTGAGGCAGGCTCTGCACCGCTTTCAGCAATCAATATCACCTCAGACGGCGAATGCATCAAGCTTGAGTCTGTATAATTGTGAACTGAATAACTAACATAAAAAGCACAGCTGCAAGGAATAAACCTTGTGACTGTGCTTTTTCTGTTTTCTATACTTATATATTTCTTTAAAATACGCTTTAAAACAATAATTATTACTAATAAATAAACAATTTTGTTTACTTTACTTTGTTTAATATATACAATTGACTTGTACTGACTTTGTACAACATTTTTCTTCAAAAATATTGCCATAGATTTTAAAAATGGTATAATATTATCATTAGTCGATAATGCTATGGTAGATATATTCTCTACAGCTTTACCGGCAATAACTGATTTTTTATACAATGTATGCCTGTATAAGCACCGGTTGTTACTTAGACATTTTACTATCAAAATAAAGGGGAGATAATGTTTGTTTTATTTTATTAGATTTACATTAATCGGAATAATAATTATCACATGGTTACTGATTTTATTCATAGTTTATAAAAGCAGAAAAGCAAAATTAAAAATGGCAGAAGAACATTCTAAACCTGTTAAAACCAAAGATATTGTTTTCAATATTATTACTTTTTTGCTTATCCTTGTTGCAATTCACTTGCTTTATTATCCTTATGAACAGCATTTTATGACATTTTCAAGTGAAGAATCAGCTTTAAACTATGTTTCAAAAGATATTTCAAAGCTCGAGAGATATGAAACGGATGATGCAATTTTTTATGTTGAGCGTACTAAAGATTTTGACAAGCTATTTTCAATTACAAAGCTGGATGATAAATATAGCTTTGTAAATTATAATTGTCAGGTTGATATTTTTGATATAAACAAAAGACCCGTTGCTCTTAAGACAATATATAATAAAAATACTGATACAACCTTTTATAATCTTGATATAATGAAAAAGCAACCATTTGACAAAATAAGTTCTGACACTCCTACCACAGTAGATGATTTATCTATGACATATAGCACAACATTTCAAAAAGATATTCTTTACAAATATTATGACACTTTTTGTTTTTATACATTTGGAAAAGGTGCTCCGAATGATAAAATCAATATAACTGCCGGTGAAAACAACAGAACAGTATATATTACGCACTACAGCGATATTCCGATTATTTCTGAAAGAGAGAGGGAATTCTAAGAGTATATTTGATACATAACTCTTAACTAATCCACTTAAGCCAACCGGAGAATATGCTTTTTATAGCAACGATAAGCTGACAAGCGTAGAATTTACAGGCAGTAGCTTAACCTCAATAGGTCATTCTGCTTTTAGCTATTGCTCAGCTATTACCGAGCTTAGTCTTACGGGTAACAATGCTGATATAGCAAGTGCTGCATTCTATAAAAACACTTCCCTGAAAACAGTAAACTTAGGCGCAGGAGTGAAAACAATCGGAAACAGTGCGTTCAGATACTGTTCAAATCTTGAAGAAGTAAGTATCGGAAATGATGTAGAAACAGTTAATAATTATGCATTCAATAATTGTAAGGCTCTCAACAAAAGCAGAGAGCTTATGGGTACGGTTGCGGTAAGCGTTAAAGACGACAGCGGACATATAATGCCAAATACAGATGTTTATATGGACTTGGGTGAGGAGAGCCAGCTGCATATGGTGACCGACTCAAAGGGTGTTGCATTATTTGAATTGCCTGTCGGTACTCATACCGTATCTTCGTATAAAGAGAACTATCTTCCTGTTAAGCAGGATATTTCCGTGACTAGCGGCGACTCAGTTGTAAGTCTTGTACTTGTAAACGAGCCTATTGTAACAGGTGAGTTTGAAATCCATAAAATGACATTTGATGAAATTGTTGCGGCGGGTATTGATATTAATGCAGCCGAAAACAGAAATGTTGTAAGAATCAATGTTACGCTTGTGTACGAAAGAGTAATTATGATGAATGCGGTAACTTGAGAAAAAAGTTTATTGCATAAGAAAGGCATACACACTAATCTTTATGAAAAGTGTGTATGCCGATTTTTATAGTAAAAAAGCACAGCTGCAAGGAATAAACCTTGTGACTGTGCTTATTGCTGATAAATCTACGCTTATAAATTCTTAAAATGTGACAAAATATAATAATTATTACAGGAGATGGCTAAACAATCATAAGTCCTTAGTAAACAGTCAAGGTCGGTTATGTTCTTTTGTATAGCAGTTTATCAAGCACTATGAAAGCATATTTGGAACAGTTTACCTCATTTTACTGCATTTGTCAGATCATTGTTTTATGTTCAGCTATACACTTTTCAATATACTCAACAGTTTCACGGTTTGAAAGCACCATATCGGTATCTTTAAGATGAGAAACAAAATCATTAAACGGTTTTGCAAAACCAAATTCATTCAGTTTGAAAATTGAGGGCTTTTCGTTTTTTTTAGATAATAACAGTAGAAAGTCATTAACCTGACCGTTTCCGCAATATCGTAAATTTTCAGGCATTTTCAGCTTTGTTTCATTTATAAGATGAATTTCTTTGGCATCGTTATTTTTGGCATCATAGCAGAGTCTTTCTAATAATTCCAATCTGATTTTAAATGGAATAGGTTCATATGCAATCTCCGGAATTTCAGTAATTCTTCCGTTGCGTATAAAGTTTTGTAAGCCCTCTTTTGAGAAATATGATACCGTTTTATTTAATCCCTTGTAACACTCCTTAACAGATAAACACCTTGAAACAATCAAATCATAATTAGGAAGTTCCTTTTTTATAAGTCTTTGTATAATATCGGAATCAATATACGGAAAGATGCAAGGGTCATATTCCAGTAAATTCAGTTCTTCAACTCCTTTGACAAGACTTGATATATGATCTATATATATTTTAGTGTATTCATCCAGATTGGCAATATCACTGATTAACGGATATGAGCCGTTAAGCTTTTCATTAAAAACTGACTTATAACTGTCTGTTATGTATTTATTATCGGTAAGTACTGCGTGTTTCAGATTGTATGAAAGCATCAAAGTGTAATTATCATTTATTATAGTATAAGGAAACATTGAATTTTCCATAACCTTATTATAATAATAGTAAACATAATAATTCGTTTTACTTAGAAAAACAGGATAAATTCTGCTGATTAAATCTATATTTGTATAGTAGCTTTCAAAATTGTCATTATGAGGTGTCAAGCCGATTATATGGGTAACCGATAAATCAGGATTATCTATTATGCCGGAAAATATATTATTAAATACATCTCCTGTTGCTATGCTGTTGTAGATATATA
This sequence comes from Ruminococcus sp., assembly GCA_051880895.1. Taxonomy (GTDB): domain Bacteria; phylum Bacillota; class Clostridia; order Oscillospirales; family Acutalibacteraceae; genus Ruminococcoides. The sequence goes on along the minus strand of JBJEOV010000027.1, from coordinate 326 downwards.
TATGATTTTTTTTGCTTGCTTCGGCATTAATAAAACTGTTAATCAGGTTATTTGTATCAGAAATTGAGTTTGTTGTATATGGGCATTTTATATTAAGGCTGATTTCTGAAGTCTTTATAGCTTTTGCAGTTTTTTTATAAAAAATTGTATAAAGCTGTTCAATAAAGTCTTTTGTACGGAGTCTGCTTTTGAATTTATCTTCACCTATTACAGCTATTTCCAATTCCCTGAAAAGCGTATCCTTTTCATCCGGAGTTAAAGAAAGTTCCCGTGAGATTATTTCAAGTTCGTCCTTTGTAGGTAGTTTTTGACCGCTCTTTATTAGA
>JBJEOV010000026.1:0-16709 GCA_051880895.1 Ruminococcus sp. | reverse complement strand
TAAGTATCCCCTTTCCCCAAACGACCAAAGGTCAGTGACCTTTGGAAACCCTATAATTTTGTTTTTCTATCATAGTTTATTTTTATCAATACTTTTGATTATTGATATTGTGGTAAATTATAGTATATCGTATAAAACAGCTCAGGGCAGCGTCCGGATTAACGCTGCCCTTTACTATATTATTCAGAGTTGATTATGAAACTTGTTATCTGATTAAATTTATAAAACAGTTTTGAGGTAATTGTTTATCTCTTTTTCCGTAGTCATAGCAAGCACATTTTCACAAACCTTGTCTGCCTCTTCCTTTGTCCAGCCTGAAATCAGCTTTCTCACCCTGAGGACTGACGGCGCAGATACGCTGAATTCTGTAAGTCCGAAAGAGATAAGCAAAGGTATCATCATCGGATTAGCCGCCGCCTCTCCGCACATTCCTACGGGAATATTGTTTTTGTTTGCGCAGTCGATAATGTGCTTTATTCCTCTGAGTACGCTCGGCTGCAACGGTGAATACAGATATGCAACATCGTCATTGCCACGGTCGCATGCCATTGTGTAGCCTGTAAGGTCGTTTGTGCCGATACTGAAAAAGTCCGATTCCTTTGCAAGAATATCCGCAAGCATTACCGCCGCCGAGGTTTCCGTCATAATGCCGACAGGGATATTTTCGTTGAAAGCAACTCCCTGCTCACGCAGTTCAGCCTTGACCTCTTCTACAAGAGCCTTGCCCTCTCTCAGCTCCTCAACCGCTGTTATGAGGGGGAACATAATCCTCACATCGCCAAAGGCACTTGCCCTTACTATGGCTCTGAGCTGGGTTTTGAATAAATCCTTGTGCTTAAGGCAGTATCTTATTGCTCTGAAACCTAAGAACGGATTTTCCTCTTTTTTAAGTCCGAGATACGGAATTTCCTTGTCGCCGCCTATGTCCAGAGTTCTGATAATCACGGGCTTTCCCTTTAATGTAAGAGCCGCCTTTTTATATGCGTCAAACTGCTCGTCCTCGGTCGGGAGAGAGGTTCTGTCCATAAATAAAAATTCCGTTCTGAACAGACCGACGCCCTCGCCGTCTGCATCAACCGCCTTAACAGCGTCCTCAGGCTTGCCGATATTGCAGAAAAGCTCGTATTCCTCGCCGCTTAAAGCCTTTGTCTGCTTACCTCTGTAGTTTTCAAGCTCCTTGCGCTCCTTGAGGAAATTCACTCTCTTTGTGTTGTATTTCTGAATTGTATCATCGTCAGGCTCGTCAATAACAATTCCCTCACTGCCGTCAACAATTACATATGAGCCTGCCGAAAGCTTTGAAATTGCTCCGTTCACGCTCAGAACAGCCGGAATTTCAAGTGCTCTTGCCAGAATTGCCGAATGGGAGGTTTTTCCGCCTGTTTCGGTGATGATACCGACAATATTTTCCTTGTTTATGCCTGCTGTCATTGACGGAGTAAGCTCCTTTGCCACAACTACAGTACCCTTTGGTGCGGCTGAGAGATTGACCTCCTTTACTCCGAGCAGAATACTGAGCATACTTGTTTTTAAATCCTTTACATCGGCGGCTCTCTGCTGAGTCAGCTCGTCGTCTGTGGCTGAGAACATCGAAATAAACATATCGCACATATATTCAAGCGCACCCTCGGCGCACTGACCGTTGTCAATAAGCTTTTCAATTTCACCGCACATATAGGGGTCCTTCATCATCTGAATATGCCCCTCAAGGATTTCTGCCTCTTTCTCACCTGCCGACTTCTTCAGATTTTCCGCCTGAGCTGTGGTATTGTCGCAGAAAATCTGAACCGCATTTCTGAAACGCTTAATCTCCGCCTCAGTGTCGTCAACGGTTACATTGTTATATTCAAGCTTTGTTTCTTCTATAATCATCACTCTTCCGAGTCCGATACCCTCGGAAGCGGGTGTTCCGTGCAGCATAACCTCACCTGCTTTCTGTTTTTTAGAAAGAAAGCGTGCCAAAAGACACGCCCTCATAATTATTCGCCAAGTCCGCCTTCAATAAGCTCTACAGCCTTTGCAAGTGCCTCGTTTTCATCGGGGCCGTTGCACTCTACAATAAATTCACTGCCGCATTTTATGCAGGCTGCAATAATATTCAGAAGACTTTTTCCGTTGATTTTGCTTGAATTAAAATCAATTATAACATCACTCTGATATTTTGCCATTGCTGTTGCGAATACCGAAGCCGGGCGCATATGAAAACCTGTTGCATTATTTAATGTAAGCTTTTTTGATACCATAAATATAACTCCTTTTAATAGTTTTTTGGTTCGGACAGGGAGGTTATCCCCCTGCCCGTGTTGCGTTTATTTTATCATATTTTTAGAAAGAATGGAATGTTTTTTATAAATTATTTATTATTTAGCTTTTTTTACTTCCTTATCAAGCGGCTTTTTGAGAAGTGCAAGCATAAGCATACCGATTACAGAGCCAACTGCAAGAGCGACAAAGTAAAGTAACGGATTGCCGATTGTTGCCACTACGAATATACCGCCGTGAGGTGCCATAAGAGTACAGCCGAATACTGCTGAAAGTGCGCCTGCGCAGGCTGAGCCTACGATACAGCTCGGAATAACCTGGAGAGGATGACCTGCTGCGTAAGGGATTGCGCCCTCGGTTACGAATGAAAGTCCCATAACATAATTTACTGTTGCGTTCTTTCCCTCGTCTGCTGTCCATCTGTTCTTGAAGAAGGTGTTTGAAAGTGCGATTGCAATCGGAGGAACCATACCGCCCACCATTACGGCTGCCATAATCATATATGACGCCTCTGTGCCTGACGCAAGTGCGCCTGTTGCGAATACATAAGCCGCCTTGTTGAACGGACCGCCCATATCTATTGCCATCATTGCGGCGAGAAGTGCGCAAAGCGGAATCATAAGAGCCTCGTTGCCAGCCATTGCGTTAAGAGCGTTTGTCATACCTGTGTTGATTGCGCCCATAATCGGGTTTACGGCGCACATCATAACGCCTACCAAGCCAAGACCTGCAAGCGGATAAATCAGTACAGGTTTGATGCCCTCGAGTGCCGACGGCATTTTGTCGCAAAGCTTTTCAAGAGCGAGGAGGAGGTAACCGCCTGCAAAGCCTGCGAGCAGACCGCCGAGGAAGCCTGACGGAACATCTCCGCCGGGTGCGGCAAAGGTTGCGCCTGAGGTTGCAAGGAAACCACCGACAAGACCGACAAGAAGACCGGGACGGTCAGCTATCGACATTGCGATAAAGCCTGCAAGAATCGGTACCATTACATTGAATGCAACGCCGCCTATTGTCTTGAACCACGCAGCTGCTGCGTTTACCGAACCGAAGTCAGGTGTGCCTGCATTGCCTGCGATTGTATCAATAAGGAATGCGATTGCAATGAAAATACCGCCGCCGACAACGAACGGGAGCATATGGGATACGCCGTTCATAAGGTGCTTGTAAAGCTGTCTGCCAATGCTTTCGCTACCGCCCGAGTACTGTTCCTCGTGACTCCTTGAATGTGAATGGAAAACGGGAGCTTCGCCGTTTACTATCTTATTAATAAGCTCCTCCGGCTTGTGGATACCGTCTGCAACCTTTGTTGACAAAACAGGCTTGCCGTCAAAGCGTGCCGTGCTGACATTCTTGTCTGCCGCAATGATGATACCGTCGCATTCTGCAATTTCTTCTGCTGTAAGTACATTCTTTGCGCCGCCTGAGCCGTTTGTTTCAACCTTTACGGTAATACCCATTTTTTCGCCTGCCTTAACAAGAGCCTCGGCAGCCATATATGTGTGTGCAATACCTGTGGGGCAGGCTGTAACTGCAAGCACTCTGTAACCGCTTTTCTTCGGCACAGGAGCGGCTTTTGTTTCTTCGGGGAATTTTTCTCTTTCCTTAGCGTCAATAATTGAGATAAATTCCTTTGGAGTTTTTGCCGCTTTAAGCTTTGCAGTAAAGTCCTCGTGCATTAAAAGCTGCATAAGTCTTGCAAGCACCTCAAGGTGAACATCGCCGTCTGTAGTTGCGGCTATCATAAATAGCAGCTTGCAGGGCTGTCCGTCGGGAGCGTCATAATTAACGCCCTTTGGAACTGTGATTGCGGCAAGTGCAGGAGCCTTGACCGCTGTGCTCTTTGCGTGAGGAATAGCAACCTCCATACCGACTGCCGTTGTTCCCAGTTCCTCTCTTGCCAGAATGTCTTTTTTGAACTCTGCCGCATTTACAAGGTTTCCGCTTTTTTGATGCAGGGAAACGAGCTTGTCTATAGCCGCCTGCTTTGACGCCGCTGATACATTAAGTTCAATGGCGCTCTGCTTTAATAAATCAGTAATACGCATAAATCTTTCTCCTTTTTTATTTATTTGCACCTGCTCAGAACTGAGCAAGTAATTCTTCTATTTTTTCTCTTGTGGCAAGACCGTTTAAAAATGCGGTTGCATTTCCGCAGGCACTGCCGAGCTTTAGAGCGTAGGCATAATCTTCCTTTTCAATCCAGCCTGCTACAAAGCCTGCCACCATTGAGTCGCCCGAGCCTACTGTGTTAAGCACCTTGCCCTTGACTACGCCCTCCTTGTGAAGCTTGCCGTATTCGTCAACGAGTAACGCTCCGTCACCGCCCAAGGAAACGAGAACATTTTTTGCCCCCATTTTCTGTAACTCCTGAGCATATTTTACTACATCGCTTTCTGTTCTGACAGTTGTTTCAAAAATCTCTGAAAGCTCTTGTCGGTTCGGCTTGATTAAAAACGGCTTGTATTTCAGAGAATTGACAAGCAGTTTTTTTGTTGCGTCAATAACAAGCTGAACATTTTTGCCTCTGAGCCTTTCGATAATTCTTACATACACATCGTCAGGCAGGGTATTCGGGATATTGCCTGCAAGGATAAGAGTATCTCCGCTCTGGATATTGTCGATTTTATCAAACAGATTCAAAAGCTCCTCATCGTCAATGTGAGGTCCCTGACAGTTGATTTCAGTTTCCTCGCCTGCCTTGATTTTTATATTGATTCTTGAAATTCCGCTTTTAAGGGTGATAAAATCCGCTGTGATTTTGGGATTTTTCAGCCCCTTTTCAATAGCCTCTCCCGTAAAGCCTGCAACAAAGCCGAGCGCCGTGCTTTTTATTCCAAGCTCTGCAAGCACGCTGGAAACATTTATGCCCTTTCCGCCGATGTAATATTCCTCGCTTGTTGTTCTGTTTGTAATTCCTGTTTTCAGCTCGTCAAGACGAACGATATAATCAATCGACGGGTTGAGTGTAACTGTGTAAATCACTTCATAACCTCCTTGATTATGGTTTTTTCCGAAAACTCGTCATACGGGAGTCTGTCGGTTATTATACAGCAGTCCTTAAGCTCTGCAAAGGTAATGGGAAATACCTTTCTGAATTTGGTGTTGTCGGCAAGCACAAAGGACATATAGCTCCTTTTTATAACCTCCTCCTTGATGATGCCCTCTTCCATATCGGGAGTGGTAAAGCCTGCGCTTAATTCAATTCCGTTAGTACCCATAAAGGACTTTGTAAAGTTAAAGGTTTTCAGCGACCTCAGCCCCTCGTTTCCTACAATAGCCTCGGTGGCAGGCTTTATTCTTCCCCCGATTGTGTAGGTTGTAAAGCCCTTTCTTATAAGCTTTTTTGCGTGTGTAATACCGTTTGTAACATAGGTTGCGTTTTTGTTGGTAATGTAATCTGTGAGAAGCTCTGTGGTAGTGCCTGCGTCTATATATACAAAATCCGTATCTCTGATAAGCCTTGCACAATAGATTGCGATAGCTTTCTTTTCCTCAAGCATTATGCTCTCTCTTGACTCCACATCAGGCTCATATACACCCGAAAGCTGGTGGATTGAGGTAGCTCCTCCGAACACCTTATTAAGCTTGCCCATCTCGTCAAGCGTTGTGAGGTCACGCCTTATGGTTGACTCCGAGGTGTTTAAAAGCTTTGTAAGCTCCTGCACCGTAACGGTATTTTTTTCGTTTAATATCTGAAGAATTGTCTGGTATCTTTCCTGTGTAAGCATTATCCTCACCTCTTGACTATATTATATCACCTATTCAGTCAAAGTCAAGCAAAATATTTCAAAAAAATCCATAATAATTCAAATTCGGTTAATATATAATAAACAATGTATTTTCTTTTGTGCAATTTAACGAGGATTTTAACTATTATTATTCCTATTTGTTCAAATCCGTTCATAATTCAGTCAGACTCATTCAAAAGTATTCTAACCAAACACTTCCTTTTTATTCCGCAAAAAATCAAAAGCTGCTCCGGCAAACAGCGTCGGAACAGCTTTTCAGCTTGTAAAAGGATAACTTTTTATTTTTTAGTTTTTGCCAAGCTCGGCGTAAAGGCGGTTTTTATGGATTTCCACGCCTTTTTCTGGATAATTCCGATTAGCACGGAGAAGAAAATTCCGCCTGCAAGGTATATTATTGCATAGTTGTAAACTCCGTTCGGCATATAGAAATACCACATTGTTTCTTTCATTGTTACCATATTAAAATCAGAGAACAGTGGGGTGATACAGCTTATAAGGTAGAAAATCCACTTTACAACCATAAAACCTGTAAGGTGATGTATCATAATGCTGTATGTATTATCAGCAACAAGCAGAATCGGTTTCCAGTGCTTAATAACCGGCGCAACAAGCTTTGAAACCCTCAGCCAGAACGCAATACCTGTAATTGCCGAAATATACGGCACAACACAGCCGTTTTCAAACTGTGTGCATTTTGACGGTGTGTATTCAAGATTTTTAAAGAATGTGAGCAAAATAAGCTGAACGGCAAAGAGAATTGCAAAATATGCAAGGCTGTTGAGGTTATCGTGCTTTTCAAGCTTAGCCTTGTAAAATCTTCCGAACTCAAAGCAGGGCAGAAAGAACATTGTTCTGAACAGCAAAAGCAGGATTCCGTGAACACCCTGAGTTGACTCTATCGAAAGCTGTATTCCTAAAACACCGACTGTAAGATATACAATAAGAATTATGTACTCGTTGTTCAGCTTTATAAGGCTCAAAAGCTTTCTGAAAAGAATGTTTATAACATACACGCAGAAAAGCGGATACACAAACCACGAGCCTAAATTATACTGAAAAGCCTCGCCGTCAACAAAGGGCATTATAAACAGGTTATACGGATTTACCTCTGCGCCCGTAACATATCCGCAGTTTTTCATAATTATTACGAAAATACCGTAGGCTATATTCCAGAGATACGCAGGAATAAGGAGTCTTTTCGCTCTGCCCCATATGTATCTGAGCACACTTTCCTCGTGCTTTTCCTTATAGAAGTATCCTGAAATAAACACGAACAGCGCAAGGTTAAAGGAATATATCGGAAACCAGTCAAACCAGAACGACAATCCGCCCTTGTAGCCGTGTCCCGCCACTATAATTATTATACCAATCGCCGACAACAGCTTAAAGCTAAGATTCACACCGCTGTCAGCCTGATTTACCGCAGCAAGCAATCGTTTACTACCCATTTTAATCATATTATTGCTCTCCTGTTATTTACTAATATTCGGTTTTCCGCAAGCGATAACCGTATTTATCCTTATTATATAACTAAATTCCACTATATACAAGAGAAAAGCGCAAAAATCCCGTTCCGAAATAACCGGAACGGGACTCTTGCCAATATAGAATCAAACTTCCATTTTCTTAACCACTGAAACAGAAACAATGTAAGAAATAAACCAAAAAAACGCTCCCAACCGAAGTTGAGAGCGTATATATCAGCAAATATTATTTATCGAAAAATCAGATTAACTCGATAACAGCCATCTCAGCGCCGTCACCACGACGAGGACCGATTTTTGTTACTCTTGTGTAACCGCCGTTTCTGTCAGCATACTTAGGAGCGATTTCAGTAAAGAGCTTTACTGTAACCTCTTCCTTAGTAACAAAACCTAAAACAAGGCGTCTGTTGTGGAGATTATCTGCCTTAGCTGTAGTAATCATCTTCTCTGCCATAGCCTGAACTTCCTTGGCACGAGTAAGAGTTGTTTCGATTTTGCCGTTTTCGAGAAGGAATGTAACCATTGCACGGAGCATAGCTGTTCTCTGAGCAGTTGTTCTTCCTAATTTTCTTGTACCTGGCATTGTGTTCACTCCTTTACCGTTGGGTTTTTAAAGTGTTTATTCGTCTTCCTTCTGAAGACTGAATCCGAGAGAATTGAGCTTCTGGATAACTTCCTCGAGAGATTTTCTGCCGAGGTTTCTTACCTTCATCATATCCTCTTCTGACTTGTTGATCAAATCTTCTACCGTGTTGATACCTGCACGCTTTAAGCAGTTGAAGGAACGAACCGACAAATCGAGGTCTTCGATAGTCATTTCAAGGATTTTCTCCTTGCCCTTGTCGTCCTTTTCAACCATAACCTCTGCGCTTGAAGCCTTATCAGAAAGGTTTACAAAGAGGTTAAGATGCTCGGTAAGCACCTTGGCTGCAAGAGAAACTGCCTCCTGCGCATTGATAACACCGTTTGTCCATACATCAAGCGTGAGCTTGTCGTAGTCGGTGATCTGACCTACACGAGTATTATCAACTGTGTAGTTTACCTTTAACACGGGAGTATAAATAGAATCAATAGGTAAAACGCCAATAACATTATTGCCGCTGATTAGCTTGTTGCGTTCGGCAGGGATGTATCCTCTGCCCTTGTCAATGGTGATTTCCATATTGAGCTTTGCATCCTCACCGAGAGTTGCAATGTGCTGCTCGGGGTTGAGAATTTCAACCTCGCTGTCACATTTAATATCTCCGGCAGTTACTACGCAAGGACCCTGTGCTGAGATTTCAACAACCTTCGGGCTTGTTTCGTAAAGCTTTGCAACAACGCTTTTCATATTAAGAACAATTTCCGTAACGTCTTCCTTTACGCCGGGAATAGTTGAAAATTCGTGAAGAACTCCGTCAATCTTGATAGATGTAACGGCACAGCCTTCAAGAGAAGAAAGCAGAACTCTTCTAAGGCTGTTGCCCAATGTGTTGCCAAAGCCACGCTCGAGCGGCTCAACAACAAATCTGCCGTGCTTTCCATCCTCGGTTAATTCCTCGGTTTCAATTCTTGGCTTTTCAATTTCGATCATTCGCGAATCCTCCTAAACATTATGCGGCTGCATAATGCAGCCAATGCGTGTGTAACCTGCCTGTGAAAAAAGGGATTACTTGGAGTACAACTCAACAATAAGGTGAGGAGCAACTTCGTAGTCAATGTCCTCAAGAGTAGGCATAGCAACAACCTTTGCTGTGTATTCTTCCTTATTTACTTCAAGCCACTTTGGTGAGAGTCTGCCGCTTGTCTTATCAAGAATTTCCTTGAACTTTGTTGTGTTCTTGCTCTTATCTCTGATTGTGATAACATCGCCGACCTTAACTCTGTAGGAAGGAATGTCCACTCTCTTGCCGTTTACGCAGAAATGACCGTGAGTAACAACCTGTCTTGCATCTCTTCTTGTCTGAGCCATACCCATTCTGAAGATGATGTTGTCAAGTCTTGTTTCAAGGCAAACGATGAGGTTAGTACCAGCCTGACCTTCCATCTTTGTAGCAAGCTCATAGTAATGATAGAACTGCTTTTCAAGAACACCGTAGATAAACTTTAACTTCTGCTTTTCTTTAAGCTGTAAGCCGTATTCTGAAACCTTCCTTCTACCATTAGCATTTGGCTTTCTTGAAGATTCCTTGTTTATGCCTACAACAGTAGGGCTAATGCCCAGGTATCTGCATCTTTTTAAGATAGGATCTCTGTTTACTGCCATTTTATTTTCACTCCAATAGAATATTTTAAATACTATACGCGTCTTCTCTTAGGAGGACGGCATCCGTTGTGAGGAATTGGAGTTACATCCTTAATCATAGTAACCTCAAGACCTGCTGACTGTAAAGCTCTGATTGCAGCTTCACGGCCCTGTCCCGGACCTTTAACATAAACTTCAACGGACTTCATACCGTGTTCCATTGCAGCCTTTGCAGCTGTTTCTGCTGCTGACTGTGCGGCAAACGGAGTTGACTTCTTTGAGCCTCTGAAGCCGAGCTCGCCGGCACTTGCCCAAGACACAGCGTTGCCCTGTGTATCGGAAATAGTAACGATTGTGTTATTAAAAGTTGACTGAATATGTGCTGCGCCCTTGTCAATATTCTTGCGCTCACGGCGACGGCGAATAACTTTCTTACCACCCTTTGGTGCTGCCATAATCCATTGCCCTCCTTACTTCTTCTTGTTAGCCATGGTTTTGCGTGGGCCCTTACGGGTACGAGCGTTAGTCTTTGAACGCTGGCCTCTTACAGGAAGACCTTTTCTGTGACGAACGCCACGGTAACAACCAATATCAATAAGTCTTTTTATATCATAAGCTATGTCACGGCGAAGGTCACCCTCAACACGACAATGATGCTCAATATATTCTCTGAGCTTTGATACATCCTCTTCTGTCAAATCTCTGACACGAGTGTCAGGATTCACACCTGTTGCAGCAATAATGTCGCCTGCAGTTTTACGGCCGATACCGTAGATATAAGTTAAACCGATTTCAACTCTTTTATCTCTTGGTAAGTCAACACCTGCTATACGAGCCATTCAGTTGCACCTCCATCAAAAATCATAAAAATTAAATTAGTAGTTTGTGTAATGTTTAAGGTAATTAACCCTGACGCTGCTTGTGCTTAGGGTTTTCGCAAATAACTAAAATCTTACCTTTTCTTTTGATTACTTTGCACTTATCGCACATTTTCTTTACTGAAGGTCTGACTTTCATTATATAATCATTCCTTTCTAAAAAGTCGTCTTGCCCCGGCTTATTTAGAACGCCAGGTAATTCTTCCTCTGGTCAGGTCATACGGTGACATTTCCACCGTTACCTTGTCGCCCGGCAAAATGCGGATAAAATTCATACGCAGCTTGCCTGAAATAACAGCTAAGATCAGATGACCGTTAGGCAGCTCAACCTTAAACTGTGCGTTAGGGAGAGCCTCCTTTACTATACCCTCAATTTCTATTACATCCTGTTTGGACATATCCTGAACCTCCGTTAGTCGTTTTTTAAATCACTTAAAATTCGTTTTATCTGCGGATTGGTTTTAGCTGAACCTGTATAAATTACATTGGTAGCCGCAAGATGAAGTATGTTTTTCTTTTTCGGCTTCTCAAGCCTACGGGTTTTGCCGTCTGCTATAAACGCATAATTGCCCTCTTTTGAGAGCACAAGAAAAAATCTTCCTTTGTCACGCCCTGACTTTGCCCTGACTATGCTGCCCTTCTGAATGTTCATAAATCACCTTTAATCACAAAGCGTCATAATCTTAGGACCGTCCGGCGTAATTGCTACCGTATGCTCAAAATGTGCAGAGAGCCTGCCGTCAACCGTAACGGTAGTCCACTCGTCATCAAGAACACGCACCTCATAGGTGCCCTGATTTATCATAGGTTCAATAGCGATTGTCATACCCGGCAAAAGTCTTACGCCTCTGCCCGGTGTGCCGTAATTGGGGATACTCGGGTCCTCGTGTAGTTTCGCACCTACGCCGTGGCCGACAAAATCTCGTACCACCGAGTAACTGCGAGCTTCGACATACTGCTGAACAGCGTTGCCAATATCGCCTACACGATTTCCGGCAACAGCCATTTTAATTCCCTCAAAAAGGCTTTCTTTGGTTGCGTCAAGCAAGCGCTGAGCCTCGTCGCTGATTTTACCGCAGGCAAAGGTATAGGCATTATCGCCGTGAAAGCCCTCGTAAAATGCGCCAACATCAACGCTTACAATGTCGCCCTCTTTAAGAATCTGTTTTTTGCTCGGTATGCCATGGATAACCACATTATTTACGGAAATGCAAGCACTTGCAGGAAAACCGCCGTAACCGAGAAACGAGGGTGTAGCACCCTGTTTCTCGATATATCTGCGGACTATAGTATCAATTTCGTAAGTGGTGATACCCGGCTTTACAGCCTCACCTGCAACACGGAGTGCCTCCGCCGAAATTCTGCATGCGTCTTTCATTTTTGAAAGTTCCCGTGCTGTTTTTACAATTACCATACTTAAGCCTCGATTGCTTTTAAGATAAGCTCTGTAGTGGATACTACATCATCGCTGCCCTCAACATTAACGAGCTTGCCCTGTTTCTCGTAGTAAGCTACGAGAGGCTCAGTCTCTTTGTGATAAACAGCAAGACGGGCAAGTACGGTATCTGGGTGGTCGTCCTTGCGCTGAACAAGGGTGCCGTTACAATCGTCGCACACGCCCTCAACCTTCGGAGGAAGGTTTGTGAGATGATAGGGCTTGCCGCAATTTTCACAGACACGGCGTCCGGACATACGGTTGATAATTCTTTCGTCAGCAACATCAATGTTGATAACATACTGAATTTCAACTCCCATATTGTCCAGAGCCTCAGCCTGAGGAATGGTTCTCGGGAAACCGTCAAGAATGAAGCCCTTTGAGCAGTCATCCTGTGAAAGTCTTTCCTTTACGATGCCGATAACAACCTCGTCGGGAACGAGCTTGCCCTCGTCCATAAAGGACTTAGCCTTCAAACCCATCTCAGTGCCGTTTTTCAGCGCTTCACGGATCATATTTCCGGTTGAAATTGTGGGAATTCCAAAATGCTCACAAAGTACAGCAGCCTGAGTGCCTTTTCCTGCACCCGGAGCACCTAACATAATAATGTTCATTCTATTATACTCCTTTTTTCTCCATTAGTCAAGAAAACCTTTGTAATGTCTCATCATCATTTGTGATTCGAGCTGTTTTACTGTTTCAAGTGCAACACCTACGAGAATGATGATAGAAGTACCGCCGATAGCCATACGGCCCATTCCTGTTGCAGAACCGTAAATGCTTGGAACAAGTGCGATTACAGCGAGGAAAAGTGCGCCGATAAGAGTAATTCTTGAAAGAATGTTTCTTATATAATCGGCTGTTGGTGCGCCCGGACGGATACCGGGGATTGTACCGTTGTTAGACTTGAGGTTGTTTGCCATTTCGATTGGATTGTACTGAATAGTAGTATAGAAATATGCGAACATTATAATTAAGATAAAGTACAATACATTGTAAAGCCAGCCGCTTGTATCAAATGCATTGAAGAAAGCACCCAAGAAACCATCGTTTGCTTTTACAAAAAGATTGATTGTTCCGGGGATTGAAAGAATTGAGCTTGCAAAGATGATAGGAAGTACGCCGCCGAGAGCAACCTTTATAGGAAGGTGGCTTGACTGACCGCCGTACATCTTTCTTCCAACAACTCTCTTTGCATACTGGATAGGGATTCTTCTTTCGCTGTCCTGCATAAATGTGATTAACCAGATGATAGCAACAAAGATGAGAATCCATAGCGGAACGAGGAAGTAGAACTGAGTTGAACCCTCGCCTGCAAGACTCCAGTAGTTGCCGAGCATACTTAATGTGTAGGGGAGCTGAGCAACGATACCTGAGAAAAGGAGAATTGAAATACCGTTTCCGATACCCTTTGAGTTAATCTGCTCGCCGAGCCACATCATAAGTGCTGTGCCGGCTGTGAATACAAGAATAATTACGATAGCAGAGAACCAGAGCGAGAAACCGTCTCTGTAAACAGTTACGCCTGAGTTATGCAGATAGAACCAGTAGGCAAAGCCCTGAACAAGACCAAGACCGACTGTTACATAACGGGTGATAGTACCGATTTTTCTTCTGCCTGCCTCTCCTTCCTTAGCCATTCTCTCAAGAGGAGGAATTGCAACGGTGAGGAGCTGCATAATAATTGAGCTGTTGATGTACGGTGTAACGCCCATTGCAAAAAGTGTTGCGTTTGCAAAAGCGCCGCCTGATAATGTGTTAAGATATGCAAGCATTGTATTGCCCTCGCTCATACCGTTCATAGCGGTAGCGAGTGCGCTCATATCCAGAAACGGAACAGGAATAACTGAACCGATTCTGAATACGATGATAATCATAAGTGTGAATAAAAGCTTTTTTCTGAGGTCAGGAATTGACCAGGCATTTCTAATTGTTTTTAACAATTAAACCACCTCTGCCTTTCCGCCTGCCGCCTCAATGGCTGCTTTAGCAGATTCGGAGAAAGCAGATACCTTTACTGTAAGCTTTTTGTCGATTTTACCGTTGCCGAGAACCTTGACTGCGTCAAATCCGTTCTTAAGAACGCCTGCGTTTACAAGTGCCTCGATGTCAACTGTAGCACCGTCTTCAAACTTTCTGTTTAAAGTGCTGAGGTTTACAGCAGCAACATTCTTAGCGAAAATGTTGTTAAAGCCTCTCTTCGGAACTCGACGCTGAAGTGGCATCTGACCGCCCTCAAAGCCCGGACGAACGCCGCCGCCTGAACGAGCCTTCTGACCCTTGTGTCCCTTGCCGGCAGTTTTGCCCCAGCCTGAGCCGTGACCTCTGCCAATTCTCTTGGCGTCCTTCTTTGAGCCCTCAACCGGTGAAAGTTCATGTAACTTCATTAGTACGCACCTCCTTGCTTATGCTTCGATAACCTCTACGAGGTGAACAATCTTTGCTACCTTGCCTTTTGTCTGAGCGTTATCCGGCTGAGTTGTTACATCGCCGATTTTCTTCAGACCTAAAGCGTGGGCGGTTGCAATCTGTGGTTTTGTACAGCCGATGAGGCTCTTTACTAACTTAATTGTCATAGTTTACAACCTCCCTGTTATACGATTTCCTTAACGGATTTACCACGGACAGCGGCAACCTCTTCAGCAGTTCTGAGAGCTGCAAGACCTGCAAGTGTTGCTCTTACAACATTGCAAGGATTGTTTGAACGAAGAGCCTTTGTTCTGATATCCTTAATACCTACTGCCTCGATAACGGCACGAACCGGACCGCCGGCAATAACACCTGTACCGGGAGCTGCAGGCTTCATAAGAACTCTGCCTGCGCCGAACTCACCGATGATTTCGTGAGGGATTGTTGTACCTCTGAGTGAAACCTTCATAAGGTTTTTCTTTGCATCCTCAATGCCCTTACGGATAGCATCAGGAACCTCACCAGCCTTGCCGATACCAAAGCCTACTACGCCGTTGCCGTCGCCTACAACTACGAGAGCTGCAAACTTAAAAATACGACCGCCCTTAACCGTTTTTGATACACGGTTGATAGTAACTACTCTTTCTTTTAATTCGCCTGTTACTTCTACTGTTTTAGCCAAAGTTATTCCTCCTATCCTTAGAAATTGAGACCGCCCTCACGAGCGCCTTCGGCCAATTCCTTAACACGGCCGTGATAAATGTTACCGCCTCTGTCAAATACAACATCAACGATATTCTTTTCAGCTGCACGCTGAGCAATAAGCTTGCCAACTGCCTTAGCTGCCTCTTTGTTTCCGCCATTGCCCTCAATGCTCTTGTCAAGGCTTGATGCCTGAGCAAGTGTAACACCTGCTACATCATCAATAAGCTGAGCGTAGATGTTGTTGGTGGAGCGGAATACGCATAATCTCGGACACTGAGCAGTACCGCTAACCTTGCTGCGGATTCTCTTATGACGCTTAATGCGTGCCTTTTTTGTTTCAGGTCTGCTTACCATAGTCATTCACTCCTTAATTATTTACCCTTACCTGCTTTGCCTTCCTTGCGGCGGATAACTTCATAATCGTACTTAATACCCTTGCCCTTATATGGCTCCGGCGGACGCTTTTCTCTAACCTCGGCAGCAAACTGACCAACCTTTTGCTTGTCAATGCCTGTGATTATGATTTTGTTAGGATCAGGAACTTCAATCTTGATGTCGTCTGTATCCTCAACGATAACCTGGTGTGAATAACCAAGGTTCATAACGCACTTGTTACCCTGCTTCTGAACACGGTAACCAACGCCGTTTACCTCAAGAACCTTCTTGTAGCCCTCAGTAACACCTACAACCATATTGTGGATGAGTGTTCTTGTAAGACCGTGAAGCGAACGGTTTTCCTTTGCGTCGTCAGGACGGGTAACCTCGATTACATCGCCCTTAATCTCTACTGTCATAGCGGGGTTGAACTTGAAATCAAGTGTGCCCTTAGGTCCCTTAACAGTGATAACGCCGTCAGCAATAGTTGCTGTAACACCGGCGGGAATATTTATAGGTTTTCTTCCAATTCGAGACATTTATCGTACCTCCTTACCAAATGTAAGCAAGAACTTCGCCGCCAATATGTTCAGCACGAGCCTGACGGTCTGTCATAACGCCCTTTGATGTTGAAATAATGGCAATACCGAGGCCCTTCATAACCTTTGGCATATCCTCTACATTGCTGTAAATGCGTAAGCCCGGCTTAGATACACGGCGAAGACCTGTGATAACAGGAGTCTTGCCGTCAACATACTTAAGAGTAACCTTAATTACGCCCTGCTTACCATCCTCTATAACTGTGAAATTCTTGATGTAACCCTCGTCAAGAAGAATCTGACAGATTGACTTCTTAAGGTTTGAAGAAGGAATTTCTACAGTATCGTGCTTAGCTGAGTTAGCATTACGGATTCTTGTAAGTAAATCAGCAATTGTATCTGTAATCTGCATTAGATGTTACCTCCCTTGTCCTTACCAGCTTGCTTTCTTTACGCCCGGAATTTCGCCCTTGTAAGCGAGCTCACGGAAGCAAATACGGCAAATACCAAACTTACGGAGGTAGGCGTGTGGTCTACCACAGATGTTACATCTTGTATATTCTCTTGTAGAATACTTCTGTTCTCTCTGCTGCTTAACTTTCATTGCAGTCTTAGCCACAACAATCCCTCCTTACTTTGAAAACGGTGC
>JBJEOV010000025.1:0-16958 GCA_051880895.1 Ruminococcus sp. | reverse complement strand
CAAATGCAGGAGGGTAGATAAAACAGTCCGGTGGACTGTTTTATCGTAGGGAACCCACATCAGGGGTTCCCTGTAAGCAAGAGTTGTGTTTTATATTTTTGTCTAAACAGGAAAGATTTGTTGTTTTCTTACTTGATTTATAACTGCATTTTCTTTTAGGTAACACCTGTTTTAAATTATAATGCCTACCAATTCCGCTTTTCTTTTGCGTGAAAAGAAAAGCTCCAAAAGAAAGCACGCTTAAGGGGAAAGGGCTTTCGATGCCCTTTCCCCTTAAGTATCCCCTTTCCCCAAACGACCAAAGGTCAGTGACCTTTGGAAACCCTATACTTTTGTTTTTCTATCTTAGTTTGTTTTTATCAAGGCTTTTGATTATTGATATTGTGGTAAATTATAGTTTATCTCACATCTCTTTATTCTGTATAAACCGGAATATTCCATTCCGCAAGATGTTCGTCTGTAACGGGGAAATATCTGAAAAGCATTGTGCTGTCGTTGTTATCGTCTTTTTTGCCCGTTGTCAGGTTAAAAATATTTTTTTCATAGGCAAGCGAGCTTTTATTTTCAAAGGTAGTTTCGTTAAAAATTCTTTTAAAAAGCTCCACATCGTCGCTTGTATATCCCCCGACAGCGGCAGCCATAACCGCCGACATTTTCAGTATTTTTTCGCTGTACTGATGTTCGCCGTCAATCGACACATACTTTGTCATTGTAGTACCGCAGCCGACATTCATAATCTTGTGTGAGCGTGACTCTATCGACACGGTAAGCTCTGCATTGCCTATGTTATAGTAGTAGCAGGAATACTCCACACCGTTTGCGTCTGTCCTTGTTTCTCCGAGCCTTTTCCAGTTCTCCATATTGAGGTACTCACCGCCGCCGCTTCGGAACATAAGCTCATTGTAACGCTCGGT
The DNA here is from genome assembly GCA_051880895.1 of Ruminococcus sp. Taxonomy (GTDB): domain Bacteria; phylum Bacillota; class Clostridia; order Oscillospirales; family Acutalibacteraceae; genus Ruminococcoides. The sequence continues at coordinate 16,044 of JBJEOV010000025.1, read as the reverse complement.
GAATTTTTCTATATTTATGTTATATCTTCTGCCGTTTACATTTGCGCTGTCTTCCTGAGCGTTATCCTTTGTGTAAGCAATAATTTCATCAAGCGAGGCTGTACCGCCCTTTGCAGCCGTTTTCTTTTCATTACAGGCTGTAAAGGAAAAAGCAAGCACCAATGCAAGCAATACAGGTATAATTTTTTTCATAAAATACTCCGAATTTTTATTTAGAAATCAAAATCCAAAATGCCACTCCTTTTTTGGAATGGCATTTTTTACTGTAGCTTTAGCCAATCAGGATTTCTCAGCTGATTTTTGAAAATGTATTTAATATTCATCATTCATTAAATTATTTATCATACATCATTCATTAAAATTATTCATCATACATCATTCATTAAAATTATTCATCATACATCATTCATTAAAATTATTCATTATTCATCATTCATTATTCATTATTCATTAAATTCATTCATTATTCATTAAATTATTCATTATCCTCAGAAATCTCCTCCGCCTTTACGCTCTCGCTTTCCTCGTGAGGTGCTCTTGCAACGGTAACTACCTTATCGTTCTCGCCTATTCTCATAAGCGTAACGCCCTTGCTCGGACGGTTGCAGATTCTTATTGTATCGGCGGCAATCCTGATAATTACACCCTCCTGAGAAATAATGATAATATCGTCACTGAGCTTTACTGCGCTGACAGCCGCAACGCTGCCGTATTTTTTGGTGTGGTAGTTGATAATACCCTTACCGCCACGGCTCTGCAAACGGTAGTCGCTTACATCTGAAATTCTGCCAAAGCCAGTTTCGGACGCAGTGAGAATGAGGTCATCATTATTTACAACGCACATACCCACAACGCAGTCGCCCTCACGCAGGGTGAGAGCCTTTACGCCCCTCGCCTGTCTGCCCATAGGACGGACATCGGTTTCTTCAAATCTGATTGCAAGACCGTTCTTTGTGGCTACAACAACCTGCTGATTGCCGTCTGTAAGTCTTACCCACGCAAGCTCGTCGCCCTCGTTAAGCTCAAGGGCAATAAGTCCGCCCTTTCTTGCGGTGTTGTAGGCATTGAGGGAAATTCTCTTGATAATTCCCTGTCTTGTCACCATAACAAGGTACTTGTCCTCGTCAAATTCGGGCACTCTTATCATAGAGGTAACCTTTTCGTCAGAGGCAATCGGCAGCAGATTTGCAATATTCATACCCTTTGACTGACGGCTGCCCTCGGGTACTTCATAGCATTTGAGCCTGTAAACCCTGCCCTTATCGGTAAAGAACAGCACATAATCGTGGGAATTGATTACGAACATCTCGCAGGCAACATCCTCTTCCCTGCGTGACATTCCCGAAACTCCTCTGCCGCCTCTGTTCTGAATCTTGTAGGTATCAACTGCAAGACGCTTTACATAGCCGAACTGAGTGAGCGTAAGCACACATTCCTCATTCGGAATAAGGTCCTCAATGTCAACCTCGCCGCTTACAGAGCAGATTTCGGTTCTTCTCGGGTCTGCAAACTTATTTCTTATAACAATAAGCTCTTCCTTTATAATTTCACGCTGTCTGCCCTCGTCGGCGAGAATAGCGTTGTATTCCTCAATTTTTGCCTTTAATGCGGCAATTTCGTCCTCAATCTTGTTGCGCTCCATATTTGTGAGCTGTCCAAGGCGCATCTGCACGATAGCCTGAGCCTGAACATCGTCAAGACCGAAGCGTTCCATAAGATTTATCTTTGCGCTTGCCTGATCCTTGCTCCTTCTGATGATTGCGATAACCTCGTCAATAAAGTCGATTGCAATCTTCAGACCCTCAAGAATATGCTCCCTGTCCTTTGCCTTTTTCAGGTCAAATTCTGTTCTTCTGCGGATAATCTCCTGCTGGAAGTTGACATACTCTGTGAGCATTTCTTTAAGATTAAGCACCTTTGGCACACCGTCAACAATCGCAAGCATAATTGCGCCGAAGGTAGTCTGCAGCTGAGTGAGGTTAAAGAGGTTGTTAAGCACAATCTGAGCCGATGCCTCACGCTTTATATCAATTTCAATGTGCATACCCTGACGGTCGGAGTGATCCTCAATATTTGAAATACCGTCAATTCTCTTGTCTTTTACGAGGTCGGCAATATACTCGATAAGCCTTGCCTTGTTGACCTGATAGGGCAGCTCGGTAACAATAATCTTGAATCTGCCGTTCTTGCCCTCAACAATCTCGGTCTTTGCCCTTACGATAATTTTTCCCCTGCCGGTTGCATAGGTGGCTCTTATGCCGCTCCTGCCCATAATAATTCCGCCTGTCGGAAAGTCGGGGCCGGGCATATATTCCATAAGACCTGCAAGGTCGATGTCGGGATTTTCAATAAGCGCACAGGCGGCGTCAATGGTTTCGCCGAGGTTGTGCGGCGGAATTTTTGTAGCCATACCAACGGCGATACCGTCCGAGCCGTTTACAAGCAGGTTAGGAAATCTGCTCGGAAGTACGGTAGGCTCTTCGAGTCTGTCGTCAAAATTCGGCTGAAAATCAACCGTCTTTTTGTCAATATCGGTAAGCATTTCGCAGGAAATCTTACTCATTCTCGCCTCGGTGTATCTGTAGGCAGCAGGCGGGTCGCCGTCAACCGAGCCGAAGTTTCCGTGACCGTCAACAAGCATATATCTCATTGAAAAGTCTTGCGCAAGTCGCACAAGCGCATCATAAACAGACGCATCACCGTGAGGATGATACGCACCAAGCACAGCGCCGACGGTGTCTGCGCACTTATGGTACGGCTTGTTCGGCTCAAGACCTTTTTCGTACATTGTGTAGAGAATACGCCTGTGAACAGGCTTTAAGCCGTCACGGACATCGGGCAATGCACGGGAAATAATAACGCTCATTGAGTAGTCGAGAAAGCTTGATTTCATCTCGTCCTGCACAGCAACATCAATTATTTTTCCCTCGTTAAATTTTCCGTTTTCCATATTTTCGTTGTCCATAATATTCATTCCTCAGGGTTTATGTATATTGTTTAATAGTTTCGTAAAGCTTTGGCATACGCTTTTTAATGCTGGTCGGTCGGAAGGTTTTTGAATCCACAAAGCCGTGCTCGGTAGTGCCGTAGCAAAGCTCCGTTTCCGTTCCGTCAGGCTCAATCCGCTTTACGGTGTATGAAAAAGTAATTCTTGCGGCTGAAATCAGAATTGCCTTTGTACGCAGAATAATCTCGTCATCATAAAGAGCAGGCTTTATAAACGAACAGTTGAGGTTGAGCACGGGCGTCATTATGCCCTGCTCCTCCATTTCACGGTAATTATAGCCGAGCATTTTCATATAATCTCCCCTGCCCATTTCGTACCAGACAGCGTAATTTGAATGGTGAACAATGCCCATACAGTCGGTTTCGGCATAGCGTACTCTGAATTTGGTTCGTGAATGCACAAAAATCACTCCTTCTTTTTAATCTGCTATTTTTTATCGAAAAAATAAATTACAGTGACATAAAAATCAAACATCAAGATTTCTTACGAATTTTGCGTTTTTCTCAATAAATTCTCTTCTCGGCTCAACCTTGTCGCCCATAAGAATTGTGAAGATTTCGTCTGCCTCTTCCGCCTCGTTAAGGGTTACTCTGAGCATAAGTCTTGTTTCGGGATTCATAGTTGTTTCCCATAGCTGGTCCTTGTCCATCTCACCAAGACCTTTATAACGCTGAATTTCGGTTTTTCCCTCGATAGTAGCAAGAATCTGGTCACGCTCAAGGTCGGAATAAGCGTATTTATGCTCCTTGCCCTTTGTAATTCTGTAAAGCGGCGGCTGGGCGATATACACATGCCCCTCCTCAATGAGAGGGCGCATAAATCTGAAGAAGAAGGTCAGAAGAAGTGTTCTGATATGCTGACCGTCAACATCGGCATCCGCCATAATGATTATTTTGCCGTATCTCAGCTTTGTAATGTCAAATTCGTCGCCTATGCCCGTGCCGAGTGCGGTTATAACGGGCATCAGCTTGTCGTTGCCGTAAACCTTGTCGAGCCTTGCCTTTTCTACATTGAGCATTTTGCCCCACAGCGGAAGAATTGCCTGAAATTTACGGTCACGGCCGTTCTTTGCAGAGCCGCCCGCAGAGTCACCCTCTACTATGTAAATCTCGGTAATCTCGCTGTCCTTTGACTGGCAGTCGGCTAATTTGCCCGGCAGCTGGGCAGACTCAAGCGCAGACTTTCTTCTTACGCTCTCCCTCGCCTTTCTTGCCGCCTCTCTCGCCCTTGCAGAGGCAAGCGACTTTTCAAAAATTGCCCTTGCAACCTGGGGATTTTCCTCAAGATAAATCATCAGCTTTTCGCTTACGAGCTTATCGACCATAGTTCTTACCTCGGTGTTGCCGAGCTTTGCCTTGGTCTGTCCCTCAAACTGCGCCTCCTTGAGCTTTACGCTGATAATTGCGGTAATGCCCTCACGCACATCCTCGCCGCTGAGGTTTTTATCGTTTTCCTTTAGCTTGCCGAATTTTCTTGCGTAATCGTTCATTACCCTTGTGAGCGCCCTTTTAAAGCCCTCCTCGTGAGTGCCGCCGTCTGTGGTGTGGATATTATTTGCAAAGGTCAGGAGATTTTCGTTGTAGCTGTCGTTGTACTGCAAGGCAACCTCAACGGAAATTGTATCTTCGTCATTTTTTGAGGAAAAGTAAATAACATCGGGATGAATAACGGCAAGAGCCCTCTTTTTGTGAATATACTCAACAAAGCTTTTTATGCCGCCCTCGTAGCAGAAATTATTTTTTTTGATTTCATCCTTGTTTCTCTCGTCCCTCAGCTCAATGTGAACGCCTGCGTTGAGAAAAGCCTGCTCACGCAAACGCTTTTCGAGTATCTCGTATTCGTAAACATCGGTTTCCTTGAAGATGAGCGGATCTGCCTTGAAGCGCACCTCCGTACCCTTGATGTCGGACTTGCCGATTTTATGGAGGTCGCTGACAATTTTACCTCTTTCGTAACGCTGGGTATAGACATCCTCGCCGTCGCACACCTTTACCTCGAGCCACTCCGAAAGGGCGTTTACAACAGACGCACCAACGCCGTGCAGACCGCCCGAAACCTTGTAGCCGCCGCCGCCGAATTTGCCGCCTGCGTGTAAAACGGTGAATACGACCGTTACGGCAGGCAGACCTGTCTTGCTGTTGATGCCGACGGGAATACCACGGCCGTTATCGGTAACTCTGATGATGTTGCCCTCTTCAATTACCACATCAATCTTGGTGCAGTAGCCGGCAAGAGCCTCGTCGATAGAGTTATCTACGATTTCATAGACAAGGTGATGAAGACCTCTCGGACCTGTTGAGCCGATATACATACCCGGTCGTTTACGCACAGCCTCAAGTCCCTCAAGCACCTGAATTTCATTTGCGCCGTATTCCTGCTCGACCTTGGTCATCTCAATGTTGTTTTCATTGTCCATTTTTTTACCTCCGTTATCAGAGCCGAAAGCAGGGCTTTGACTCTGTTCACACTCTCAGAGAGCGGAAAGTATGTTTATTCTGATTATAAGTAAAATTATATTTAACAGAAAAATTTGCGGTCGGGCAACTCAGTTTAGAATTAAGGTAAACTGTCTGCCCGGGGATAAAATTTCGCTCAAGCCTTTTTAAAGGCTTGCGGGTGTGGGCAGAGCCCACGAAAAAAACTGCTTTGATAAATGCAGGAGGGTAGGATAAACAGTCCGGCGGACTGTTTATCCGTAGGGAACCCACATCAGGGGTTCCCTGTGAACAAAAGTATTTCATTACGCTTTTATTCAGACAGGAAATTTGGTTTTTCCTTTTTTTATTTCTTAATATCCTTAAAAACTGTAAACAGCGGAAATAATGCCGCCGCAAGCAATATAAAAAACACATTTATTCCCACAAGCACATAAAAATTCAGGCTCGGCGTCATATACAGCACACCCACATTTGCCGCAACGGCAAGCACAAGCAGAATAACAGCAGGCACAATGCACGGCTTTCTGCTTGCTTTGAATTCTTTTTTGCAGTGGTAGCAGATATGTGATTTTTCCTTTGCTATTTTTCGCACCTCGCCATAGCTGTAAACGGTGTGGCAATGAGGGCAGACGGGTAATTTCAGCATAGCTTAAAACTTCCTGTTTGCAGTGTATTTGTTGGTATCGGCTTTTTTTGTGCCGTCACTTTCTTCCTTAGGCTCTATGTAGTGGCGTGAGCGTGAAAAGCCTGCGTCAGAGTCCGTGCGGATTTTTTTTAGAGGTGCGTCGGCAGATGCGTGATTCTCACTTACATCGTTTATTACAGGCACAAAAGAAACCGTCTTGTCATTCTGAGCGTCGTCGGGTTTATTAATTTCCTGCTGCAGCTGAATTCTCTCTGCGTCACGCTTTTGCTTGAGCTTATTGAACACATCGGTATCTATTGCCACCTCAGGTGCGGTATTCTCAACTGTATATGCAGTCTTAATCGGCTTGAAATCAAATTCGTCGGCAATATCTCCTGTTATATTCTCGGAATACACCCTGCCTGCCTTTTTAGCCTCCATAGATTTTTTGTATTTTTTAAGAGGCATATATTTGAGAAATGCAGGGGTTATGAGCATAAAAATTACAAGCGGAGCGGCAACAATCAGAATGCCCAGAGGGTTGCTGATATTGCCCGACTTTATCCAGTAAAGCATAATTCCGGCGGCGGCGGCAACTGCAAGAGCAAAGCCGACAAAAATCATTTTGTTTATTACAACCTTGCTTTCCTTTCCGCATCTTGTGCATATATATTCACTTTTCCGTCTGCTCGAAAAGCCTGAAACATAGGAAATCCTCTTTGAGCAGTAAGGACATTTTTTCGCCTTCATATACAATCCCTCTTTTTATATTTATAATAAACTGAATAATTATTCAGAAATATTCAGATTTATATACTATCGTGTTTTATGATATTTTGTCTTTTTTAAAGGCTTCTCCTTGAGGTATTCCCCTGACAGGGGAAATGTCGCAAAGCGACAAAGGGGTTGCCGTTTTCGCAGAAAAAAGCTGTCACGAAGTGACTGATGAGGTGTAGGACGCTTTAGCGTCCGTCTTATGTCATCACTTTATTTACAACTATAACGCCACTTCGTGGCTACACCTCATCCGTCGGCTACGCCGCCACCTTCCCCTCAAGGGGAAGGCTTTTAAATCTTTTAGTTTCTTAAGTTAATGAAATATCAGAGAACAATCTGCCCAAATCCTCAAGCCTTTAAAAAGGCTTGACCTAAATTTTTTGTCCGGGCAGACAGTAAGCTGTAAATTCAAGCTGAGTCGCCCGACCGAAAAATTCTTATTATTTCAGAGTAGTTCAGAGGTTAATCTGAATTATTCATTATTCATTATTCATCATTCATTATTCATTCAATATTTGCCGTTCCCTCTTTTTGCCTTTTGAACAGCGTTTTACTGGAAAGCTGGCTTATATAGACGGTTGTTTTGCCGCCCTCCCGGCAGACAATAAAAGATTTCGGCAGCTCGTAGGAAACATTCACCACAGCTCCCCTTTTCTCTGCCTCGGCAAGATAATCTCTTGTTTTTTTTGAAACGGTACATCTGTCTATATCAAAAATACCGATAATTGATTTTGTAGTAATGACAGTATCCTGTCCTAAGTGCAAGTACATTTCAGCTGATTACTCCGTTGCAAACATTAAAAATTCTGCCTTTTCTTAGCTGTTCCTTGTTGGATTTCTCACAGCAGGTTATAAAAACCTGACAGTCGTCAAGCTTATTGAGCAGAAAATCCTGTCTTTTGCTGTCAAGCTCGCTCATAACATCGTCAAGCAGAATTATAGGCTTTTCGCCCATTCTTTCTGACAAAACCGCCGCCTCGGCAAGCTTTAAGGAAAGAACTGCACTTCTCTGCTGCCCCTGCGAGGCATAGAGCCTTGCATTTTTGCCGTTGATAAGAATTTCTGCGTCATCACGGTGCGCACCCTTGGTGGTACAGCCGTTTCTTATATCATCTGCCTTAGATTGCTCAAAGGCGTCACATAATTTTTGGTAAATCTGCTCAAGGTCATCACCGTATTCGGCGTTTGTGGTTGACAAATATTTAATTTCAAGCCTTTCCTTGCCGCCCGAAATGCCCAGATGATACTCCGACGCCCTTTTTTCGAGCGTCTGTAGATACTCCATTCTCTGCTTTATGAGCAAAGCACCGTTTTTCAGCAGAGAATTGTCCCAGATTGAAAGAGTTTCTTCAAGCTCGGGGTGCTTGTAAATATCCTTGAGCAGTGAATTTCTCTGATTGAGAGTGCGGTTGTACTTTGAAAGCACCACAGCATTTCTCAGTTTTTCCCTGCAAATTGCGCTGTCAATGAATTTTCGCCTTTCGGACGGACCTCGTTTTATTAAATTCAGATGCTCGGGTGAAAACACAACTGCGCAGTATTTTTCAATAAGCGCCGCCGCCGAATTTTTTGGTACGGAATTGATTTCAACCTGTTTTTTACTTCCCTTGAATTTAATCGAGGCGGTCTGCTCCCTTTCCTGACCGAAAAATCTTATTTCCAGCCTTGCAAACGGCTTGCCGAACTTTATCAGCTCGTTATCCTTTGAGCCTCGAAACGAGTGACCTCCGCAGAACATCCACAGAGCCTCGAGCAGATTGGTTTTTCCCTGTGCGTTGTCGCCGTAAATCACATTCACGCCCTCGCACGGAGTAATAACTGCGTCCTCAAGATTTCTGTAATTTTCAAATTTCAGCGCAAGTACCTTCAAAAAATATCATTCCCAGCTCAGATAACGGTAATTTTTTCGCCGTCAAGCTCTGCAAAGTCGCCCCTGCGCATTTTTTTGCCACGCATAGTGCAGACCTCGCCGTTTACGGTGACATTTCCGCTCTGAATAATCATTTTTGCCATTCCGCCTGTGTCGCAAAGACCTGCAAGCTTGAGCAAATCCTGTAATTTTATAAATTCTGTGTCAATGCTGATTTTTTTATCCTTCATTTGAAAGCCTCATAGGTACTACAATGCTCAGAAAGCTGTCGCCCTTGACCGGCTTGATAATCATCGGCTTAACCGGACCGCTCAGAGCAAGTCTTATTTCGTCGGTATCGCAGTTTTTGAGTGCGTCAAGCAGATATTTGTTGTTAAAACCGATTTCCACCTTTTCACCCATAACCGAAACCGAAATGCTGTCGTTGGCTCTGCCCACGGCAGACGCACACGAAAGCTTTATTTCGTCATTGTCAAAATTGCATCTTACGGGGCTTTGGATTCTGTCGTTATTCAAAAGCGACATTCTTTCAACCGAGTTGATTATAACTCTTGTGTTTATAATGACCTCGGTTTTTATATCGGTCGGAATTGTGGTTTTGTAGTCAATAAAATTGCCCTCGATAAGTCTTGAAATTACCCTGTAATTGTTTACCCTGAAGGTGATGTGCCTGTGACCGATGATAATATCTACATTTTCCTCGTCGTCACTCAGCAGCTTAAGCACCTCAAGCTGGGTTTTTCCGGGAACTACAAAGCTGTTTTTGCTCTCGGACTCTACATTCTCGCTCCTGATAGCCATTCTGTAGCCGTCAATAGCGACAATTCTGAAAAGTCCGTCCTCAATTTCAAAAAGCGAGCCTGTGTAAATAGGCTTTGCGTTGTTGTCAGATACTGCATACACTGTCTGCCTTATCATATCACGCAGAGTTTTTGCATTTACCGTGATGATGTCGGTCTGCTCAAAGGTCGGAAGGTCGGGATATTCGATTGATGACATTCCCACAATCTGGTAATCTACATTGCCGCAGGTAATATAGGTCACCATTCGCTCGTCGGTTTCAATCATCACGATTTCTTCGGGAAGCTTTCTTACAATATCAAGAAAAAGCTTTGCGCTGACTACGATTTCTCCCTCCTCCTGAATTGTAACATCAATGTCTGTTGTAATTCCTATTTCAAGATTATAGCCTGATATATTAAGTGAATTGTCGTATGCCTTTATGAGCACACCCTCAAGCGCAGGTATTGCCGCCTTTGAGGATACTGCTCTTGATACATTCGACACTGCGTTGGCAAGATCTGTTCGCAAGCACGAAATTTTCAAGTGAAGCTCTCCTTTATGTAATGATAATAATTTTTCGTAGTAGTAGTAGGGGGTGTTAAAATGTTAAAAATCTGTAACTTTTCCGATTATTGCTTAATAAAACCCGTCCACAAAACACTCAACAGCATTTTAACAGCTTTTACACCGACTGTGAAAAAGACTTTTTCTTTCAACATAGGGTTGAAAATTGTTAGTTGAATGTTAATGAAAATGTTAATTCAGCAAATAAAAAAATTTAGGTCAACCCTTTTTAAAGGGTTGCGGGTGTGGGCAGAGCCCACGAAAAGTTTAAAAAGAAGAAATTTAAAAAATACAATAAAATAAAGATAAATTTATAATAAAATTAATAATATCTTAGTCAGATAGTGCCGCAAAGCTTAAAAACATCAAAGTTTTTTTGAGTATTGGATAAAGGCAAAATTATAATTCCCATATCTTATAGTTTAGTTAAGACGCTATATTACAGAGGAACAAAGCTGTTAAGATCATAAATGCTCATCGTATGATGGCGTTTATAGTTTTAGTAGAGGAACGCTAAACAAACCCGTTTCCTATATAAACTTTTATTTTGTTGCCCGACCGATACTTTAGTTTTTAGCTGATTTTAGTTATCTAATTATAACTTAGCTTATTAAAATCATTTTTAAGTTTTTCTATACTATTATATATATGTAAAGAAAAGCATTAAAAAAACTCTGAAAAGCTCAGCTTTTTGAGGTTGTTACGGTTAAAAATATCTTTTAATATTCCCCTCAACTACATTGAAAAAAACTTAGAAATTGCACTTATTGCGGCAATTTTCCAAAAGATTTTTTAAATATTTTTTAACATACTAAAAATGTTGAAATTAAGGAAAGCTTTTAACAGGCTATGTTAAACCTCTCCTTTTAAGTTATTGACCAATCGGCTTTTAGTTAAGCTGATAAGCCGTTTTTTAAAATTTATAAAAATTACAAAAATGTAATGTTAAAAATGTTAAAAAGCAAAAACGGTTCAGACCGAAATGTTAAAAGCATTCAGGCTACCTGTCACGGATATTCTTGATTGTATCGTCAATGATTTCCTTTATCTTGCGGTCCTGCTGCATCATTTTCTTAACCTTTTTAACTGTGTAGATCACGGTTGAGTAGTGCCTGCCGCCGAATTCCTCGCCGATATTTGCCATAGAGAGGGTAGTAAGCTCTCTGGAAATGTAAATGGCAATGTGACGGGCGTTGCTGATGTTTGCACTTCTGTTGTTTTCCGAGCGGATAGCGTCGGGAGTAACGCCAAAGGTGCGTGAAACCTCCTCAATAATGCGCTCCACGGTAACCTCGGGCGGAGTGTCGTTATTGAGAATATCGGAGATAACCTCCTGAACGGAGGAAATTGTGATTTTTTCCTGATTTACAAGATTTTTCGCCTTTAATTTCTTGACAGTACCCTCAAGCTGACGGATATTAGCCTTGATTTTTGACGCAATATACTCGCACACCTCGTTTGAAAGCTCAAGGTCGAGCAGTTCAGCCTTTCTCTTGATGATAGCAATTCTTGTTTCTACATCAGGCGGCTGAACATCTGCGATAAGGTCCGACTCAAAGCGTGAGCGAAGACGGTCGTCAAGGGTTTTAATCTCCTTTGGCGGACGGTCTGAGGTAAGCACTATCTGCTTGTGAGCGTCATAAAGCGCATTGAAGGTGTGGAAAAACTCCTCCTGAGTGCTTTCCTTTCCGCCGATGAACTGCACATCGTCCACGAGCAGAATGTCGGCTTGTCTGTATTTTTTTCTGAATTCACTCATCCGTGCCAGACGCAGCGACTCGATAAGATCGTTTGTAAAATCATCGCCCTTGATATAGCAGATAGTTTTTTCGGGCGAGTTTTTCTTGATTTCGTTGCCGATGGCATAAAGCAGGTGAGTTTTGCCGAGTCCCGAGTTGCCGTACAAAAACAGCGGATTGTAGGCATTTGCAGGATTTGTGGCAACTGCAAGGCAGGCTGCGTGTGCAAATTTATTTGACGAGCCGACAATAAAGGTATCAAAGGTGTATTCATAGCTGATGTCGGTGATTTCTGTATTAACAGCCGCCTGCTGCTCCTCCTTGGAGAAAATTTCCTCGGGAATCTTCATTTCAATAATGAAGATATGACCGAAAACGGCTTCAAAAGCCTCGTTTAGCAGAGAAAGATAGCAGCGAGTGATAGTCTGACGATGAAAATCGTTAGGCACTAAAATTACAGCCTTGTTCTTGTCAAAGTCAAGCTCAATCGGTTCAATTCTGCTTATCCATGTATTATAAGCCACATCTGTAATTTTAGTTTTGCAGTAGCTGCATATTATTCCCCACGCTTCTTCAAAAGATTCCATATACGACTTCCCTTCTAAATAAATACAGCGTTATCGCCATATTACCCCATAGTAAATCTATTCTATTATATTATAAAACACTTCAAAAAAAAAATCAATATTTTTTAGTCCGAGAAGATAGTTTTGCTTTTATTATGAATTTTAACGCCCGACCGAGAGGATATATTTACGGACAAATGAATAATGAATGAATTTAATGAATAATGAATGATGAATAATGAATAATGAATAATTTAATGATGATGAATTATGTATGATGAATAAATTTAATGAATGATGAATAATTCCGATATTCTTAACTAAGTTGAAATTATATACTTGGAGATTGAGATAAACTATATTTAGAATTTAGCGTAAAAAAACCGCACATCGTTTTGCGATTGCGGTTGAAGTATAGGAGAAAAATTGAAATAAATTTCCGTGTAAAACAAAGTTGACAAAAAACAACAAATTATACTATAATAAGTGAGGTTACAGGGAAGTTAAGGCGGTTAGCACTTATCCGAACACACAAATTATGAAAGCATTGGCTTAATAAAATGTGGAGGAGGTGAGTGCATAATGGAATACATAATAGTAATATTGGTTTTGATATTATTTATTGTTGTAGCCATAAAAAAATAATCGCCCAACAGCCTACCAAACATTCTGGACGATTATTTTTTAATTTAAAATAATCCTAAAAGGCTAACCGCTTTAAACGGTTTTCCCTGTAGCTTTATTATACACTATATATAGTATTTAGTCAATCACTGTAGTATGTTTTTTTAATCGAGAAACTTTTATTTTTTGTAAAAAAGCTGAATTTTCAGGTGAAATTTTCTGCCTGCAATAAAAAATCAAAAAACTTTTTATTTTTTGTTGACTATAAAGAAAAATTAAGATATAATGCTATATTGCAAGGTTATATATTGAAGGGAGGGTTTTCAGAATGCTGAGAACTTATCAGCCAAAGAAGCTCCACAGAAAGAAGGAGCACGGCTTCAGAAAGAGAATGGCAACAGCCAACGGTAGAAAAGTACTGGCGAGAAGAAGAGCTAAGGGTAGAAAAAGGTTGTCTTACTAAAGTAAAGAACAGGCCACTTTGATACAGTGGTCTTTCTTTGTTGTTTGCGGCTTTTACTTTGCTTAGGTGGTTTTAATTTTGAGTGACTTCATCACTTTAAAGGATAACAGGGATTTTTCCAGACTCTATAAAAAGGGAAAATCCTTTGTGAGTCCTGTTCTGGTAACTTATGTTATAAAAAACAAATCCGATAACCTGCGTTTTGGAATAACTACGGGCAAAAAAGTCGGAAAGGCGGTTAAGCGCACCCGTGCAAGACGGGTGATAAGAGCCGCATATTATCAGCTTTACAATGACTTGAAGCCGGGCTTTGATTTTGTGTTTGTGGCAAGGTCAAGGACTCCTTTTGTAAAATCGCAAAAGGTATATGACGCCATGAAAAAGCATATGGAGTCTGCCGGTGTTCTTAAAAAGTAATACTATGAAAAGAATTCTGATTCTGCTGATAAAATTTTATAAAGCTGCAATCTCTCCTCATCTGCCTAAAAGCTGTAAATACGAGCCGACCTGTTCTCAGTACGGCATTGAGGCTATTGAGCGCTTCGGTGCGCTGAAGGGTACAGCTCTTACCGTGTGGCGGATACTGCGCTGCAATCCTTTTTCAAGGGGAGGCTACGATCCTGTTCCCGAAAAAACGGACAAGCCAAGAAAATTAAAGTGAGGTAGCTTATGTTTGATATTTTTGGATTTTTTGGAAGTATTCTCGGCTATGTTCTGTGGGCTGCTTTCTACTTTCTGAAAGATTTCGGTCTTTCAATAGTTGTGTTTACTATTGTTATAAGACTTATTCTGTTCCCATTTACCGTCAAGCAACAGAAGTCTATGGCGGGAACAATGCGACTGCAAAAAAAGCAAAAGGAGCTTCAGGAAAAATACGCTAATAATAAGGTTAAGCTCCAGGAGGAAATGAACAAGCTTTACGAAAAAGAGGGCGTAAAGCCAATGGGCGGCTGCCTTACAATGATTGTTCCTTTTCTTGTAATGCTCGGTATTTTCTACGCCGTTGCATATCCTCTTACAAACACACTCCATCTTGACTCGGCAACCGTAAACAGTGCGGTTGGATATATGAATACTATTCCGGGTTACTCAATTTCCACAAATGCGACCTATCAGCAAATTGAGCTTATCAAGGTGTTCCCAAGCATTATGAATACCGAAACTATTCAGGGCTTGTTCTCTCCTGCGGAATGTCAGCAGATAATCGAATTTGCAAACGGATTTAATATGATGGGAATCAATCTTCTTACAGTTCCTAAGGATATGGGATTGTTCTCGTGGTACACACTTATCCCTGTACTCTGCTTTGTTTCATACATTGGTTCTCAGCTTATTATGCAGAAAATTAATCAGGCTCAGATGGCACAGCAGCAGGGCTGCCTTAAGCTTATGCTCTATATTATGCCTCTGTTTACAGCCTATATCGCATATACAGTGCCGGCTGCGGTTGGTTTTTACTGGATTTGTTCATCGGTGATTGCATTTATTCAGTCGCTTGTGATTGCAAAATTCTTTACACCGGTAAGCTTTACCGCAAAGGAAGAGGCTCGTCACCTTGCTCTTATGGAGCTAAACGAGGCTAATATTCCTTATGTTTACTCACCTGTTGAACAGCAGATAAGCTCTAAGGCTAACGGCAGCACAAAAAAGAAAAAGAAGTAAATGAAATAGGTGAAAACTATGATCAGAGAAGCAATCGGCGTCGGCGAAACTGAGGTTCTCGCACTTGAAGACGCAAAAAGACAGCTCGGTATTGACGAATCCGAGGTTGTTGAGTTTGAGGTTATTCAGCGTGCCGAAAAGAAAAAATTCGGTCTTTTCGGCGGCGCACCTGCAAAGGTAAAAATCACTCTCAAGGCAGGTCCGGCAGAAACCGCTGAGGAATTTCTTAAAAATGTACTTAAAAATATGAAGCTTGAGTCTGTTTCGGTAAATAAGACCGAAATCGAAAACGGCGTTGAATTTGACCTTGAGGGCGAGGATGTCGGCTTTGTAATCGGCAGAAGAGGCGAAACTCTTGACGCTTTGCAGTACCTCACAAGCCTTGTTGCAAATCACGCAGACAGCTCATATTTCAAGGTTACGGTAAACACAGGCGACTACCGTGAAAAGAGAGAAAAAACCCTTGAAATTCTCGGCAGAAAGCTTGCCTTCAAGGCTATAAAGACAGGCAGAAAGACAAGCCTTGAGCCTATGAACCCCTACGAAAGAAGAATCATTCACACCTCTGTTCAGAAGGTGAACGGTGCAATTTCGTGGAGCGAGGGCGAAAACGCAAACCGCCATGTTGTAATCGGTCCCGACCCGAAGGTAAAGAGATACCCGAGAAGCAATAATTCAGGCTACAACAGAGGAAGAGGCAGACGCCCCTACAACAATAACAGCTCTGTTAAAAACGAGGTAAATCCCGACAGAAAGCCCCTTAACGAAGGAAGCCTTGACGGACTTTACGGCAGAATTGATAAATAATTTTTCTATAAAGGGGGCAGAGTTGCTCCCTTTATTTTTTTAATGATTATTCCGTTTAGTAAGCTAAACTATAATTTATTTGCATTGAAAACGACAAAGCAAGCCTATACAAATTTGAT